>NZ_DATIMC010000098.1:0-15437 GCF_035475775.1 Phenylobacterium sp. | reverse complement strand
GCGGCCAGCTCGGGGATGTCGTGCAGGGCCGGGTCGAGGCCGCGCCCCATCAGGTCGATGAAGTTGTCGCGGTAGAAGCGCCGCTTCACGGCCTCCGGCAGGCCCTGCAGGCTGTCGCCGAACCGCTTCAGGGGGTTCCGTCCGCCCTCCACGTGCGGGAAGTCGGAGGAGAACAGGCACATCTCCTCGCCGGAGTTCTCGATGATCCAGCGGGCGTCCTCGTGCGGATAGGGCGTGACCCGAAGCTGCCGGCGCAGGATCTCCGACGGGCGGCCCGAGAGCTTCTGCAGCCGCTCTTCCTTGCCGAACGCCGCGGCGCCCGAATCCATGAACTTCATCAGACTGGGAAGCCACGAGCCGCCGAGCTCGATGGCCCCGAACTTCAGCCTCGGGAAGCGGTCGAACACGCCATCGATCACCAGGGCCGAGAGCGTCTGCCAGACGCTGAGCGGGATGGCCATGAAGGTGAGCGAGGTGAAGTTCTCGGCCCCGCCGTGGAAGTCGCGCACGAACGGCAGGCCGTTCTCCAGGTAGTCCTTGTCCATCTTCTTCTCGCCGCCCACGTGGAACAGGATCGGCAGTTCGGCCTCCTGCATCATCGCCCAGAGCGGATCGAGCTCGATGTGGCTGGGGGAGAAGCCCGGCGGATGCCGCGAAGGGATGATGATCCCCTTGCACCCGAGCTCGATGGCCTCGCGGGCGATCTGCGGCGCGCGGGCCCGATCGATGAGCGGCGTGTAGCCGGTGGCCAGCAGCCGGCGGTCCACCGAGCAGAACTCGGCCATCATGCGGTTGTGGGCCCGCGCCGCCTCGATGGCGAGCTCGACCTCGCCGGCCTCCTCCAGGCCGTAGTTGCCCAGCGCGGCGGTGGTGAAGACCAGCTGGCTCGCGAAGCCGAGCAGGTCCAGGGTCTTCGGCCGGTCCTCATTCCGGAAGGCGCCGAGGGCCTGGTAGTTCTTCCGGAGCAGGAGATTGGCTTCATCGCCGGCGCGGAACGCCGGGTCCTCGTGCTGCGCCCTGGCCTGCGCGACCCACTCGCCGAACGCGTTCTTCTTCGCGGTCTTCTCGGCGAAGGCGTCGCGGACCTTCGGGTCGACGTAGCCGGTGATCGTGCCCGGCAGCTCCATCACGTGCGAGTCCGCATCGTGGATGGTTTGGCCCTCGGCGTAGGGCATGCCACATCCTCCCTTGTGTCCGCAGACATTTCACGCCGGGGCGCGCAGGCCCGTCAAGCGGCGCTCTTCGCCCTGCCGCCGGTCGAGGCCGCGCGCGCGCTGATCGGCTGGACGCTCAGCGTGGACGCCGTCGGCGGCGTGGTGGTCGAGGCGGAGGCCTACCACCACGAGGATCCGGCCTCGCACAGCTTCTCCGGCCCCACGCCGCGCAATGCGGTGATGTTCGGCCCGCCCGGCCGCGCCTACGTCTATCGCTCCTACGGCGTCCACTGGTGCCTGAACCTGGTCTGCGGGCCCGCGCCCGGCAGCGCCGTGCTGTTGCGGGCGCTAGAGCCGACGCAGGGGATCGAGGTCATGCGCGCGCGGCGCGGCGTCGAAGACCTGCGTCGGCTCTGCTCCGGACCGGGCAAGCTCTGCCAGGCGCTCGCCGTCACCCGCGCCCACGACGGGCTGCCGATGGATGAGCCGCCGTTCCAGCTCGTCCCGCGCCGGTCCCCGCCCGCGATCGTGGCCGGCCCGCGCATCGGCATCACCCGCGCGGCTGAACAGCCCTGGCGGTTCGGCCTGGCCGGCTCGAGATTCCTGAGCCGGCCGTTTCCGAGAGGCTAGAACGAGGCAGGCGCGAGGCGGCTACAGCTGCTCCAGCATGTACTCCGCCGAGGAGACGCGGAATTCGCCGCCCTGCTCGACGTTCAGCTCCTTCACCACCCCGTCGTCGACGATCATCGAGTAGCGCTGCGAACGCTTGCCCATGCCGAAGCGGGAGGCGTCGAGCTCCAGCCCGACCGCGCGGGTGAAGTCGCCGCCGCCGTCGGCCAGCATGACGATGTCGTCGCCGATCGCCTGGTCCTCGGCCCAGGCGCGCATCACGAAGGCGTCGTTCACGGCCACGCAGGCGATCACGTCGACGCCCTTGCCGCGGATCTCGGAGGCCTTCTGCTTGAAGCCCGGCAGATGCTTGGCCGAGCAGGTGGGCGTGAACGCGCCCGGCACGGCGAACAGGGCCACGCGCTTGCCCTTGAAGAACGCCTCGGTCGAGACCGGCTTCGGCCCCTCGGCGGTGGCCTGGGTGAGCGTGACGTTCGGCAGCTTGTCGCCGACTTTGATGGTCATGGGCGCGCCTCCTCGATGGCTTGAGCCTGCCACATAGTCCCTCCTGGCCGCGCCGCAACCGCGCAGGCGTCCACGGAGCCCTTGAAAGCGCCATCATCCCCGCCAAATTGGGGGCCGATGCAAGGCTTCTTCGCCGGCCAGCTGCTCATCGCGATGCCGGGCATCTCCGACCCGCGGTTCGAGCGCGCGCTGATCCTGATCTGCGCCCACGACGCGCAGCACGCCATGGGCGTCGCGGTGAACCGGCCCGTGGACGGGCTGACCTTGCCGGACATCCTGGGCCGCCTCGACATCAAGGCGAACATCACCGTGCCGGCCGACCTGGTGCTGATGGGGGGCCCCGTCGAGCGCGAGCGCGGCTTCGTGGTGCACACCGACGACTACCAGTCCGAGCACACCCTCGAGGTGGGCGCAGGCCTGGCGCTCACCGCCACGCGCGACGTGCTGGAGGCGATGGCCAGCCACAACCGCCATCCCCGCCGCTCGATCCTGGCGCTGGGCTACGCCGGCTGGAGCGCCGGCCAGCTCGAGAAGGAGATCAAGGAGAACGTCTGGCTGACCTGCGATCCCGACGAGGCCCTGGTGTTCGGCCCCGACTACGATCACAAATGGAGCCTCGCCCTGGCGAAGATCGGGGTCGATCCCGATCGCCTCTCGAGCTACGCCGGCCGGGCCTAGCCGCGCGAGCCGGTCGCCTTCACCGGCGCGGCGCCGTCGACATAGCTTTCGTTGAGGTAGACCTCGGCTTCCTGCGCCGAGAGCGCCGGGGCGTAGCCGAAGCCCTGGCCGTAGTCGCAGCCCAGCGCCAGCAGCTGGCGGGCCATGCCGGCGTTCTCGACGCCTTCGGCCACCACCTCCAGCGCCAGGTCCCGGCCCAGCTTCACCACCGAGGAGACGATCTTCGCCGAGCCCTCGTTGCTGGCCATGGTGCGCACGAAGTACCGGTCGATCTTCAGGGTGTCGAACGGCAGGCGCGTCAGGTAGGACAGCGACGAGAAGCCGGTGCCGAAGTCGTCCAGCGCCAAGGCCACGCCGGCCTTGCGAAGCTCCCCCAGCACAACGGCGGCGCGGTCCGGATCGCGCATGACGTCGCTCTCGGTGACCTCCAGCTTGAGCGCGCCGGGCGGCAGGCCGGTCTCCTCGCGGATCGCCGCCACGTCCTCCACCAGGTGCGGTCCGTCGATCTCGCCGGTCGAGAGATTGACGGCCACGGTCATCTCGCCCGCGGCGCGGTGGCGCGCGCGCCACTCCGCGAGCTGGCGGGCGGCCGAGCGCATCATCATCGCGCCCAGCTCGCGCATCAGCCCCATCTCCTCGATCGAGGGCAGGAACTGTTCGGGCGTGAGCAGCCCGCGTCTCGGGTGGCGCCAGCGCACCAGGGCCTCGAAGCCGGAGAGCGCGCCCGTCGAGAGCCTGACGATCGGCTGATAGAACGGCACCAGCTCGCCGCGGCCGAGCGCGCCGCGCAGGTCGCCCTCCAGGGCCAGCCGCGACAGCCCGTCGGTCTCCAGCGTCCGGCCATAGGCCGCCGCGTGGCCGCGCCCATGGCTCTTGGCGCTCTCCACCGCCAGCTCGGCCCGGCGCAGCAGCTCGGCGGCCTCGGCGGCGTCGGCGCCGCCCTCGACCTCGACCGCGCCGATCGACAGCGTGGGATGGATGTCGAAGCCGGCCACGCGCAGCGGATGCTCCAGCGCGCGGCGCAGGGCTTCGGACCCGGGCGACAGGGCGGCGGGCGCCAGCGCGGCGAACTCGTCCTCGCCGATCCGCGCCAGCAGGGCGTCGGCCGGGAAGGCCGCGGCCAGGCGCGAGCCGAGCGCGGCCAGGACCAGGTCCGCCCGCTCGTGGCCCAGCGCCTCGTTCAGCCGCCGCAGCCGGTCGAGGTCGGCGACGATCAGCTCGTGGCGGCCCTCCTGCTGCAGGCGCTCGCGGGCATGGGCGATGAAGCTGCGGCGGTCCAGCAGCCCGGTCAGCGGGTCCGTCTCGGCGGCGGCGAACTTGGTCTCCAGCGCCACCACGCCGGCGGCGCGGCAGCCCTCCTCGAGCCAGAGCCCGCGCCACAGGCAGACGCCGCCGCCGCGCAGGCGAAGCCGCACGGCGATCTCGGAGCCCGGCTCGCGCATCCTCAGGATGTCCTCGGCGTGGGCGCGGTCCTGCGGCAGGGCGAGGGCTCTGAGCGCGGCCGACGAGCAGTCGGGCGAGAGCGGGCCCAGCCCCAGCGCGCGCGAGGCGCCGGTGAGCTTCAGGCGATCCTTCTCGGGCTCCCAGATCCACAGCGCGACGTCGGCGGCGCCCAGGGCTTCCAGCGCCGTCGTCGCGTCCCAGAACCAGCGCTCGTTCGCCATGACCAAGAGCTTCGCCCACCCTGGCGGGCGCCCGGTCAGACCGACACCCCCTCGTCCGGCCGCTCGACGCCCTTCAGGGGCGACACCAGGCCGAACAGCACATGGTCTCGCCAAACGCCGTTAATTTTCAGATAAGCCTTGGCGTAGCCCTCCTCGGCGAAATCGGCCTTCAGGAGCAGGTCGCGCGACGGCTGGTTCTCCGGGATGCAGGCGGCCTCCAGACGATGCAGGCCCAGCGTGCGGAACGCGAAGTCGCTCATCGCGCGCACCGCCGCCAGCGTCAGCCCTTGGCGGGCATAGGGCTGGCCGCACCAGTAGCCGATGGTGCCCATCTGGGCGACGCCGCGGCGGACGTTGGAGAGCGTGATGCCGCCGCTCAGCGCCTCGTCGGCGGCCCGGAACACGAAGAAGGCATAGGCGGCCCCCAGCTCGCGATCCCGCGCATAGGCGGCGAGCCGGCGGCGGAAGGCGGCCCGGCTCAGGTCGTCGGCCGGCCAGGTCGGCTCCCAGGGCTGCAGGAATGCGCGCGAGGCGGCCCGAAGGTCGCGCCAGGGCTCGTAGTCCGCGGCCCGGGGCGGACGCAGCACCACGCCCTGGCCTTCCACCCTGAGCCCGCTCTCCGGGGCGATCCAGTCCAAGAGCGCCATTATCGGCAGCGTCGCCGAATTCGCCGCCCGGTCAAGCCTCTAGCCGAACAGAGCGCGCTGGAACGCCTCCGCCGCGGGCAGCGCCGCCTTGGGGCCGAGCACCGCCATGGCCACGCAGCGCGGGGCGAAGACCCGGTCAGCGAGGCGGGCGAGGTCGGCCGGGGCCACTGCGTCCACCTGATCGGCGATCTCCTGCGGGCCCAGCGGACGGCCGAACAGCAGCACCTGGGCGGCGGCCTGCTCGGCGCGCGCCAGCGCCGATTCGCGGCTCATGAACATGGCCGCCTTGAGCTGCGCCTTGGCGCGGGCGAGCTCCGGCGCACGCACCTGGGCCATCCCCTGGAGCTCTGCGGCGATCACCCGGGCGAGCTCGGCGGCGTCGGCGGCCGCGCAGCCGGCGAACACGCCCAGCACGCCCACGTCGGCGTAGGTTTCCGCATAGGCGTCGATGGCGTAGGCCAGCCCGCGTTTCTCGCGCGCCTCCTGGAACAGCCGCGAGGCCATG
This sequence comes from Phenylobacterium sp., assembly GCF_035475775.1. Classification (GTDB taxonomy): domain Bacteria; phylum Pseudomonadota; class Alphaproteobacteria; order Caulobacterales; family Caulobacteraceae; genus Phenylobacterium. The sequence continues at coordinate 9,655 of NZ_DATIMC010000098.1, read as the reverse complement.
CCGCCGCCCAGGATCTCGGCGACCAGCCTGAGCGCGAAATAATCGGGGTCGCTCGCCCCCACGGCCGGCAACAGGATCACCAGGTTGGCCTGCTCGAGGCTCTTGGCGATCCGCCGCAGTCCGCCGGCGAATGCCGCGGGCGGCGAGGCCGGCGCCGCCGCGCCGGGCGCCATGGCCCCGAAGTCCCGCTCGGCGAGGCCGAGGAGCCGGTCTTCGTCGACCGCGCCGGCGGCGCTGACCACCAGGGCTTCCGGTGCGTAGAGGGCGTCGCGCCAGGCCGAAAGCGACTCCGGCGTCGCGCGGCCGATCGAAGCGGTGGTGCCCAGGATCGGTCGCCCGAGCGGATGGCCGGCGAAGGCCGCCTGCTGGGCCAGCTCGAAGATCAGGTCGTCGGGCGTGTCGGCGGCCTCGGCGATCTCCTGGGCCACCACCTGTTTCTCGCGGCGCAGGTCGTCGCCCTCCAGCCGCGGGCGCTGCACCAGATCGGCGGTCACCGCCGACCCCAGCTCGAGCCCGTCGGCGAGCGCCCGCACCTGGAAGCTGGTCCGCTCGTAACCGGTCGCCGCGTTGATCTGGCCGCCCTCGGCCTCGATGGCCTCGACGATGTCGCGGGCCGAGCGGGCGCCGGCCCCCTTGAACACCATGTGCTCCAGCAGATGCGACCAGCCGGAGCGGCCCTCGTCCTCGATGCGCGCGCCGCGCCCGGCGACCACCGACAGGGCCACGGTCTGCAGCCCAGGCAAGGGGTCGCAGACCACCCGCACGCCGTTGGCGAGCCGGTGCAGCCGGGCGGCGGGGAGCTCAGGCTTCGGCGAAGGCGCGGACATAGGCCTTGATCGCTTCAGCATCGGCAGGCAGCCGGTCGTACCGCTCGGGCTTGCCGGCGAGGTCCTCGGAGCGCCGGGGCGGCCCCGGCCGCACGCCGGTGACGGCCGCCACGTCGTCGGGGAACTTGGCCGGATGGGCGGTCGAGAGCACGACCGCCGGCCAGCCGAGCTCGCCCGAGCGGGCAAGCGCCGCGACGCCGACGGCGGTGTGCGGATCGATCAGCTCGCCGGTCGCCTCCAGGGTCGCCAGCATGGTGCGCCGGACCTCGTCTTCGCCCACGCTCACGCCGGCGAACAGCTCGTGCATGACGGCGAGCGCCACGGGCGGGATGTCGATCGCTCCGGCGGTCGCGAAGGCCTGGAAAGCGCGCGCGGTCGCCACCGGATCACGCCGCACCGCCTCGAAATAGAGCCGCTCGAAGTTGGAGGCGGCCTGGATGTCCATGGCCGGCGAGATCGTGGCCTGCACCTCGGCGCGCGCATAGCGGCCCTCAGCGAAGGCGCGCGCCAGGATGTCGTTGGCGTTGGTCGCCGCGACGATCCGGCTGATCGGCAGGCCCATCCGCTTGGCGGCGTAGCCTGCGAAGGCGTCGCCGAAATTCCCGGAGGGGGTGACGAAGGCCACCGCGCGATCCGGCGCGCCCAGGGCCACGGCGGCGGTGAAATAATAGACGGCCTGCGCGGCGATGCGCGCGAAGTTGATCGAGTTGACGCCCGAAAGGTCGACCGCCTGGCGCAGCACCGGGTCCTGGAAGGCGTCCTTCACGATCGCCTGGCAATCGTCGAAGGTCCCCGCGACGGCGACGCAGGCGATGTTGCGCGCCTCGGCGGTGGTCATGAAGCGGCGCTGGACCTCGGAGATGCGGCCCTCGGGGAACAGCGCCACCAGCTTGACGTTGGTGCGGCCCCGAAAGGCCTCCACCGCCGCACCGCCGGTGTCGCCCGAGGTGGCGCACAGGATCGTCAGGCTGCGGTCCTGCCGGACCAGCAGATGGTCGTACAGACGGGCCAGGATCTGCATGGCCACGTCCTTGAAGGCGAGGCTCGGGCCGTGGAACAGCTCGGCCAGGAAGGCCCCCGGCGCCAGCTGCACCAGCGGGACCACCGCCGCGTGATCGAAGGTCCCATAGGCCTCGGCGCACATCTCCGCGAGCATGTCCTCGGCGATCTCGCCGTCCGCGAAGGCGCCGATGATGCGGGCCGCGACGTCGGCATAGGGGCGGCCGAGGAATCCCCGGATCTCCGCGGCCCCGAGCTGCGGCCAGGCCTCGGGCATATAGAGGCCGCCGTCAGGGGCGAGCCCGCCCAGGACCGCGTCGGAGAAGCCCACCGCGGACGCCTGCCCGCGGGTGGAGATGAAGCGCATCAGGCCGGGTTCCTGCCAAACAGCCTCGCCGCATAGACGGCGAGCAGGGCCCCGGCAAGGCCGAACCAGGTGAGTGCGTACTCCAGATGCCGGTTGGGGATATCGACCGGAAGCGGCGCGGGCGTGAGCGCCTTGAACTCGGGATTGGCGGCGGTCTCGGCCATCAGCATCACCGGCGCCGGCGCGGGCGCGCCGAGCGCCCGGGCCATGGCCGGAACATCGCGGATGAACCAGCGCGGCGGCCGGTTCTTCGGCGTCAGCCAGCCGGGCCGGCCGGGCTGGCGCAGGATGCCGGTGATCGCCACCGGGCGCCGGTCGGCCGGATCGACGGCGGGCCGGGCCGCGACCGTGTCGGGAACGAAGCCGCGATCGACCAGGATGCTGCGATAGGCGGCGCTTTCCACCGGGCATTGGGAGATCAGCCGCGCGCCGGCCTGCGGGCCCTGCAAGGCGTAGAGCTCGAGGAAGGGCGCACGCGACAGCCCCGGGCAGGTGACGGCGACCCGCGTGAAGTCGACGTCGCGCCCGTGCGCCGCCGCGTCCAGCACCGGCCCGAGCGGCTGCGGCCGGGCGCTCTGCAACGCGGCGATGCGGGCCAGGAGCCCTTCCTTCCATTTCAGCCGCTGCAGCTGCCACACGCCCAGGCCCACCAGCAGGGCGAAGGCGATGGCGGTGACGAGCGTCAGGCCGGCGGGGAAGCCGCCGCGGCCCCCCGTCTCAGCCTCCGCCATGGCGGGCTTCGGAGGCCTTGTTGGCGAACTGCGCCGCCAGCATCAGCCCTTTCATGGGCCGCAGCAGGCCGAGGCAGATCACCAGCGTCATCGGCAGCCACACGACCAGCAGCGCCCACACCGGCGGATTGAACGCGACCTCCGTGAACAGCGCCCCGAACGCGGCCAGGAACCCGCCGATCAGGATGACGAACACCGCCGGGCCGTCGCCCGAGTCCGCCTTGGCGAGGTCGTAGCCGCAGGCTTCGCAGCCCGGGGCGACCTTCAGGAAGCCTGCGAACAGATGCCCCTCGCCGCACTTCGGGCAGCGGCCGAGCGCGCCGGCGATCAGGGCGTTGGGTTTGTCCATCCGCCTCAGCCGGCGCCGCCGTGCGCGCCGAAGATCACGTAGATGAAGGCGAACAGGAACAGCCAGACCACGTCGACGAAGTGCCAGTACCAGGCCGCCGCCTCGAACCCGAAGTGCTGCTTGGGCGAGAAGCCCCCCATCAACAGCCGGATCAGGCAGACCGTCAGGAAGATGGTCCCGATGATCACGTGGAAGCCGTGGAAGCCGGTGGCCATGAAGAAGGCCGAGCCGTAGAGCCCGGAGTTCGCCGCCTCGGCCGAGAAGAACTCCTTGTGGGTCACGATGTGGGTGTACTCGTAGGCCTGGATCGAGGTGAACAGGACGCCCAGGCAGATCGTCAGCAAGAGGCCGATCTTGGCGCCGCGGCGATCGCCCTGCTGCAGGGCGTGGTGCGCCCAGGTCACCGTGGTGCCCGAGAGCAGCAGCGTCAGGGTGTTGACCAGCGGCAGGTTCCAGGGCGGCACCGTCTCGACGCCCTTCGGCGGCCAGGTGGCCCAGGCGGCCCTCACCTCGTCGATCGACCCCAGGGTCCGGTGGTGATGGAACAGCGCCATCTCGAAGAAGATCCAGAACCACGCGACGAAGAACATCACCTCCGAGGCGATGAACAGGATCATGCCGTAGCGCAGGCCGATGGAGACGACCGGGGTGTGGTCGCCTTCGTTGGCCTCCTTCACCACGTCGCGCCACCAGCCGAACATGGTGTAGAGCACGCCCGCGACGCCCACGAAGAACAGGATCGGGTTGTGCTGCGGGATGCCGAACAGGCCCTTCAGCCAGGCCACGCCGCCCATGGCCATCATCGTCGCCGCGATGGCGCCGATCAGCGGCCACGGGCTCGGATTGACCAGATGGTAGTCGTGCTTGACGTCGCCTTGGGCCATCGCGGTCCTGATCCCTCACAAGTCCCCCACGCGCAGCTTCAGAAGGGCTTGCGCGCCACCAGGGTCGCGGACGCTATAGCCCTGCGTCGGGCGTCCCCTCAAGGGGAAAGGGCGACGCCGCCCACCGGCCTGCGAGCGCCGGCCTAAGCCTTCGGTTTGGCCGCCGCGGCGGCTGTGTCCTGCGGCTTGGCGTCGACCGCCGGGAAGAAGGTGTAGGAGAGCGTCACGTCGGTGAACGTTCTGGTGTTGATGTCGTCGGCGAACTTCGGATCGACGAAGTAGAGGACCGGCATCTCGACCGTCTGGTGGGCGCCCACCGTCTGGTCGGAGAAGCAGAAGCACTGCAGCTTGCGGAAATAGGCGCCGGCCTGGTCGGGCGCGACGTTGAACAGCGCGCGCGCGGTGATCGGATGGTCGGCGTGGTTGGTCACCTTGAAGACCGCGATCTTGGTCTCGCCGAGCTTCATGGTCTGCGACCGCTGCTCCGGGATGAACGACCACGGCAGGTTCCGAACATTGGTGTCGAAGCTCACCCTGAGCTGCCGGTCGATGATCTTGTCGGGCGCGCTCTCCGCGCGGCGCACCGTGCCGCCGTAACCGGTGGCCTGGCAGAAGGCGCGGTAGGCCGGCACCGCCGCGAAAGCCGCGCCCACCATGCCCAGGAACACCGCCGCGCAGACGATCGCCACGTTGCGGTTGCGGCGGAGCTGCGGGTCGAGGGGCGCGCGCTCAGGGCTGGGGGATGGCGACATTGCCACGCAGATGGATGATGGTGACGACGAAGACGATCACGACAAAAGCGAAGAGGCCGAAGGCTATGGCCAGATTGCGGCCGCGGCGGGCTTTCGTCTCGGCCTCGCTCTCCGAGCGCGGGTCGCTCATCGCGCGAACAGCGCCAGGGGGGCGGCGCCCAGCAGGTGCTCCGCGAGCAGGCTGGCGAAGATCAGGGCCAGGTAGAGGATCGAGAAGGCGAACAGGTTGCGCGCGTCCCTGGCCCCGGCCCGCACGTCATAGAGCCCGTCCCTGCGCGCATCCGGCGTTTCGCCCGCATGGCTGCGATAGAGCCGCAGGGCGAGAAGCAGGAAGACCAGTCCGCCGGCCCCCGCCACGCCCAGGTAGATCGGCCCGCCAAGGCCCGTGAACGCCGGCGCCAGGCAGAGCGGGACGAGCAGCAGGGAATAGAAGAGGATCTGCCGCCGGGTCGAGGCCGCGCCCGCCACCACCGGCATCATCGGGATTCCGGCCTCGGCGTAGTCCTCGCTCGTGTACAGCGACAGCGCCCAGAAGTGCGGCGGGGTCCAGAAGAAGATGATGGCGCACAGCAGCCAGGCGTTCAGCGGCGCGGTCCCCGTGGCCGCGGCCCAGCCGATCACCGGCGGCAGGGCGCCGGCCAGGCCGCCGATCACGATGTTCTGCGCCGTCCAGCGCTTCAGCCAGATGGTGTAGACCACGGCGTAGAAGAAGATGGTGAAGGCGAGCAGGGCGGCGGCGAACCAGTTCAGCGCCATGCCCATCAGCATCACCGAGAACAGCGACAGCACCACGCCCAGCGCCAGGGCGTCGGCCCCCTGCACCCGGCCGGCCGGCACCGGGCGGCCGCGGGTGCGGCGCATCTTCGCGTCGATGTCGGCGTCGTACCACATGTTGAGCGCCCCCGAGGCGCCCGCGCCCACGGCGATGCACAGGATGGCGACCGCGGCCAGCACCGGGTTGAGCGGCCGGTCCGCGCAGACCAGGCCGGTGAGCGCGGTGAACACCACCAGCGACATCACCCTGGGCTTCAGGAGCTGGACGAAGTCCTGCCAGCGGGCGGGCGTCTGGGCGGAGGTGTGGGCCGTGGCCATGGCCATGAAGTCTATACTCTCAAATTCTCGAAGGGCGCGCTGCCTCCCCCGTTCACGGTGAGAGGAACCGCGCCCCGTATAGGGCGTGGTGGAGGGGGCGAGCCAAGGGCGGTGCGTCCGCTCACCCCTCCCACCATCGGCTCTTCGCTTCGCTCGGCCGATTGTCCCCCTCCCCATCAATGGAGAGGGCGGCGATCAGTGGATGTCGGCCTGGATCACCGGCAGCTCGTTGAACTGGTGGAACGGCGGCGGCGAGGACAGCGTCCACTCGAGCGTGGTGGCGCCTTCGCCCCAGGGGTTGGCCTCGGCCTTGCGGCGGAACACCATCGCGTCGAGCAGGACCACCAGGAACACGCCCACGCCCACCAGGGTCACCACATAGCCGAACGAGGAGACCTGGTTCCAGTAGGTGAAGGCCTCGGGATAGTCGACGTAGCGCCGGGGCATGCCCTGCATGCCCAGGAAGTGCATCGGGAAGAAGATCAGGTTCACGCCGATGAAGGTGATCCAGAAGTGCGTGACCGCCAGCCATTCGCGGTACTTCACGCCCCACATCTTCTCGAACCAGTAGTAGAAGCCCGCGAATATCGCGAACACGGCGCCGAGGCTCAGCACGTAGTGGAAGTGCGCCACCACGTAATAGGTGTCCTGGAACTGGTAGTCGATGCCGGCGTTGGCCAGCACCACGCCGGTGACTCCGCCGACCGTGAACAGGAAGATGAAGCCGATCGCCCAGAGCATCGGCGCCTTGAAGTCGATCGAGCCGCCCCACATGGTGGCGATCCAGGAGAACACCTTCACACCGGTGGGGACCGCGATGACCATGGTGGCGGCCGAGAAATAGGCCTGCAGATTCACGTTCATGCCGGTCGTGTACATGTGGTGCGCCCACACCACGAACCCGACGAAGCCGATGGCCACCATGGCGTAGGCCATGGCCAGGTAGCCGAACACCGGCTTGCGGGAGAAGGTGGAGACGATGTGGCTGACCATGCCGAAGCCCGGCAGGATCAGCACGTAGACCTCGGGGTGTCCGAAGAACCAGAACAGGTGCTGGTACATCACCGGATCGCCGCCGCCGGCCGCGTCGAAGAAGTGGGTGTGGAAGTTGCGGTCGGTGAGCAGCATGGTGATCGCGCCCGCCAGCACCGGCAGCGAGAGCAGCAGCAGGAACACGGTCACCAGGATCGACCACACGAACAGCGGCATCCGGTGCAGCGTCATGCCCGGCGCGCGCATGTTGAAGATCGTGGTGATGAAGTTGATCGCGCCCAGGATCGAGCTGGCGCCCGCCAGGTGGATGGCGAGGATCGCGCAGTCCACCGCCGGGCCGGTATGGCCCGAGGTCGAGAGCGGCGCATAGAGCGTCCAGCCGGTGCCCGCCCCGCGGCCCGGCCCGCCGTCGACGAACATCGAGGTCACCATCATCGCGAAGGAAGCGCAGAGCAGCCAGAAGGAGATGTTGTTCATGCGCGGGAAGGCCATGTCCGGCGCGCCGATCATCAGCGGCACGAACCAGTTGCCGAAGCCGCCGATCATCGCCGGCATGACGAAGAAGAAGATCATGATCAGGGCGTGGGCGGTGACCACCGCGTTGTAGCCGTGCTTGGAGCCCTCGATCAGCCCGAGCTGGGCGATCCAGCTGTGCGGCTGGAACACCTGGATGCCCGGCTCCGCCAGTTCCCAGCGGATCAGGCCGGAGAGCGCGCCGCCCACCAGGCCCGCCATGATGGCGAACAGGATGTAGAGGGTGCCGATGTCCTTGTGATTGGTGGCGAACAGCCACCGCACCAGGAACGGCGGCTTGTGGTCGTGGGCCTCGTGGCTGTCGTGAGCGGCGGCGTATGCCATCTTTACGCTTACTCCAGGTTCAATGCGTGGCCGGCGCTTTGGGCGCAGGCGCGTGGGATGCGGGTTGGGCTTGCCCGCTCGGCGAAGGCGTGGCCGGCGGCGGCGCGGCCGGGTTCACCGGCGGCGCCGGGGCGGCGGCAGGAGCGGCTGCGGCCGCGCCCGTCCCGAGCGTCTGGGCGGCGGTCTGGGTCGGCGTGGCGGCGGCCTTGCCGCCGGTCTTCTTGGCCACCCAGGCGTCGAAATCGGCCTGGCTCACCACCTTGACCTCGATGGGCATGAAGGCGTGATCGAGGCCGCACAGCTCGCGGCAGCTGCCGTAGTAGGTGCCGATCCGGTCGGCCTTGAACCAGGTCTGGTTCACCTTGCCCGGCACCGCGTCCATGATCACCCCGAACGAGGGGACCGCCCAGGAATGGATCACGTCGGAGCCCGTGGTCAGCACCTGCACCACCTTGTTCACCGGCACCACCATCGGCTCGGTGGCGGCCAGCTTGTAGGGCACGCCGGCGGCCTTCGCCTTGTCCTCCGGCAGGATGTTGGCGACGAACTCGGGGATCTTCTGGTCGGGGTACTCGTAGCCCCAGTACCACTGGTAGCCGGTCGCCTTCACCGTCAGGTCAGGCTTGGGCATGTCGTGATAGGCGAACAGGAGCTTGAACGAGAAGATGGCGATGAACACCAGGATCAGCACCGGCACCAAGGTCCAGGTCACTTCGACCGCGGTGTTGTGGCTCCAGCGCGCCGGCACGGGATTGGCCCGCTTGTTGTAGCGGACGATGCACCAGGTGAGCAGCCCCAGCACCACCAGCGTGATCGCCGTGATGATCGGCAGCAGGATGAGGTTGTGGAACGCGTTGGCGTCGTGCTTCAGGGCCGTGACGCCCGGCTCCAGGTCGATCGCGCCCGGCGTCGGTTGGCCGAGCAGGTCGCCGGCGACGGCGCTGGCGCTCCAGAACGCCGTCGTTGCGCCCGCGGCGAGCCCTATCGTCAGCGCCCGCATCCCCTGAAAGCTCGACTTCATGTCCCCTCGGTCCGGCTGGCCGGCATGCGGCGGGCGCCGCCATGACGACGATCGATGGGCGCGCCAGCGCGGCCACGCTCGCCAAGCCCTTCGGGGCGTCCATACGCGCATCGATTAGGCTTGCCAAGGCGGTTCCCTGAGGCGCCGCGGAGGATGGCTCCTCGCCGCGGGCGAAGCGCCTCCGCACCCGCTTTGCGCCGCCCGGACGGCGAGCAGCGTTCGGTGGCGCGGCCGCGATTCGCGGTTCAATCGGCCAGCGCCCACACGGCGGTCTTCTTGACCTCCATGTCCTCCAGTTCGCGCGTGGTCGGCACCTGGTACTCGGCGAGCTTCGCCAGCCCCTGGCGCGGGAAGTAGCTGCGGCCGGGATCGCCGATCAGCACCTGCGCGCCCTGCGCCTTGGCGGTCCTCAGCCACGCCATGACCCGCGCCGCCAGCGGCTTCTCGTAGCAGATGTCGCCGGCCAGGATGACCTCGGCCCAGGCGGGCGGCGGCGCCCCCAGCAGGTCCTTCATCGTGAATTCGACCCTCGCGCCGTTCGCCTCGGCGTTCAGCGCCACGGCGGCCTCGCAGAAGGGCTCGATGTCGGCGGCCAGCACCCGCGCGGCGCCGGTCTTGGCCGCTGCGATGGCGACGATCCCGGAGCCGGCGGCGAAATCGATCACGGCCCGGCCCGCGGCCACGTCGGGGTGGTCGAGGACATAGCGCGCCAGCGCCTGGCCGCCCGCCCAGGCGAAGGCCCAGAACGGCGGCGGCAGGCCGATCGCGGCCAGCGCCTCCTC
>NZ_DATIMC010000097.1:0-12301 GCF_035475775.1 Phenylobacterium sp. | reverse complement strand
CCTGCGCGCCTCGGTGACGGGCGAGATCTCGCTCACGGACGTAGTCGTCTCCGACGACGCCATCCTGCCCAACGTCGAGGGGCTGCGCGGGCCGTTCTCATGCCTGAACAAGGCGCGCTACGGGATCGCCTGGGGCGCCATGGGCGCCGCCGAGTTCTGCCTGCACGCCAGCCGCGACTACGTCTCCAGCCGCAGCCTGTTCGGGCGCACCCTGGGCTCGCGCCAGCTGGTGCAGAAGAAGCTGGCCGACATGTCCACCGAGATCGCGCTGGGCTTCGAGGGCGCGCTGGCGCTCGGCCGGCTGATCGACGAGGGCGCCTGGGTCCCCGAAGCCATCTCCATGATGAAGCGGAACAATTGCGGCAAGGCGCTGGCCATCGCCCGCGAGGCGCGCGACATCCACGGCGGCAACGGCATCTCCGGCGAGTATCACGTGATGCGCCATGCGGCGAACCTGGAGACGGTGAACACCTACGAGGGCGCCCACGACGTCCATGCGCTGATCCTGGGCCGCGCCATCACCGGCGAGAACGCCTTCTAGAATTCGCCCATGGCGGGCAGCCGCGGAGCTTCGCCCCAACCTTGTGTTTACCTGCGCGGCGTTAAGGGTCGCGGCCGGGAACTGGGGGACCCATGGTCCGCAAGGCGCCATCGCAACAACGGAACAGGCCCGACCTGATCCGGCTGCTGTTCGAGAACAGCGGCGACCTGATGCTCCTCGTCGGACCCGACCGGCGCGTCGCGCTGGTCAATCCGGCGTGGGAGCGGATCGCCGGCTGGCGCGAGGACGAGGTCGTCGGACGGCGCACGTTCGATCTCTGGCATCCCGACGACCTGCCGGGCATCCGCGCGCGGCTGGATGCGAGCGAAGTGGGCAAGGTGGCGGAATCGCAAGCCCGCCTGAAGCTGAAGCGCGGCGGCTATCTGTGGGTCGCGGCCCGACGGCAGATGACCGCCGACGGCTATCACATCCTGTGCCTGCGCGACGCCTCGGCCGAGCGCGCCCGGGTGCAGGAACTGGACGACGCGCGCCGCACCCGCAAGATGCTGGGCGCCTCCGCCGGCGTGGGCATCTGGAGCTACGATCCGGTCCGCGACCGCATCTCCTGGTCGGACGAGCTCGCGGCCATGCTGGGCATCGATGCGGCGAAGGTGGCCAGCCGCAAGGACCACGGCGACCTGATCCATGGGCGCGACCGGCGGCGCTCGCAGGCGGTGTTCCAACGGTGCGTGCGAACCGGCGCGCCCGCCCAGATCGAGCACAGGGTCCGCGCCCACGGCGGCTGGAAGACGGTGCGGGTCACCATCCGCACCGAACCCGCGGCCAATGGCCTCTTCATCATGCATGGCATATCGGAGGACATCACCGAGCTCGCCGCCGCGCGCGACGCGGCCCGCCGCGGCGAGCAGCAGATGCGCAAGGCCCGCCGCGAGGCCCACGACCTGGCGACGCGCCTGAACCTCGCGCTGAAGGCCGCCGAGGCCGGCGTCTACGAGATCGACCATGTCCGGAAGACCTTCTGGGTCTCGCCCGAGTTCGAGCGGGTGACCGGCCTGGCGGGCGCGACCTACGAAGAGGCCACGGAGCTGCGTTTCCCGGGCTTCCATCCCGACGACCTGGAGTACGTGCGCAACTCGCTGCGGGAAATGCGCCGCAAGGACTCGGCGGACGTCTTCGAGGCGCGGATCATCCGGCCGGATGGCGAGACCCGCTGGGTGCGTGTCAGCCATGACCGCGAGATCAACCGCGAAGGGCGCTGGGTCAGGGCGATCGGCCTGATGCAGGACATCGACGAGCGCAAGCGCCAGGAGCTGGCGCTGATCGAGGCGCAGCAGGCCGCCCAGGCGGCGGCAGAGGCCAAGGCGGCCTTCCTGGCCAACATGAGCCACGAGATCCGCACCCCGATGAACGGGGTGATGGGCGTGTTGCATCTCCTCAAGGCGGAGACCCTGACGGACGACGGGCGGCGGATGCTCGAGGAGGCGCTCTCCTGCGGCCAGATGCTGGCCGAGTTGCTCAACGACGTCATCGACTTCTCCAAGATCGAGGCTGGCCGGCTCGAGCTCGCGATGGAACCGGCAGATGTCGCCGGCCTGGTGGGCGGGGTGGTGCGCCTCCTCAAGCCGCAGGCCGAGGCCAAGGGCCTGGCGCTCGACGCCGAGGTCGATCGGGAGATCGGCTGGGTGCGCGTCGATCCGGTGCGCGTGCGCCAGGCGCTGTTCAACCTGGTCGGAAATGCGGTGAAGTTCACCGAGCGGGGCCACGTCAAGGTGCGCTGCCTCACCCCCTCGCCCGGCGTCCTGCGCTTCGAGGTGGAGGACACCGGCGTCGGCATCCCGACCGCGGCCCAGCCGCGCATCTTCCAGCGCTTCGACCAGGGCGACGCCTCGACGACGCGGCGGTTCGGCGGCTCCGGCCTGGGACTCGCCATCACCAAGCGCCTGGCCGAGCTGATGTCCGGCGACGTGGGCTTTTCTTCTGCGGAAGGGCGAGGGTCCACCTTCTGGCTGGAGATCGCCGCCGAGCCCGCCGCGGCCGCCACCCCGAAGCCCGAAGCGCTCGAGCGCGTGCTCGAGGGGCTTCGCATCCTGGTCGTCGAGGACAACGCCACCAACCGGATGATCGCCACCAAGTTGCTGGAGAGCCTCGGCGCTTCGGTCGATACGGCGGCCGACGGCTATCTCGGCGTGGAGGCCGCAAGCCGCGGCGGCTTCGACCTGATTCTGATGGACGTGCAGATGCCGGGCATCGACGGCCTGGAGGCCGCGCGACGCATCCGCGCGCTCGGCGGGCCAGCCTCGGTGGCGCCGATCGTGGCGCTCACCGCCAATGTGCTGTCGCACCAGAAGGAGCGCTATCTCGACGCCGGCATGGACGGGGTGGTCGGCAAGCCGATCTCGCCCGCGACGCTGATCGCCGAGATCGCCCGCCTCGGCCGCGCCGAACCGCCGGCGGACCGCGATGAGGCCGCGGTCGCCTGAACGCGACGAACCCCCGCCCTTCCAAGGGCTTGATCCCGGGTGCTAGACCTTCCCGAAAGTTCGGGGAGAGATGCAAGATGGCCGAGTTGGCCGCCGCGGGCCTGACGCCCGCCAGGACCACATCCTTGCGCACCGTGGTGGCGGCCTCGGCCGCCGGCACCGCCTTCGAGTGGTACGACTTCTTCGTCTTCGGCAGCCTGGCCCAGGTGATCGCCCGGACCTTCTTCTCGGGCCTTCCGGAGGCCGCCGGCTACATCGCAGCCCTTGCGCTGTTCGGCGCGGGCTTCCTGTTCCGGCCGATCGGAGCCCTGGTGTTCGGGCGCATCGGCGACCGGCTGGGCCGCAAGGGCGCGTTCCTGGTGACCGTCACCCTGATGGGCGGGGCGACTTTCCTCATCGGCGTGCTGCCGTCCTACGCGGCCGTCGGCATCCTCTCGCCGGCCCTGCTGGTGCTGATGCGGATCGTCCAGGGCTTCGCGCTCGGCGGCGAATACGGCGGCGCGGCGATCTATGTGGCCGAGCACGCACGCGTCGACGCCCGCGGCCGCTCCACCGGCTGGGTGCAGACCTCGGCCGCCTTCGGCCTCTTCGCGGCGCTGCTGGTGATCCTGTTCAGCCGATTGATCATCGGCCGGCAGTTCGGGCCCGCCGCGTTCGACGCCTGGGGCTGGCGGATACCGTTCCTGGTCTCGGCGGGCCTGCTGGCGATCTCGATCTACATGCGCCTGAAGCTTTCCGAGAGCCCTGCCTTCGCGCGGATGAAGGCGCGCGGCGAGGGCTCCAAGGCGCCCTACGCCGAAGCCTTCGGGCAGTGGCCGAACCTCAAGGTGGTGCTGCTGGCGCTGGTCGCCATCATGAGCGCCCAGGGCGCGGTCTGGTACGCGGCGTTCTTCTACAGCCAGACCTTCATGGAGAAGTTCCTGAAGGTGGAGCCTGCGACCATCAACTTCCTGATGATGGCGGCGACGGCGGTCAGCGCCGTCGGCTACGTCTGGTTCGGCTGGCTCTCCGACAAGATCGGCCGCAAGCCCGTGATGCTGTTCGGCATGACGCTGATGCTCGTGGCCTATTTCCCGGGCTTCCATGGGCTCGCCCGGACGCTGAACCCGGCGCTGGCGGAAGCCGAGGCGCGCACGCCGGTGACGGTGATCGCCGACCCTGCCGACTGCTCGCTGCAATTCGACCCGATCGGCAAGGCGAGCTTCACCTCGTCCTGCGACATCGCCAAGGGCGCGCTGGCCAACGCAGGGGTCTCCTACCGCAACGTGGCGGCGCCGAAGGGCGCTGCGGCCATGGTCCGGATCGGCCTGATCACCATCCCGTCGGCCGATGCGCGCGGCCTGCCGAAAGACGTCGCCAAGTCCGTCAGGGCGAGCGTCGAGACCAAGGTGAAGGGCGCGCTCGCCCACGCGGGCTATCCCGCCAAGGCGGATCCGGCGCGGATGAACCTGTGGGGCGCGTTCGGCGTCCTGCTGGTGTTCGTGATCGCCGCCACCGCCCTCTACGGCCCGATCGCCGCCTGCCTCGTGGAGCTGTTCCCGACCCGGATCCGCTACACGGCCATGAGCCTGCCCTACAACATCGGGACGGGGTGGATCGGCGGCTTCGTGCCGTTCACCGCCTTCGCCATCGTGGCGGCGGTCGGCAACATCTACTCCGGCCTCTGGTACCCGTTCGCGTTCACCGCGCTGTCGGTGGTGACCTGCCTGATCCTCCTGCCGGAGACCAAGGAGCGGCCGCTGGACCGCTAAGGCGCGACGGGGAGCACGCGGACCTCGGCCCCGAGCTCGCTCAGGGCGCGGATCTCGGCCGGATCGGGGTCCGCCGCGGCCAGGCGGATCACCCGCAAGCCCTGCCGCGCCAGCTCCGCCAGACGTTCGGGCGCCGCCTCGCTCGCCGCGCATCGCTCGGCCTCGCGGCGGGCGAGCGCCACGACGTCGGCATCCAGCCCATCGTCCAGCACCAGCACGTCGGCGGCGGCGAGCGCGCGGGCGGCGGCCAGCGTCAGCCGCTCGGCCGGGCCCACGCCGCGCAGGAACTCGATCCGCCCCGGCGGCGGCGCGCCCGAGGCCAGCGCCTCGCGCAGCCGCGCCCTGGCGGTCTCCATGTCGCCGCCGGCGGCGGCCTCGGCGGCCGGGCTGGAGAGCGCCGCCCGCAGGAAGGCGCGGCGAGCATGCGGCTCGGGCAGGGCTTCGCGAACCTCCGCCTGCAGGCTGCGCAGCAGCGCCGCGACACGGCCGGCGCCCTCCGGCACCCTGGCTTCGATGTCATGCCGCAACAGGGTCGCCAGCATCGGCGAGGCGCCCCCCGTGCCGATGGCCGCCACCACCTCGCCGCGGTCGATCACCGCGGGCGTGGTGAAGTCGCAGAGCGCCGGCCGATCGGCGACATTGAGCGGCACATGCGCCGCGCGCGCCGCGGCCGCGGCCTGCTCGGCGAAGGCGTCGTCGTCGGAGCCGATGAAGGCGAGGGCGGCGCCGGCGTAGGATGCGGGATCGAGCGCCGCCTCCCCCTCCAGCCGCACGATGCGGGCGGGCGAGCCCGCGAGCAGCCTCAGCTTGGCCTCCGCCGCAGGCCCTGTCCCCGCCACCACGACCGTGCGGCCGGCGAGCGGGAAAAAGGCGGGGAAGGCGTCCATCGGCCGTGGCCGCTACTTCAGGGTATGCAGGTAGGCGATGATCGCCGCGCGCGCGTCGTCGGCGGGCACGGAGACCGGCATCTTGGTCCCCGGCGCAAACGCCATCGGGCTTTTCAGGAACGTGTCCAGGTTGGCGTCGGTCCAGGTCTGGTCGCCCATGGCCTTCAGCGCCGGCGAGTAGGTGAAGTCAGGCCGCGCGGCGATCTTGGCGCCGGCGACCCCGGCGAGCGAAGGGGCGAGCGGGGTGCTGGCGTCCTGGTGGCAGGCGCGGCACTGCATGGAAAACAGCTGGCCGCCGTCCTGTTGCGCCAACGCCGGGCCGGCGACGAGCACAAGCGCTGCGGCGGCGAGGGCGAAGCGGATCATGATCTCTCCATTGGGCTTGCGTCCAGGACCGCAGAACCTAGCGGCTTGCGGCCATCTCCCGCAACTTCGCCGCCGTTGCGCGGAATCCGAACAGCGTTAGCATGCCGCGGACTCGGGGAGGGCCAGATGGCGGCGACGCTTCAGATCAACGGCAAGGCGGTGCAGGTCAAGGCGGCGCCTGAGACGCCGCTGCTGTGGGTGCTGCGTGACGAACTCTCGATGACCGGCTCGAAGTACGGCTGCGGCGTGGGCCAGTGCGGCGCCTGCACCGTTCTGGCCGATGGCCAGCCGATCCGCTCCTGCTCGACGCCGATCTCGGCGCTGGGGACCGCCAAGATCACAACCATCGAGGGCCTCGGCGGGGATCATCCGGTGCAGCAGGCCTGGATCCGGCACGACGTGCCGCAGTGCGGCTACTGCCAGTCGGGCCAGATCATGGGCGCGGTCGCGCTGCTGGCCCAGAAGCCCAAGCCGACCGACGACGACATCTCCTCCGCGATGGACGGCAACATCTGCCGCTGCGGGAGCTACCAGCGCATTCGCGCCGCCATCAAGGACGCCGCCGGCCTGCCGCAGGTCGCGTCCAGTCCGCCGCCGCTGCAGGCGCCTTCCGCGCCCGCGTCGGCGGCGAAGATCTGAGGAGGGCGAGCCATGACCAAGATGCTCGAGCGCATGACCGTCCGCGGCGCCACCCGGCGCGAGGCGCTCACCGTGGGCGCGACCCTGGTGGGCGGGGCCCTGGTGGTGGGCTGCTCGCCCGCCAACGTGATGGCCGACATCCTCAGCCTCGGCGCGAAGAGCGACTTCGGCGCCTTCGGCCCGTTCATCAAGGTGGACCCGAGCGGCTGGGTGACGGTGGTCTGCAAGCATATCGAGGTGGGCCAGGGGAACCATGCCGGACTGGCGGCGCTGGCCAGCGAGGAGCTCGACGCCGACTGGGCCAAGGTGAAGACCGAGCACGCCCCCGCCAACGCCAAGGTCTACGCCAATTCCGCGATGGGAGTGCAGGGCACGGGCGGCTCATCGGCCATCCCGAACTCCTGGCTGCAGCTTCGCACCGCGGGCGCGGCGGCGCGGGCGATGTTCGTGCAGGCGGCGGCGAGCAAGTGGAACGCGCCCGCCGCCGAGATCACCGTGCAGAACGGCGTGGTCGCCCACGCCAAGAGCGGCAAGCAGGCCGGGTTCGGCGAGCTGGTGGCGGACGCGGCCAAGGTCGCCCCGCCCAAGACTCCGACGCTGAAGGATCCGAAGAGCTTCACCCTGATCGGCACCGATCGCGTCCGCCGCAAGGACGCGGTCGCCAAGAGCACCGGGACGGCGACCTACACCCAGGACATCCACCTGCCGAACATGCTGACGGCCATGGTGGCGCACGCGCCGAAGTTCGGAGCGAAGCTCGTCTCCTTCGACGACAAGGCGGCCCGCCAGGTCCCGGGCGTGGTCGAGGTGTTCCAGATCCCCTCGGGCGTGGCGGTCGTGGCGGAGAACACCTGGGCCGCCCGCCAGGGCCGCGACGCCCTGAAGGTCAACTGGGACGTCTCCAAGGCCGAGAGCCGCAGCACCGACCAGCTCGCCCAATGGTACCGCGACCTCGCCGCGGGGAAGGCTCCCGCGGGCGACCTGAAGTGGGCGGCGTTCGAGGCGCGCGGCGCAGCGCCGGCGCCGGGCGGCCAGGCGGCTCTGGAAACCAGCTATGACTTCCCGTACCTCGCCCACGCGACCATGGAGCCGATGAACTGCGTGGCCATCGTCGACGGCGCCAGCTGCAGGATCATCTCGGCCTCGCAGTCGCCGACCCTCGACCAACTGAACGCGGCCAAGATCGTCGGCAACCTGCCCGGCAACATCGAGGTGCAGACGCTGTTCGCCGGCGGCTCGTTCGGACGGCGCACCAACTTCCAGTCCGATTACGCCGCCGAGGCGGTGCACATCGCCAAGACCGTCGGCCATGGCCGCCCGGTGAAGCTGGTCTGGACCCGCGAGGACGACATGCGCGCGGGCTACTACCGGCCGATGGTGCACCACGCCTTGCGGATCACCACCGACAAGGACGGCTTCCCGGCGAGCTGGCGCCAGCGGGTCGTCACCCAGTCGATCATGAAGGGCTCGCCGATGGGCACGCCCAAGCTGGATTCGACCTCGGTGGAGGGGGCCATGGGCTCGCCCTACCTGAAGGCGACGCCGGTGGTGGACGCCCAGGTGCTGAGCCCGGAGGTCGGCGTGCCGGTGCTCTGGTGGCGCTCGGTGGGCGCCACCCACACGGCATTCGTGATGGAGCACACCATCGACCAGCTGGCCCGCAAGGCCGGCAAGGACCCGGTGGACTACCGCCGCGCCCTCTACGTCAAGGCCGGCGCGAACCGGCACCTGGCCGCGCTGAACCTCGCCGCCGAGAAGGCCGGCTGGGGAACGCCCGCGCCCGCCGGCTGGACCCGCGGGGCCGCCGTGCACGAGAGCTTCGGCTCGGTGGTGGCGCAGATCGCCGAGGTGAAGCTGGAGAACGGCGTCCCCAGGGTGGGCCGCGTGGTCACCGCCATCGACTGCGGAACCCCGATCGCCCGCGACCAGATCGCCGCCCAGATGGAGGGCGGGACCTGCCTCGGCCTCTCGGCGGCGCTCTTCGGCAAGATGACGCTCAAGGACGGCGCCGTGCAGGAGGGCAACTTCGACGGCTACCGCGTGCTGCGGAACTCCGAGGCGCCGACGGTCGAGACCTATATCGTCCCCTCGACCAATCCGCCGAGCGGGGTGGGCGAGCCGGGGACCCCGGTGATCGCGCCGGCGGTCGCCAACGCGCTGCTCGCCCTGGGCCAGCCGCCCACGACCAGCCTGCCGTTCGTGAAGGGGTGAGGCCTTCTCCCCTTGCGGGAGAAGGATCACGAGTCGAGATCGCCCCGCTCGTCCACGTCGAACAGAACCCCGTCGTCGGGGGCCTCCACGAGCGCCAGGCGGTCGCCGAGGCGCTGCAGCACCGCGCGGGCGCCGGCGTCGCCGGTGAGGGCCAGCAGATCAGGGAAGAGCGCGCGGCCGAGCAGGACGGGATTGCCGCGGCGGCTTTGGAACACCGGGGCGGCGGCGTCCGCGCCCGCAGCAAGCGCGTCGGCGAGAGCTGCAAGCACCGAATGCGGTACGCGCGGCATGTCGCCCAGGAAGACGAAGGCGCCGGCCGCGTCTTCGGGGAGGCTGGCGATCCCCGTTCGGAGCGAGGCGCCCATTCCCTCCGTGTGGTCGGCCGCGTGGACGATCTTGACGCGCGGATCGAAGGCGCGGGCGGCGGCGGCCACGCGCGCGGCCTCCGCGCCCGTGACCACGGTCACGGAGCGCGCCGGGGCGGCGAAGGCCGCGGCCAGCGCGCCGTCCAGCAGCACCCCGCCGCCATAGGGGGCCGTCAGCTTGCCACCGCCGAAACGGGCCCCCGATCCGGCCGCCAGCACGATGGCTTCCAAGCCGGCCTCTGTCGCCAAGCGCCGATCCTCTCTATGTTTGCAGCTGCATGACGCCCTACGACGGACCCTCCGCGCAAGACCGGCCGCCGCTGATCGACGGCTTCGGCCGCACCGTGACCTACCTGCGGGTCTCGGTGACCGACCGCTGCGACCTGCGTTGCGTCTACTGCATGGCCGAGCACATGAGCTTCCTGCCGAAGGCGGAAGTGCTGACCCTGGAGGAGCTCGACCGCATCGCCTCGGCCTTTGTGGGACTGGGGGTGAGGAAGCTGCGCATCACCGGTGGCGAGCCGCTGGTGCGCAAGGGCGTGATGGGCCTGTTCGGGGCGCTGTCGCGGCATCTCGCGACCGGCGCGCTGGACGAGCTGACCTTGACCACGAACGGGACGCGGCTGGCGGAGTTCGCAGCCCCGCTGGCCGAGCTGGGCGTCAGGCGCGTGAACGTGTCGCTCGACACCCTCAAGCCCGAGCTGTTCCGCACCCTGACCCGCGGCGGCGACCTGGCCAAGGTGCTGACCGGCATCGGGGCGGCGCAGGCCGCGGGCCTGAAGGTGAAGCTCAACGCCGTCGCGCTGAAGGACGACAACGCCGCGGAGCTGCCCGAGCTGATCCGCTGGGCGCACGCACGCGGCTGCGAGGTGACGCTGATCGAGACCATGCCTTTGGGCGAGATCGAGGCCGACCGCACGGACCAGTATCTGTCGCTGGGGGCGCTCCGGCGCGAGCTGGAGAGCTTCTGGACCCTCACCGACATCCCGCTCTCCACTGGCGGGCCGGCGCGCTATGTCGAGGTCGCCGAGACCGGCGGCCGGCTGGGCTTCATCACGCCGCTCAGCCACAATTTCTGCGAAGCCTGCAACCGGGTGCGGCTGACCTGCACCGGCACCTTGCACACCTGCCTGGGCCAGGAAGACGCCGCCGATCTTCGCGCGGTGCTGCGGGCGGGCGGCTCGGACCAGGACCTGATCGAGGCGATCCGGCTGGCGGTCGACGGCAAACCCAAGGGCCACGACTTCCGCATCGAGCGCGCGGCCCGGCCGGCGGTCGCGCGGCACATGTCGACCACCGGGGGCTGAGATGGCCCGTGTGCTGCTGTTCGGCCCCTTGCGCGACCTCGCCGGCTGGCGCGAGCGCGACATCGACGACGCGCGCTGCGTGAGCGCGCTGAAGGCCCGGCTCGCCGAAGAAGACGAGCGCCTGGGGGAGGCGCTCTGCGGCCCTGGCGTGAAGGTCGCCATCGACCAGGCGATCGTCAACGGCGACGCGGCGATCGGGCCGCGCGCCGAGGTCGCCTTCCTGCCCCCGATGAGCGGCGGATGACCGTCTCGCTCACCGAGACGCCGTTCGATGCGGGCGAGCTTCTGAGCCGGTTCTGCCGGGGCCGCTCGGAAACCGGCGCGGTCGCGACCTTCACCGGCATCGCCCGGGCGGAAGGCGGCGAGGCGAACACCCTCGAGCTCGAGGCCTATCCGGGCTTCACCGAGGCGGAGATCGGCAGGATCGCCGAAGGCGCGCGGGCCCGGTTCGGGCTCGACGACCTGCTCATCCTGCACCGCGTCGGCCGGATCGCGTCCGGCGAGGCGATCGTCTTCGTGGCGACCGCGGCCAAGCACCGGCGCGAGGCCTTCGAGGCCTGCGACTTCCTGATGGACTACTTGAAGTCGCGCGCGCCGTTCTGGAAGAAGGAGCATGGTCCGGGCGGCGCCCGCTGGATCGAGCCCCGCGAGCAGGACCACGCCGACCTCTCGCGATGGGAGAAGGAGAAGAGCTGATGGACGCGCCCGTGCTCAAGGCCGGCGGCCGGATCAACGAGAAGCTGCCGATCAAGCCCGTGAAGATCGCGGTCCTGACCATCTCCGACACCCGCGACGAGGAGAGCGACACCTCGGGCCACGTCCTGGCCGAGCGGGTGACCGGGGCCGGCCACGAACTGGTCGGCAAGGCGATCGTGGCGGACGACATCGAGGCCATCCGCCGCCAGGTGAACGCCTGGATCGACGCCGGCGAGGTCGAGGCCATCGTCACCACCGGCGGCACCGGGATCACCGGCCGCGACGTGACGCCCGAGGCGATCCGGCCATTGTTCGACAAGGAGATCGACGGCTTCTCGGTGATCTTCCACCTGGTCAGCTACCAGTCCGTGGGGCTCTCGACGCTGCAGTCGCGGGCGCTGGCCGGCCTGGTGCGCGGGGTGTTCGTGTTCTGCCTGCCAGGCTCCAACGGCGCGGTGAAGGACGGCTGGGACAAGGTGATCTCCGCCCAGCTCGACAGCCGCCACGGCCCCTGCAACATGGTCGAGCTGATGCCGCGGCTGATGGAAACGTGAGCAAGCTCTCCCACCTCGACGAGACCGGCCGCGCCCGGATGGTGGATGTCTCCGGCAAGGCCGAGACGGTCCGCGAGGCGGTCGCCGAGGGCTTCGTCCGCATGGCGCCCGAGACGCTGCGGCTCGCCATATCCGGCGCCGGTCGCAAGGGCGACGTGCGCGCGGTCGCCGAGATCGCCGGCGTCATGGCGGCGAAGAAGACCTCCGAGCTGATCCCCATGTGCCATCCGCTGCCGATCAGCCAGGCGGAGGTGCGCATCGAGCCGGCGGAGGACGGGCTCGCCGTGACGGCCAGGGTGAAGACCACGGGGCGGACGGGCGTCGAGATGGAGGCCCTGACCGCCGTCTCGGTCGCCTGCCTGACGCTCTACGACATGCTGAAGGCCGCCGAGAAGACCATGGTCATCGAGGCCGTGAAGCTGGTCTCCAAGTCGGGCGGCAAGTCGGGCGACTGGCGGGCATGAAGCTGCTCAGCGTCGACGACGCACGCGCCCGCATGCTGGCGGAGATCGCGCCGCTTCCCGTCGAGCGCGTGCGGCTGTC
>NZ_DATIMC010000096.1:0-16870 GCF_035475775.1 Phenylobacterium sp. | reverse complement strand
CCGCCGCCTGAGACCTCGATGTCGTCATTGCCGAGGTTGCCGTTGATGAAGTCGTTGCCCGTGCCGCCGAAGATCAAATCGTCGCCTTGGCCGCCGAGCAGCGTCGAGCCCGTCGTGTCGTTCGAATAGTCGAGGGTGTCGGCCCCCTTGTTGCCGTTCACGAAGTCATGGCCGCTCGAGCCGTTGATGAGGTCGTCGTCCTGGCCGCCGAAGAT
Source organism: Phenylobacterium sp. (assembly GCF_035475775.1). Taxonomy (GTDB): domain Bacteria; phylum Pseudomonadota; class Alphaproteobacteria; order Caulobacterales; family Caulobacteraceae; genus Phenylobacterium. Next base: position 16,655 of record NZ_DATIMC010000096.1, on the reverse strand, counting down.
GGTGTCGTTGCCCGTGCCGCCGTCCAGCGTGTCGAAACCCTGGTTGCCTTGCAGCACGTCATTGCCACCGCCGCCGAAGAGGCTGTCGTCGCCCAGGCCCCCGAACAGCCCGTCGTTGGTGCTCGAGGCCTTGGCGTCGCCGCTAGAGACGTCGTCGATCGTGCCGCCGACGAACAGCGTCGAGGCGTCCGGGAACAGGAAGCTGTTCGTACCCAGCGCGCCGGTGCCGAAGGTGTGCGAGATACCGTCCGACAGATCGGTGATCACCACGTCCTTGACCGTGACGCCGCCGTTGGACGTCGCGCTCGGAGCCGTGGTGGTGAATTCATAGGCCACCGACATCTTCGCACCCGAAGACGCGGTGTTTTGGAATACGATCGTATCCGTCGCCCCATTGAACGATGTCGCTTGAGCCGCGGTCATCGTCTCGAAAACAAAAGTCGCCATTAGTCTCTCCAGTCTGTGTCACACGGACCCCGGCACGCCTGACCCCCAAGCGGGTTGGAGTGTCCCAGCGGTCCAATCTCCCCCAACGCCACGGCAGCGCCGCAGCGAAGGTTAAACGAGCCCAGGTGCAGACGTATCGGAAGCGTGCAATCTGCGCAACACCTAAAAGGTGCGACGAACCGGCTCCTTACCGAGTGTATCCGGGCCGCAACTACTGTTCGCGGAAGGCGTGATGCAGGGTGTCCGTGACGGGCGAAACGAGGAAGCCCATGATGGTGCGCTTGCCGGTCACGATCATGCCCGAAGCGGTCATTCCGGGCGTCACCTTGGTGGTCCGCTCCAGGGTCTTGAGGTCCTTCGGATCGATGCGCAGATCGACGCGATAGAACGACTGGCCGGACTTCTCGTTGGTCAGCCGGTCGGCGGAGACGACCACCACCTTGGCGGGGAGCGGGCTGTTCCAGCGCGGATTGGGGCCAATCAGCCGCACCTGCGCGTCCATGCCGACGTGCACCTGCGAGATGTCCACCGGATTCACCATGGTGGTGACCATCAGCGGCGAGTTCGAAGGCACGATGTCCATCAAGGGCTCCGAGCCGCCGGCGACCCCGCCCTGGGTGAACTGAGTCAGGTTGAAGATGTAGCCGTCCACCGGGGCGCGCACGACGGTCTCGTCGAAGGTCTCCTTGGCGGCGGTGAGTCGCGGTTCGGCGTCGGAGAGCTTGCTCTGCGCGTCGCGCAGTTCGTCGGCCGCCTGGCTCTGACGCTGGTCGCGCAGCGAGACGAGTTGCATGCGCGTCTCGCCCTGCTGCTGGTGCAGCCGGGCGATGTCGGCGACGAGCTGGCCCTTGCGGCCCACCAGGTCGGCGATCTGCCGCTGATAGGCCAGGATGCGCGTCTTCGGCGCATAGCCCTTCTCGTAGAGCGGCATGAAGCTGTTCATCTCCTCGACCGTGAGCTTGCGCTGCTCATCGACCGAATCGACCTGCGCCTGGTCGCCGACCACCTGGTTCTGGATCTGATCGAGACGCTGCTGCAGCACGGCGGACTGGCTCTGGAACAGCTGCATCTTGGTGGTGAAGAGGAATTCCTGGTCGCGAATCAGCGCCGCCACCCGCGGGTCGGCGGCCCGCGCGGTGAGATCGGCCGGGAATTGCACGCTGGGGCGGCCGGTGGCTTCCGCCGTCAGCCGCGCCGTCTGGGCGATCAGGCTGTCGACCTGATTCTGGTAGACGTCGTAGGCGGCCTTGGCCTCGGTGTCGTCGAAGGTGATCAGCGGCTGGCCGGCATGAACCAGCTCGCCTTCCTTCACCAGGATCTCACGGACCGTGCCGACGTCCTTGTGGCGGATCGTCTTGCGGTTCGCTTCGACCGTCACCTGGCCCGGCGCCGTGACGCCCGACGCCAGCGGCGTGAGCGACGCCCACAGCCCCAGCCCCACCACGAAGATCCCGATCACGGCGGCGCCGACGATCATCGGCCGACGCAGGCGCTGCTGCAGCCGCGGATCGACCGGCACCAGGTCGTCGCGGCCGAAGGCGGGCGCGACGTAGCTCGAGCGGACAGGTCCCAGTTCCAGCTTCATCGGCCGCCCTCGATCGCGCGCACGTCGGCGGGCTTGTCCGCCGGCTTCATGAGCCGGGCCATCACCTGGTCCCTCGGCCCGAACAGGTCGATGCGCCCTTCGCGCAGGACCAGCAGCTTGTCGGCCGAGCGAAAGATGCCCGGCTTGTGGGAGATCACCACCACCGTCGCGCCCTTGGCCTTCATGGCCTCGATGGCCTTCAGCAGGGCGTCCTCGCCCTCGGCGTCGAGGCTGGCGTTCGGCTCGTCGAGCACGATGTAGGCGGGCTCCCCCAGCATGGCGCGCGCCAGCCCGATGCGTTGCCGCTGACCGGCCGACAGCACCACACCGCCCTCGCCGACGTCGGTGTCGTAGCCCTTGGGCATTCGCAGGATGAGCTCGTGGACCCCCGCGAGCGTGGCGGCGCGCACCACCTCCTCGTCGGCGACGTCGTCGCGGAAGCGGCCGATGTTGTCGCGCACGGTGCCCGCGAACAGCTCGGTGTCCTGCGGCAGGTAGCCCACGTGCCTGCCGAAATCGGCGCGATCCCAGGTGAACACGTCCGCCCCGTCCAGGCGCACGGAGCCGTTGATCGGACGCCAGATGCCGACCAGCAGGCGGGCCAGCGTCGACTTGCCGGCCCCCGAGGGCCCGATGACGCCCAGCATCTCGCCGGGCTCGATGCGGAAGTTGAGGTTGGCGAGGATCAGCCGCTGGGCGCCCGGCGGCGCGAAATTGATCCCTTCCACGCTGAGCCGGCCGGTGGGGCGCGGCAGCGCGGTGACCGGCGTCGGCGGCTCGGCCTTCTGCAGCAGCTCCATGAGCCGGCCGTGCGAGCGCGCCATGTTGTTGAGCGGCTCCCAGGCGCTGACGATGCGCTCGATCGGCTGCAGGGCGCGGCTGACCAGGATCATGTTCGCGAAGATCATGCCCTGGGCCATCTTGTGGTCCAGGATCAGGGCCGCGCCGATGCCGATGACCAGCACCTGGATGCCCATGCGCAGCGTCTTGATGATGTCGGTGTAGGTGTTCGACTTCTCGGAGGCGTGGGCGCCGCGCTCGATGGTCACCTGCCGGTGGCGCGCCCAGGCCGCGCCCAGCGTCGGCAGCATGCCCATGGCGCGGACCACCTCGCCGTTGCGCAGCGCCGCCTCGGTGAAGGCGTAGCTCTTCAGGGCGGCGTCGTTGGCCTCGCGGGCCGGCGGACGGATCGCCCGCTCCTGGGCGAGCGCCAGGCCGAGCAGCGCCAGGGCGCCCGCCGTCGAGGCGAATCCCAGCCACGGGTTGATGAGGAACAGGACGAGCAGGAAGACGGGCATCCAGGGCAGGTCGAAGAACGCCGCCGCGGCCACCCCGGTCAGGGTCTGGCGGAAGGAATCCAGATCTCGCAGCGCCTGGGAGCGGGCGCTCGGATCGCCACGCACGGCGGCGTCGAACAGGCCCGAGAAGATGCGGCCCGAGACGCGCTGGTCGAGCATGACCCCGTAGTTGATCAGGATGCGCGCCCGGAAGTCGTCGATGGTGCTGGAGACCATGAAGACGAACAGCGTGACCAGCGTCAGGATCCACAGGGTGGCCTGGTTCTGGCTCACCATCACCCGGCCGTAGACCTGGTAGGTGTACAGCGGCAGCGCCATGTAGAGGACGTTGGTGAAGAAGCTGAACACGGCCGCGACCATGAACGGCTTTTTCGCATCGCCCAGCGCCCGCGTGAGCACGTTGTCGGGCTGGTTCACCAGGAACGTGAGGAACTTCATGCGAGCCGAGCCGTCCGTTGCGAGTTTGGACCAGCGTAAAGCATAGCCGGTCCAGGAAGAGTGAACACCGTTCGATTAGCTAAGCTTCAGGAATTTCAGCCCGAACCCCGGGGCGGCGGAGAGATGCGCAGGGGTGCTTGTGATGTCAATCGCGGCGCGAATCACTTGGCCAAGAGGTCGCGCCGTGGCCGTAGGGCGGGCGCATGCTAAAAGGCGCGGGAGCCGCCTCCACGCTGCGGAGCGCGGGGGAGCCGACATGTCGCGGATCGCCATCATCGGCAGCTGCATAACCCGCGATCTGTGGCCGATCCGTGGCGACGCCCCCGATCTGCTCTATGTGTCGCGCACCAGCCTGCCGAGCCTGTTTTCGGCGCCGGTCAAAGGCTTCAGGCCCGCGGAACGGCTCCCGGATGGGCTTCATGGGCAACAGCATTGGGCGCTCGTCGCCGACATTAGGAAGACCGCCCTCGCCGAGCTCGTGGCGTTCCGTCCGACCCACGTGATCTTCGACTTCATCGACGAGCGGTTCGATCTGCTTGCGGTGAAGGGCGCGACCGTCACCCACAGCTGGGAGCTCGAGGTCAGCGGCTACATGGCTCAGCCGCCGTTCCGGGCCGCCCGCGCGATCCCGCGGCTCTCGGGGGCCTGCGAACGGCTCTGGGCGGAGGCCGCCGGCGAATTCGCCGCCTTCGTGCGCGCCACCTCGCTGAAGGACGCCCGGCTGATCCTGCATGCCGCCCGCTGGGCGGCCTCGCGGCGCGACCGCAAGGGCCGCGAGCGGCCGCTGAGCGGCGTCGAGATCCTGCCCGGGCGTGCGACCGACCTGGGCGCGCACAACCGGCTGCTGGCGTCCTATGAGGCCGAGTTCCGCAGGCTGATGCCGCCGATGGCCGAGGTCGCCGCGCCGGACCACCACATCGCCGACGACGGGCACCGCTGGGGCCTGAGCCCCTTTCATTACGTTCCGGCCTACTACGACGAGATCCGGCGTCAGCTCCAGGCGCTCGGCGTCGAACGCCGGCTCAGGCCGCCTGGCGGCGGGCCCAGTGCTCGAGCGGCGTGATCCCCTCGCGCACGAGCTCCGGTGTGGCGGCGAGATAGGCGGCGGTCGGGAATCCCGGCCGCGGCTCCGCCACCGCCCAGGCGCCGCCCTGCAGGTAGTCGACCAGCGGATTGGCGCCAGGGGCGAGCCCGTCGCCCCGCGCCGTCACATAGTGCGGGAGATCGAACCAGGGGCTGGGGCTGCGGCCGTCGGCCGCCCCGTCGAGCACGAAATGGCTCAGCGGCTCGTGGCCGGACTGCCCGACGTCGGGATTCTGCGCCAGGTACCACTGAGGATCGAACAGCGCGTGCGGCGACAGGCCCTGGCGCCAGCCGGTCTCGACGTAATGCAGCAGGGGCGGGACGAGGCGCGCCGGACGCGGCGCACGCTGTCGGTACCAGGCCGGATCGACGAGCGGGTGGGGCGCAAGCCCGCGCGTCCAGCCGACGCGCAGGTAGTGGCTCAGAGGGTCCTCGCCCTGCTGCAGATCCGGCGATTGGGCGAGGTAGAAGGCGATGTCGAACAGCGGGTGAGGGCTGCGCCCGAGCGCCGCCCCGCGCCGGATGAAATGCTCGAGCGGCGTCAGGCCGGTGGCGGCGAGGTCCGCCGCGTTCTCCCGCCGGTAATAGCCCACGTGGAACAGCGGATGCGGGGCTCGTCCATCGTCGGCGCCCTGCAGCAGGTAGTGGACCAGCGGCGAGGCGCCGGCCGCCGCCACGTCCGGATTGCCGCTCAGATACCAGGCCTGGTCGAACAGCGCCGGCGGCGGGACCTGCGGATCGGCGCCGCAGCGGGCGTAGGCGGCCATGTGCCTCAGGTCGAAGATGGCGCGTCCCGATCCGCGCCAGACGCCGGCGCGCGCGATCACCAGCGCCTTGCCCGGCGAGCCCAGCGGCGCGAGCAGCTGATCGAGCGCCCGGCTCAGCGAACGCCGTGTTCGCAGGCGCTGCGGCCGGCGGCTCGCCCGGTAGGCCTCCAAGGCGAGGTCGCGCAGGCGGGCCTGCGCCTCGGCGCGTCCGATCAGCGCCTGGTTGAGGGCCAGCGTGAGCTCGGTGCGGGTGAGCGCTTCGCGCACCTGGGCCTGCTGGGCGAGCGCGCGCGACTGGACGAGCTGTCCGGTGGCGGTCTCCACCTTTTCCAGCAGCCTGGCGGCGGCGCCTCCGGCGCCGCTCGACGACTTGGAATCGGACACCGGCGCCCCCTTGCCTGGGGCGGTTGTCTCGGACGCGGGCCTCGGAGTGTCAAGGCGAGCCGCCCCACGGCCGCTCACGCGCCCTCCTGCTCGAGCCATCGCTGATAGGTTCCGCGCCCGGAGGCGAACGGGTCGGGGAAGGCCGCCTGCAGGTCCGCGCGCGTGCGATAGAGCAGCCGATGCGCCCGCTCGACGGGAACGCCGTCCGCGTAGGCGCCGAAGGCCCACCACCGCTCCGGGATGGCCGGGTCGGTGGCGGCGGAAACCTGCCGCTTGTACCAGCTCCACACCTCGTAGACCGGGAAGTTCGCGCCCGCGTACCGCCTGGTCATGGCGTCGCCAAGCGGACCGAGCTTGGTGAAATGCCAGAACCGAAGCGGCTCGCCGTTCACGCGGATCGCCCCCTGCCTGTCGATCGCCACGGTGCGCCGGCTGAGGTTCCAGCTCGCGACGTTGTAGCCGGGGTCACGGACCACCTTGACCTTGTCGAACAGGGCGGGGACATGGTCGCACCAGCGCTGGTCCACGAACAGGCCGTCGGGGATGTCGTCGAAGCAGTAGTCGAGCAGACGATCGTTCCACCACCTGGCGAACCGGGCCCCTTCGCCGGCGGTGCGGATCGCGGCGAACCCCAGGTTGAAGATGCCCGTCCGCGAGGCCGAGAGGTCATTGTCGGCGATCGCGGCGGGCTCGTCATTGGGGTCGATCAGGTGCGGCGTCAGCAGGATGTCGTGGTCCTCGAGCCAGGCGAGCAGCGGATCCAGGGGCGCGAACAGCGCGGTGTCGGGATCGAGGTAGATGACGGCCTCGGCGCCCGACGCGCAGGCCTGGCGCATGAACGGCCCCTTCACGGCCGTGCAGGCCTCGACGACGTCATGCTTGAAAAGCCAGCTCGGGAAGTGCGGCACCGCGAGGTCGTGCGCCCACACCACCCGGTCGAACGGCTCGGAGGCCGGATCGAAGTCGAAACCCTCCGGCGCGCGGTCGGTGATCAGCGCCACCAGCTCCCAATCCGGATGGAAACGGCGAAGCGTCTGGAACAGCACCCGCGCGCGGTTCAGGTACGAGAAGGTGAAGCTGGAGTAGCAGAGCACCTTCACGCGTCCGCCTCCGGCGTGAGCAGCTCGGCGGTCATGCGGCTGTAGGAGAGATCGTAGAGCTGCGCCGCGCGTGCGCCGCGCGCCAGGTCGAGGACTTCGCCCGACTCGAACGCGGCGGTCAGCGCCGCCTCGTCGGAGAAGATCCGGCCGCGCCGACCCTGGCCGACGAAGGCCGCGACATTGCCGCTATCCGGATTGGTGATCACCGCCGCGCCGGCGGCGACCACCTCGTGCGCCGTAAAGGAGAAGGTCTCGCGGCAGAGCGGCCAGATGAGCACGGCGTCGCAGACGGCGGCCTCCAGCGCATCGCGCATCGCCAGCGGCCGTTCGGCGGTGACCGCCACATCCGTGAAGCCGGTCGGCGAGTCGGGGTCGCGGACGGCGCCGAGATGCAGGAACTCATATCGCGGGTCGTCTCCGAACCGCACGGCGAGCTCCCTGAACACCGGCCAGCCCTTGTGCGTCACGGGCATGCCCGCGAAGGCCAGCCGGAACGGACGCGCCGCGGCCGACGGAGCCGGTCCCCGAGGCTCGAGCCTGGCGTGGCTGACGACGACTTCACCGCGAGCCGGGAATCGCCACGCGTTGCGCCAGAAGTCGAGCGTCGTCTGAGACGGGCTCACCACCGTCAGCTCGAACGCGTCGAAGAGCGCCTGGTGGGCGGCCAGGTGACGCGCGCGCCAGGGGCCATAGACGCAGATGCCGCAGGCGGGGCTGTCGGGCGGCGGCGCGCCGCAGTCGGCCACGTCGTTGCGCATCAGGTGGAAACCCGCGCAGAGACTCGCGAAATCGTGCAGCCAGAAAAACCCTCGCCGCTGACCGACAGCCTGCAGGATCGCCGTGACTTCGGCGACGGCGTGGCCGAGCAGGCTGTGCAGGGCGAAGGACTTCGGCCCGGCCGGAGCGTGGCGCAACCCTTCGCGCAGCACGCTTGCGATCGTCTGCGCGCGATAGGCCCCCGCCGATACGCCGTTCCAGACCACGCCGAGGAGGGCTCGCTCCGCGGTCCGCACCAAGGGCCACGGTGTCGCCGAATGCAGGTGGAGATGATCGCGGCCAAGCTCCGCGACGGCGGCCGCTTCCCTCTGGAGGCAGGATTGGATCCCGCCGACATTGGCCGTGTAGTCGTCGTGGCTGAAGGTGACGTGCAGGGCCGCCAGACCGCTTCGGGAGGTGGACAGCGCCGCCCGCAGCGCCGCAGCCGGGGCGGCTCGCCCGCGCCGCGCGGCCTCGGTCGCCGCTTGGAGGCGCAGGTCCACCGGAACCAGATGAGCCAGGATCCGGTATCGGAAATCCGGCGCCTGGCGCGCCAGTCGACCTTCCGCGCGGCCGGCGCGCAGGTAGTGCACGAAGGGGTTGATCCCTGCCGCGGCGACATCGGGGTAGAGTTCGAGATAGTCCTTGACCGAAAACCGGCGGTTCGGGTCGCGGCCTTCGCGCCAGCCGCGCGCCAGGAAATGATCCAGGGCGTCGATCCCTCCGGCCGCCACGTCGGGGTGGGCGCCCAGATAGAACTCCGCGTCGAACTCCGTCGCGGTCAGCGCCCGCTCCGCCGCGAGGACCGGAGCCGCGGGCGACGCACCCGCCGACGGCTCGGCCTCCGAAGCCGGCGCCAGCAAGGCCTCGAGGGTCCAGCCCGGCGCTCGCCCGGCGCGCAGTTGCGGGGCGAAGTAGCTCACCGCGCGATCCGACGGGAAGACGTCCCGGCCTTCCCGGCGGCCCACCCGCAGGTAGTGCTGGAAAGGGTCGATGCGCGCCTTGGCGATCTCGGGATAGGTCTCCAGGTAGCGGCGAGTGGAGAACCAGGGCGCCGGGTCGCGGCCTTCGCGCCAGCCCCTCTCGACGTAGTGCTTCAGGGGATCGCGCGCGGCGCCCGGCGCGTCGGCGTAGACTGTGCGATAGAACGCCGCGTCGAGGGCCAGCGAGACGATCCGTTGTGCTTCGTCGGGTGGCGCCTTGGCGGCCATGCGCGCGAGCTCCTGGGACGGCGAGCTGGATTTCGTGTGCACCACCCGCCCCGGCCGATCAACCACTCCCCGCCGCTTGCGACCATCGGCGGCGGCTCCTAAGCAGGGCGCTCGCGCGCGCAGAACTTCGCAGGACATGACCCCCGACACGGCCGCCCGCTCCAATCCGCAGCGCACCGCCTATCTGGTGCTGGGCATGCACCGCTCGGGGACTTCGGCGGCGGCCCAGGTGCTGGCGCTCGCCGGGGCGCAGCTGCCGACCAACCTGATGCCCGGAGACGAGCACAACGCGAAGGGGTACTTCGAGCCCTGGAAGATCGCCCTGTTCAACGACGAGCGCCTGCGGAGCGCGGGCGGGGCCTGGGAGGATGTGTTCGGCTATCCCTTCCGCCCTCTCGGCCGCCGCGCCGAGCGCGCCTGGCTGAACCGGGCGGAGGCGCTCTTCGAGGAGGAGTATGCGGGCGCGGCGCATCCGCTGCTGAAGGATCCTCGCATCAGCATCCTGCTGCCGTTCTGGCGCACGGCCCTGGCCGACCTGGAGATCGGCGCGCGCTGCGTGATTCCGGTTCGCCATCCTCTGGCGGTGGCGGGTTCGCTCGAACGACGGAACGGGTTTCCGCCCCAGAAGTCGGTGCTCCTGTGGTCGTCCTACATGCTGGCCGCCGAGGCCTACAGCCGCGACCTGCCGCGGGCGTTCGTCTCCTACGACGCGCTGCTGACCGACTGGCGGGCCGAGGCGGCGCGCATCGAGGCCGCCCATGGCGCGCCGCTGCCGAAGCTCACCGAGCGCGCCGGCAAGGCGATCGACCGCTTCCTGTCCGCCTCCCTGCGGCACAATGCGGGTGGCGGGAGCCTGCGCGCGCTGGGCTGGGCTGGCGAGCTGGCCGCAGATGTCTACGGCTGGTTCCGTTCGGCTGCAGCCGACCAGAATCCCGAGTCGGCGCCGCTCGATCGCGCCACGCAGGAGCTCGTCCGCCGGGCCGAGGAGATGGGGCCGCTGGTCTCGCCGACGTCGCGCGAAGTGGACCAGCTGCGCGGCGAGCTGCGGGAAGCCCGCGCCGAGCTGGCCCACGCCCGGGCCCAGTTCGGCGAGCTGCGCGAGGCCGCGGCGCGGGAGCGCGAGCACTTCGAAGCGGAGCTGAGGGCCTTCTATCGCGCGGTCGACCAAGCCGAGGCCGAGCTGGACGCAGCGCTCGCCGCGCCCTGAGGGGAGTACGCCGATGGCCAGCCGGCCGAACCATCTCGAATTCCTGCTGGCGCGCTATCCGAAAGTGCGCCCGCCGCTGCCGCCTGCGATCCAGGAGATCTATGCCCGGCAATACAAGGCGAACCGGACCGGCGCGACGACCGCAGCCTCGCTTTCGCAGCGGTTGGAAGCCTGGATGCACCGGCAAGTCGCCGCCGACCTCCGCGGCGGGGCGGTTCGCTCCACGCTCGAGCTCGGCGCCGGCACGCTCAATCAGCTCCGCTATGAGCCATTCACCGCGCCCTACGACATCGTCGAGCCGTTCGCCGAGCTGTTCGCCGATTCGCCGGAGCGAAGTCGCATCCGCCGCGCCTACGCCGACATCGCCGAGGCGCCGAGGGACTCGCGCTACGAGCGGATCACCAGCGTCGCGGCCCTGGAGCATATCTGCGACCTGCCGCTGGTGCTGGCCCGCGCGGCCCAGATGCTCGCCGCGGACGGCATCTTCCGCGCGGCGATCCCCGCCGAGGGCGGGCTGCTCTGGACGCTCGGCTGGAGCCTGACCACGGGCCTCGAGTTCCGCCTGCGGCACGGGCTCGACTACGGGGATCTGATGCGCCACGAGCACGTCAATAGCGCCCGCGAGATCGAGATGCTGATCGAGGGGCTGTTCCAGCGGGTCCGGGTGAGAAGCTTCGGCCTTGGCCGGCAGCTCTCGCTGTACCGCTTCGTCGAGGCGCGGCTGCCCCGGCTCGACCTCGCCGGCGCCTGGATCGAGCGCTACACCGCTCCGCGCCCCCGTGTGGCAGGCGGCGCACGCCGGTCTGGCCCCCGCAGCCGTGGATCGGCGGCGAAATAGAGCAGCCCGGTGAGCGCCGCCACGTCCAAGAAGTAGAGATAGCGATAGTCACAGGCGAGCGACACGGGGAAGAAGCTCGCCGCGAAGATCAGGCCCGCGGCCTGCATGGCCGCCAGCGCGCCGTCGACGGGCCGGCGCCTGAACACGAAGACCCCGAACAGAACCAGCGCCAGCACGGCATAGGCCACGTGCGACATCACCGGGGTGTCATAGAACCAGGTCGAGTAGTTGTAGAGCCGCTGGTCCCGCTCGCCCCAGACCTTCTCGAGTCCGAGCTCCTCCATTTCCTGCGGCGGGCCGTCGATGCCGAGGTAGACCGGCAGGCAGCGGTCGATCACCGGGGTGGCGAACACCCAGCGGAAGACGTCCCAGCGGTGCGCCAGGTAGAGGTCGGGCCGATGCAGGACCATGTCCAGCCAGTCGCCGAACAGCGCCTTCGAAGGGATCCGGGCGAGCCGGTGATTGAGCTTCTCCACCTCGTCGATGAAATCCACCCGCTGCGGAGAGTAGAACTGCGGCGCCGTGGCCCGGAGCGCCGCGGCCGTGGCCGGGTCGTCGCGCGCGATGTGCGCCAGCGGCAGGGCGGGATCTCGCGCCAGGCCGCCGGCCAGGTCGTAGACCTCGAGAACCCGCAGGCCCTGGGCGTCGGCCTTCTCGAACGTCGGACCCTGGGGGAGCGCCGTAACGGAGAGCACGGCCGTCGCGGCGACGGCGGCGAGCAACCAGCCGGCGCCCCAGGCCGCCGCCCGACGCCAGCCGCCGGCGCGCGCCATCCAGGCCACGGCCGCAGCGGCGGGGGCGAGGATCACGATGCCGTTCTGCCGTAGCAGCCCCGCGACCGCGAGGAACAGGACCGCGACGGCCAGCCGAATCCAGGGGCGGCGCGAGCCCTGCCAGTCCCGGCCGGCGAAGGCGAGACACAGGAATCCCGCCGTCGCCGTGTCGGCGAACAGCACGTCGTGCCAGACGATCCCCTGGTAGATCAGGATGTTGGGCGTGAGCACCGCGCCGAGGGCCGCCAGCGGAAACCACCAGGAAGCCCGACCCGCCAGCCGTGGCAGCAGCGCCCAGGCGCCATAGAGCAGCAGCGCGCTGACGATCAGGTAGAGCGCGGTCCCCGGTGCGATCCGATCGAAGATCCCCAGGATGAACGGGAAGATCGCCGGGCCCCAGGTCTCCCGGACATGGAACCGGCCCTCGTGGAGCTCGATGATCGAATCCACCGAGAGATGGCCCGGCAGGTTCTGCCACAGCATCAGGCCGTAGCCCGCGGCGAGCGCCAGCCAGCCCGCGCCCCGCGCGCCGGGGCTCGCCGTGAGTTCCGCTTCCCCTCTCGGGCCGACGCTGCGCATGCTCCTCCCCGCTGCTCGCCCCTGCGATATGTCGCGCCGCGGCGGCTGAGAAGCCCTATTGAGACGCCCGCCGCGGCGTGGGATTCGAAGGCCATGGCCGCAGCCTTCCTCCTGGCGCACTTCGACGACGAGTACTGCGCCCTGCCCCTGATCCTTCAGGCCCGCGCCGCGGGCGAGGCCTGCTGGTTCCTCTACGTGGCCGACTACCGCGACCCCCGGAACGCCGCGCGGCGCCTGAAGGAGACGCAAAACTTCCTCGCCAGCCTGGGCGTCGAGCCGGACCGCGCCATCCATGTCGGCGCCGGGACCGGCGTGCTGGACGGCCAGATCGTCAAAGGCCTCGACATCGCGCTCGCCAAGCTGCGCGAGGCCCTCGCCCGGCTGCCGCCGACCACGCGATTCGTGACCCCGGCCTGGGAGGGCGGCCATCCCGACCACGACGGCTGCGCGGCGATGGCGACGATCCTGGCGGCCGAGCGGGGCGGCGTTCCCGTCCAGCAGTTCGGGCTCTACAACGGCCGCTGGCCGTTGAAGCCGCTCTACCGCGCCTGTTCGCCGATTCCGGAGAACGGGCCGGAGGTCCGCGTCAGGCTCAGCCCGCGCCAATGGCTCGCATGGATCGCTGCGGTGCGCTTCTTCCCGTCGCAGACCTGGAACTGGCTGGGGCTCTGGCCGGCGATGTTCCTGAGCCTTGCGACGCGCGGCGGATTCGCCGCCCAGGCCCTGGCGCCCGGACGCATCCGCGAGCGCCCGCATGCGGGCCCGCTCCATTACGAGCGCATGTTCAGCACGCCCTACGGAACCGTCCGCGCCGCCGTCGATGCGGCGCTGGCGGCGCAGGAGGGTCAGAGACCCGGCCGCGCCAGGACCAGGAAGAAGCCCACCGTCATCAGCGCGTAGCCGACGCCCATCTGCCAGCTGGCCGGCTCCTTGAACACGATCCAGCCGACCAGCGGCACCAGGCAGGCGCCGACCAGCGAGAAGGCGTAGGCGGTGGACAGCGGCACGCGGGTCAGGACATAGAACCACAGGATCGCCGCCAGCCCGTACCAGGCCAGCGCCGCCATCAGCGGCCAGTTGGCGACCAGCCGCATGACCATCGGCCCGGAGAGCCGCTGGTCGTAGAGGGCGGCGAACTTGAAGAGGCTCTGGCCCAGTGGCAGTGCGACGGCCACGCTCGCGCAGAGCGCGATGTCCTTGGGGCTCACGGGAGCGGCTCCCCCTGCTCCAGCCGCTGCACGGTTCGCAGGTAGGGGTGGATCGGCCGGGTCGGCGCGTTCAGCACGTCGAAGTTGATCGCCTGCAGCAGTAGCTGGGCGCCGAGAATGATCGGCAGGGCGGCGGCCATGACCACGCCGGCCGAGGCGACCTGGCCGGGGGTGCGGGTGGCCACGTAATGCGCGGCGTAGCCCAGGCCGAACAGGATGCCGAACACGCCGAACACCAGCTCGAGGCTGGCGGCGCTGAAATCGCGCACGAAATATTGGCCGAGCACCCGCTGGACAAAATTGCGCAGGTGCTTGAGCGCGAAGGGTCCGACGATCGCGCCGATCCGGAGGTTGGAGACCTCGTCCGCATAGCGGGCCGGCATCGGCACGTCGCGCACGACCGCGCGCAAGGTGCCCAGGTGGTAGAGCAGGTCCGTCTCGAAGAAGAAGCGGGGGGACACGCGCTTCTGCATGACCAGCTTGGCCACGGTCGCCTCGATGGCCGTGTAGCCGTTGGTCGGGTCGAAGATGTTCCAGTAGCCCGTGGAGAGCTTGGCCGCGAAGGACAGCGCGGCGTTTCCGAACACCCGCACCGCCGGCATCGCGCGCAGGTGGCTCACCGAAGTGAAGCGGTTGCCCTTCGCATAGTCGGCCTCGCCGAGCAGGATGGGCGCGACGAGCTGGCTCATGTAGCCCAGGTCCATCTGGTCGTCACCGTCCACCTTGACCAGGATGCGGCCGCCGCGCCTGACGGCCTCGGCGTAGCCGGCGAGCGTCGCCCCGCCGACCCCTTGGTTCCTGTCGAGCCGGACCACCGCGACCCTCCGGTCCCGGGCGTTGGCCTCCACGAAGTCGCCGGTGTGCTCGGGACAGGCGTCGTCGACGCAGACGATCCCCTCCACCCACGGCGGGGTCTTGGCGATCACGTCCAGGATGTGCGCCTGCACGCGATAGCAGGGGATCACCAGCCAGACGCCGGCGCCTTCGAGGGTGGAGCTGGCCGCCGGCGCGGCCCGGCGCCGACCAGCGGGCGGAGGCCCGTCGCGCGCGATCTGGTTGATGGACGTCATGCGCTTCCAGTCATGCCCTCGCCATCCGGCTATCACGGAAGGCGCGAGGCTGGCAAAAGGCCGCAAGCGCCGCGCCTTGAGCATGCACCTTTCAACTGGCATCGAGGTCCATGAAGGCGGCAAGGCCGCCGCCTTGCGCGGCGAATCGGCGCCTGATACCAGCCGGCGCCTTCGCGCGGAGTGTTCATGGACACCGCCACCCACATGCTGCGGACCGGACGGCGCGGCGCGCTGCTCGAGGCGCAGATGGCGCTGCGGGACCTGCGCGCGTCGGGCGAGCGGATCGACCTGGCCTGGTCGCTGGCCTGGCACGACGTCGTCTCCCGCTATCGCGGCTCGATCCTCGGCCCGTTCTGGATCACCCTCTCGATGGGCGTGATGGTGCTGGGCATCGGCCTGTTGTGGGGCGGCCTCTTCCGCGTGCCGGCGCACCAATTCGTGCCGATGGTCGCGGTGGGCATCGTCTTCTTCGGCATGGTCACCATGACCATCAACGAGGGGTGCGAGACCTTCGTCCAGGCCGCCGGCATGCTGTCGCAGACCAGCCTGCCGATCTTCACCTTCGTCTGGCGCACGGTGCTGCGGAACCTGATCAACCTCGGGCACCACATCGTCATCGTGGCCGCGGTGCTGGTCTGGGCCGGCCTCTGGGGCCATGCCAACTACCTGGGCGCCGCGCTGGGCTTCGTTTTCCTGGTGGTCAACGTCGCGTGGGCTTCGATGTCGGTCGCGATCATCTCCGCCCGCTTCCGCGACATTCCCCAGGCGGTGGCCTCGATCACCCAGGCGGCGGCGATCATGACGCCGGTCTATTGGCCGGCGGACCGTATTCCGCCCAGCTATCGCTGGGTCCTGGACTTCAACCCGTTCTACCACGTGCTTGACGCGGTGCGCGCGCCGCTGCTCGGCGAGGCCGTCGCGCCGCACACCTATGGCGTCCTGGCGGGCATGGCCGCCGGCGGCTGGGCGCTGACGTTCTGGCTCTTCGCGCGCACCCGGCGCAAGATCGTCCACTACCTATGAAGGCCCCGCCCGTCTCCATTTCCTGCCGGGACCTGACGCTGCGCTTCCCGGTCTATGGGGTCGACGCCAAGTCGCTGAAGAAGCACCTGGCCAAGATCACGATCGGCGGCCGCCTGGGCCAGCACCACGGCGCGACCGAAGTCACCGCGCTCTCGAACCTGAGCCTGGAGCTGAAGGCCGGCGACCGCTTGGGCCTGATCGGCCACAACGGTTCGGGGAAGACCACGCTGCTGCGCGCGCTGTCCGGCGCCTACGAACCCGACGAAGGCGCCGTCGAAGTCGAGGGCCACATCGCCGCCCTGCTCGACCTCAACCTCGGGATCGACCCGACCGCCACCGGCTACGACAACATCCGCCTGCGCGGCCGCATCGCCGGCCTCACCATGCGCCAGATCGACGAGCGGATGGACGAGATCGCCGAGTTCTCCGGCCTCGGCCCCTTCCTCGCCATGCCGGTGAAGACCTACTCGGCGGGCATGCAGGCGCGGCTGGCGTTCGCGGCGGCGACGGCGGTCGAGGCCGACGTGCTGTTGATGGACGAGTGGATCGCGGTGGGCGACGCCGAGTTCCAGAAGCTCGCCCATCGGCGGCTGCTCAACCTCGTCGAACGGGCGGGCATCCTGGTGCTGGCCTCGCACGACCTCGACCTGCTGCGCCTCTACTGCAACAAGGTCATGCGCCTGGACGGCGGGATCGCCTCGCCGGTGACCGACATCCGCAAGCTCGACGATCTCCTGGCGGCTTAGACTAGGGCACCCATACCGCTCATCCCGGCGAAGGCCGGGACCCAGATGGAATGACTCAGAAGCGATTTCTACAGGCGCTGAGCCGATCCAATCGGGCATGTTCTGGAGATCTGGATCCCGGCTTTCGCCGGGAGAGCGGGCA
>NZ_DATIMC010000095.1:0-19560 GCF_035475775.1 Phenylobacterium sp. | reverse complement strand
CCGTCCACGACTGCCAACCGCCCTGGGGCCGGTTCCCGCGTCGAGCGGACGCGGGCGAGGACACGGCGGCTGGCCGCGCAGGCCTCGGCGAGCGTGCCTTCGCCGAGCCAGTTCTCTTCCTTCAGCGTCAGGGCGCCGGTCAGCAGCGCCTCGCGCGGCCCGACGATCACCTGGCGCGCGTCGGCGTCGATGCGCACCACGAACAGCGGATCGCCCACGGCCACGTTCAGGCCCCGGCGCTGGCCGATGGTGTAGCGGGTGACGCCCTCGTGGCGGCCGAGCATGCGGCCGTCCAGGTGGACGATGTCGCCGGGTTCGGCGCCGTGCGGACGCAGCCGGTCGATCACCGTGGTGTAGCGGCCTTCGGGCACGAAGCAGATGTCCTGGCTGTCCGGCTTGTCGGCGACCGAGAGGCCGAGCGCGGCGGCCGCCGCACGCACCGCAGGCTTCGGCAGGCCGCCCAGCGGGAAGCGCAGGTATTCCAGCTGCGCTGGCGTGGTGGCGAACAGGAAATAGGACTGGTCCCTGGCCGCATCGGCCGCGCGGTGCAGCTCCGGCCCGGCCGGCCCCTCGGCGCGGCGCACGTAGTGGCCGGTGGCGAGCGCGGCCGCGCCCAGGTCGCGCGCGACGTCCATGAGGTCGCGGAACTTGACCGTCTGGTTGCAGCGCACGCAGGGGATCGGCGTCTCGCCGCGCAGGTAGGCGTCGGCGAACTCCTCGATCACCTGCTCGCGGAACCGGCTCTCGTAGTCGAGCACGTATTGGGCGATCCCCAGCGCCTCGGCGGCGGCGCGGGCGTCGTAGATGTCCTGCCCGGCGCAGCAGGCGCCCTTCTTCTGGACCGCCGCGCCGTGGTCGTAGAGCTGCAGGGTGACGCCGACCACCTCGTAGCCGGCGTGGGCGAGCAGGGCCGCGGTGACGGTGGAGTCCACGCCGCCCGACATGGCCGCGATCACCCGCGCCCCGGCCGGCAGGCGCACGGCCTCCCGCGCGGCCTCGATCAGGCCGTCGGCAAGCGCTGGCGTGGCGACGGGAGCGTTCATGGAGGCCGGTATTTAGAGCGGCCGGCGCCGAATTGCATCCCTCCCTTGATGGGGAGGGACTACTGGATCGCCAGCAGGTTGATCAGCGAGGAGTCCTTCAGGGTCTGGAACACCTGGGCGGCGGCGGCGAAGGAGGTCTGGGCGAGCTGCAGGTCGGCGGCGGCCTTGGCCATGTCGGCGTCGGTGATGTTGCTCACCATGCCCGCGAGCGTGGTCTGGCGGCTGGAGAGGTCGGTCTTGATGTCGTCGACCCGCTTCTGGACCATGCCGTTGCCGGCCGTGATGGTGGTGATCCCCTGGTGGACGCTGTCCCAGGTGGAGAGCTGGTTCACGAGGAAGGTCCGCTGGGCCGGCGTGAGGTTGGCCCCCAGCGGGCCCGAGCCGCCCTGGTCGAAGGCTTTCAGGGTCTGCAGGGCGTTCAGCAGCGGGGTTCCGATGTCGGAGGCGAGAATGCCGGTGGTGACGGCGGTGGAGTCGTCGATGTTCGCCTGGGCCTTGAACTGGTCGTTCTGGAAGAACGAGCCGATCGGCGGGCCGGCGGTCAGGTCGGAAAGCTGCTGGGCGGTGACCGGCTGGGTGTTGATCTGGCCGCCGGCGAACAGGTAGTTGCCGTTGTACTTGGTGTTCATCGCGCCCACGGCCTGGTTCATCTCGCCCTGCACCTCCGCCATCAGGGTGGTGGCGTTGCCTGAGGCCAGGGCGTCGGCGATCGCCTCGCGGATCGCCTGGGCGGCGTCGGCCACCTGGTTCAGCGCGGTGTCCTGGGTGGTCAGCTTGTCGGCGATCAGGCTGTTCTGGTCCTGGAAGCCGGTGAGCCGGGTCTGGACCGAGCGCATGGCGGTCAGCAGTTCGTCGTTCTTGGCGTAGTCCTTGAGGTCGGAGCCGTTCTTCTGGGTCGAGACGCGGACCCCCGCCTGCAGCTGCGCCTGCTGGGCGGCCATCAGGTTGGCCAGGATGGCGGAGTAGTTTCCGACGGTGGAGACGCGGGTCACCATCTCAATTCTCCTCAGACCATGTTCATCAGGACGTCGAACAGGTCCTTCGTGGCCTGGATCATGCGCGCCGAAGCGCTAAAGGCCTGTTGATAGGTCTGCAGATGGACCAGCTCTTCGTCGAGGTTGACGCTCTCCACCGACTGGCGGCGGTTGACCGCCTCGGTCTGGACCGCGGCGGCGGCCTGCTTCTGGGTCTCCGCGGCGGCGGCGTCGCGGCCGACCGCGCCGCCGAACTCCGAGGCGTAGCGGGAGATGGTCGTGCTGACCTGACCGAGCGATCCGGCGGCCTGGAAGGTGGCGGTCGCGTCGCCTGCCTGAGAGAGCGCCACCGCTCCCGAGCCGTCGCCCGGCCTGAGCGCCGGGGTCCCGGCCGCGACGGTCAGGTCGAGCTTGCCCAGCGCCAGGAGCTGCGGATTGGCGAGCAGCGCCGGATCGACCTGGAATTGGCTCGCGCGCGCGCTGCGCTGGACCACGCCCACGCCGAACAGCTGGCTGAACGAGGGCCCGCCCGCGCCGCGCTGCGTGTTGTCGTCCACCACCGAGAGCGAAGCATTGGTCGGCGGCGAGGCGGTGAAGGAGAGCAGCCCGTTGGGGTCCAGCGAAAAGGCCCCGTAGAGCCCGACGCCGGTCGTGGTGTTGTTGAGCGCGGCGATGAGATCGCTCATCTGCGGTGCGGCGGGCATGGTCACGGTGACGTCGCGGATCGGCTTGCCGTCCGGCTGGGCGAGCCGGAAGGTCACCGTGCCGCCGGCGGTGAAGCCGTGCGGGTCGGTGGCCGAGAGCCCGGTCTCGTAATTCGTGAAGCCGCTCGACCGGACGAGGTCGTTGAGGCCGAAGAACTGCGAGAAGGCGCGGCCCGCCTTCATCGAGGTGTCCTCGTCGACGGCGACGCCGTTGCCGCCGCTGGCGCCGATCGAGAGCTGGTTGTTGACGTAGGTCGCCGAACCCGCGCCCCCGAGCGCGGTATTGAGGTCGGCCAGGAAGCTGGCGGGCGAGGTGGCGGTCGCCGCGCCGCCGTTGACGCTCATGGTCTGGGCGTCGAAGTCGATCGCCACCGTCCGCTGCACGACGCCGGCGGAATTGACGATGGCGACGGTGGTCTGGCCGGTGAAGCCCGAGACCGCGGTGGGCAGGTCGAGGCCGGTGTCTCGGCCGGTCAGCGTGGCGGGCGGCGGCGTCGCGCTCGAGGCGTTGTGGGCCGCGTTCAGCGCATCGGTGGCGCGGCTCACGAACTCGCCGAGCTCGTCGGAGATGCCCGGCAGCTTGCTGTCGCGCAGGTCCAGGAGGCCGCGCACCTCGCCGCTCGAGATCTGGATCGGCTGCGGATTGGAGCCGACGCCGGGCTGGGTGGCGGTGATGTAGCCGGGCGTGGAGTCGGAGGCGTTGTAGGCGAGCGTGGCGGCGGTGTCGCCGGCCAGCAGCACGCCCTCCGGCGAGCGGACATCGACACCGCCCCCGTCGCGCTGGGCGACCTTGATGCTCATCAGGCTGGAGAGCTGGTCGAGGAGCTGGCTCTGGATGTTCTCCGCGCCCGAGGCGTCGGCCTGGACGAGATTAGCCCGGCTGATGTCGCCGTTCAGCTTGGAGATCTGCTGCAGCAGGCCGTTGGCCTGGTCGACGTCGGCGTTGACGCGGGTATCGACCGTCGAGCCGAGCTGACCGAGCTGGGAGTTGATGCGATCGGCCTCGGAGAGGAAGTCCTGAACGTTGGCCAGGGCCTGGGTGCGCAGCAGGTTGTTCGACGGATCGTTCGCCGAGGCGGCGAAGGCCGAATAGACGTCGTCCAGCTTGTTGAAGAAGAAGCTGGAGCTCGACGGGTCGCCGAACAGGCTCTGGGCGTTGTCGAGGTATTGCGAGTAGGCGTCCCATTGGCTGGCCTGCGAGCCGGCGGTGAGGCTCGCCAGCTGCAGGTATTGATCGGTAACCCGCTGGATGCCGATCACCTGGACGCCCATGCCGACGCCGGCCACGTCGAGCTGCTGCTGATCGACCTGCTTGCGGACGTAGCCGGGCGTGTTGACGTTGGCGATGTTGTCCGAGACCGTGCGAAGGCCGGTCTGGGCCGCCATCAGGCCAGACGTCGCGGTGTCCAGGACCGTCGAGAGCGACACGCGATTAACCCTCCGCCCGGCAAAGGCTGACGCAGGGCTGGGCGAATTCTGCCCACCCTATGGTGAACGCGCGCGCGAGGCGCCCGAAAAAAGCCCGCATTTTCAACGTGGTCCCTTCCCGGACCCAGTGGCTGTCGGGAGCTGACCCGCAAGTCCGGCGCCACAAGCCGGGGGCCGGCGGCCGGGCGGCAGGGAACGCCCTCGCGCTCGGCAAATTCGGCCGCCAGCGACGCTCCGCCAAGCCGCTCCGGAACAGGAAACGTCCGGAAATCAGAGACTTGGGAGTGTGGCCCGAGGGTTGCTCCACCCCGTCCGAATAAGCCCGGCGCAACCCGCGCCATCGCCAAAGGCCTTCATGTCAGCGCCCGCCACCGTCGCGCCGCCTGCCCAGACCTCCGGCCACGCCGCGGGGCCGCAGGGCGCTGCGGCCGCGCCGGCGGCCGGGACCCTGGCGGGGTTCGAAGCCCTGATCGCGGCTCTCTTCGGGCAGGCGGCGCCGGTCGCGACGCCGCCGACCACGAAGGCCGCGCCCGCCGCGACCGGCCAGCCGGCGCTCGCGGCGAAAGGCAAGGCCGCCGCCGCGCCCCGAGCCAAGACCGAGGCGGATCCGACGGGCCAGGACGCGGCCGCGCCGAGCGCGGCGGCGCTGGCAGCCCTGCCCCTGGCCACTCCGGCGGCGGTTCCGGCGACACCCGGCCAGCCGGCGGACGAGACGCCTTCCGACGGCTCGGGCCGGACTCCCGAGGCGCTTGGCCAGGGCAAGGCCGCGCCCGCGGCGCCTGCGGCGACCGCCGCGCCCACGGCGATGCTGAAGGTGGGCCTGGCGGAGAGCCCGCCGTCGCCCGCCCAGGCCAAGGCGCCCGCACCCGGAGAGGCGCCGACCACCGCGCCAGCCGCGCCGCAGCTTCCGGCGCTGCCGGCCCAGGCCTCGCCGGCGGCCGATGCGGCGCTGGCGGCGATCGCGAGCGGGGCCGAGCCGTCCGCGCCGGCGCTCGCGGCGCGGATGGCGTCGCCGCAGACCGCCGCGCCGACGCCCAAGTCCTTCCCGGCCGCTTCGACGAAGCCCTCCGCGCCCGAGGCTGCAAGCCGTGCGGCGCCCCTGGCCGGTCCCGCAGGCGCGAGCCCGGCGCCGGCTGCTTCCGCCACACCGCCCGCCGCGCCCGCCTCACAGGCGCCTGGCGGGCCACCGTCGACCCCGAGCGAGACCGCTCCGCCGCCGGCCGCGATCATCGCCGGCAGCGGCCAGGCCGCCCAGGCGCCGGCGACTCCCGCCCGGCCGTCCACCCCCCGCGAGCGCGCCGCAACCCAGACGGCGCGGGTCGAGGCGGCGGCGCCGAAGTCGGCCGAGGCCGCCGCCCCGCCGGCCAAGGGCGCGCCCCCGAGCGCGGCTCACGGCGCGCCGGCCGCTGATCGGCCCGCGGGTGACACCGAGGCGTTCGCCGCGACCGGCGAGCCATCGGACGACGCTCCGGCCGATGAGGCCCAGCCGGATGCCGGTCAGCCTGGCGCGCCGGCGCCGAACGCCACCCAGGCCGATGCGCCGCTGCGTGGGCCCGCGCCCCAGGCTGCGGCGAGCAGCGCGCCGCAGACCGTGGCCAACCTCGCCGTCCAGATGGTCCGCAAGCTGGAGGGGCGCTCGACGCGATTCGACGTGCAACTCGACCCGGCAGGCCTTGGCCGCGTGGACGTCCGCGTCGAGATCGGGGCCGAGGGCCGCATGACCGCAGCGCTCTCCTTCGAAAATCAGCAGGCCGCCCGCGAGCTCGCCGCGCGCGCCGACGAGCTCACCCAGGCGCTGCAGCAGGCGGGCTTCGACCTGTCGGGCGGGCTCTCCTTCGACGTGGCCGGCGAGCGTGGCCGCAACCCGGACGCACAGGGCGGCGAGGCCGAACGCGGCGGCCTGGCGCGCGGCCGCGCCTTCCAGGCGGCGATCGGCGGGGCCGGCGATGCGGCCGAGGCCGCGGCGGGGGCGCTGAGCCGTCTGGGCCGGCACGCCTCGGGCGTGGACATCAGGATCTAGAGGCCAGCCATGAGCGTCACTCCAACCACCGCCCAGGCCCCGACGGCGCCGGTCACCGGCGCCACGCCCGGCTCGCCCAACACCACCGCGTCGAGCCTGGCCAGCCTGACCGACAACTTCCAGACCTTCCTGTCGCTGCTCACCACGCAGCTGAAGAACCAGGATCCGCTCTCGCCGCTGGATTCCAACCAGTTCACCCAGCAGCTGGTGCAGATGAGCGGGGTCGAGCAGCAGATTCAGAGCAACAGCCTGCTGCAGCAGATCGCCGGCAACACCGGCACGGGGATCTCGACGGCGGTCAGCATGATCGGCAAGGACGTGCGAGCGGTGAGCGACGCCGCGGCGCTCAGCAAGGGCCAGGCGAGCTGGATCTACAACCTGCCCTCCGCCGCCAGCGGCCTGAAGCTGGAGATCGTCGATTCCGCGGGCAAGGTTGTGCACGCCGAGGCGCCTGCGGATCTGAAGGCGGGCGACCACACCCTGACCTGGAACGGCAAGGACCTGACCGGGACGCAGCTGCCCGACGGGACCTACACCTTGCGGGTCACGGCGACCGATCCGAACGGCGCGGCCATCGCCACCACGTCCTATGTCGAGGGGGTGGTCACCGGGGTCGAGCAGACGAACGGTCAGACCATGCTGACCATCAACGGCGGCCAGGTGAGCTGGAACACGGTGACGAGCATCCAGGAGGCGCCGCCCGCGGCCAGCCCGTCGCTGCTCTCCACCCTGGCCTCACCGATCACCTCGGCCGTTTCGACCCTGACTTCGCCGGTGACCTCCGTGGTCTCGGCGCTCACCGGCGGCGGCCCTTGAGCCGGCGTCCTCCCATCCACCCGGGCGGCAAAACGCCGTCCGTCCCGACGGCCGCAAGGCGCCGTTCGGGATCCGCAGCAGGCGGGCCCATCCCCAGAGAACGGAAAGACCCATGAGCATCAATTCGGCCATGCTCGCCGGGGTGTCAGGCCTGGTGGCCAACTCCTCGGCGCTTGCGGCGATCTCCGACAACATCGCCAACGTCAACACCATCGCCTACAAGCGCAACCAGGTGAACTTCGGCGACGTCGTCACTGCGCAGTCCGTGCAGGGCCTCTACTCCGCCGGCGGGGTGCAAGGCATCCCCCACGCCTACATTTCGCAACAGGGGCTGATCCAGACCGCGGCCTCGCCGACCGATCTCGCGATCTCCGGCGACGGCTTCTTCGTGGCGACCCAGAAGCCGACGGGCCTGAGCCCAGCCGATGCGCGGGAGTTCACCCGGGCGGGCCAATTCAACGTCGATGCGTCCGGGTTCCTGGTGAACGACGCCGGGCTCTACCTTCAGGGTTGGCCCGCGAAGTCCGACGGCACGTTCGCGATCGATCCCTCGGACCTCAGCAAGCTCAGCTCGATCAACGTGAAGAACCTGGGCACGGCGGTGCAGCCGACCGGCAACGTCGGGATCAGCGCCAATCTCGACGCGACCGAGACGGTTTCGCCGTCCGAGGCCACCTACACCGGCGCGGCGGGCAACAGCATGGCCGACTTCGCCGCCGGTGTGGCGGGCGGCACGCAGCCCGACTTCACCATGGACCTGAACGTGGTCGACAGCCTGGGCGCCTCGCACAAGATCGAGATCGGCTTCCTGAAGAGCTCGGCGGCGCCGAACACCTGGCACGCCGAGATCTATGCGATCCCGGCCAGCGACGTGGATACCGCCGGACCCTCCGGCCAGATCGCCATCGGCGATGTCGCATTCAACTCCGACGGCAGCATCGACCTCGCCGACACCACCCTGTTCGGCGCGGCCGGCAATCCGCCGGTGATCGACCTGGCCGCCTCGGGCGGGGCGCAGCCGGCCTGGGCCGCCAACCTCGGCATCGCCGCCCAGACGGTGAACCTGGACCTCACCAACGTCACCCAGCAGGCGGAAGCCTCGACGGTGAACTCGGTCTCCAACGATGGCGCCGGCGTCGGCAACATCGTGGGCGTTCAGGTGGACGAGCACGGGGTGGTCTCGGCCATCTTCGACAACAGCCAGATCCGCAAGATCGCCAAGGTGGCGATCGCCACCTTCCCCGACGCCGATGGGCTGAAGTCGGTGAGCGGCAACGCCTACCAGGCGACGCTCACCGCAGGACCGATGGTGCTGAAGGAGCCTGGCAACGGCGGGGCCGGCGCCATCGCGCCCTCCAGCCTGGAAGCCTCGACGGTCGACCTCTCCGCCGAGTTCACCGGCCTGATCACTACTCAACGGGCCTATTCCGCATCTTCGAAGATCATCACGACCGCCGATGAGATGTTGCAAGAACTGATAGATATGAAGAGATAATTTCTCGAATTAGCCTGGCTTAACATCTCTGAAATTCCGGATAGAAACCAAATGTTTACACGGATCAGGAATGGTTAGGCGTTTCTTTACTATAGCGATTCAGCCGGCGTTAGTGACCGGCGGCTATGGTCGCCATCGACTCTGATGGTGGGAAGAGCTTAACAGCCATGTTGCAACAACAGCAGGTGCGCACCAACAGCCGGGGAGAAGCCTATGTCATAGGCCCCACCGGCGCGCCCTTGACCCTGAAGGACCTGCCTCCGGCCAACACCGGTCGCTGGGTGATCCGCCGCAAGGCGGAGGTGGTCGCCGCCGTGCGCGGCGGTCTGCTCTCCCTGGAGGACGCGCTCGAGCGCTATCAGCTCACCTCCGAGGAGTTCCTGGCCTGGCAGCGCTCCATCGACCGCCATGGCCTGGCGGGGCTGCGCACCACGCGCCTGCAACAGTATCGCTGAACCATTCCATCCCCCGGATAAGGTTCGCGACAGTCTGGCCGCGCTCGTCCTCCCGAGCGCGGCCGCTTTCGTTTTCGACGGCGGCCCTTGCAATGAAGCCCCCGGGGCGGATGCGCCGTCCCGGGGGCTCGCAAGACGACGACAACACCTGCAACACACGACCACGCCGTCGTCCCGCGCCAAACGCCCTGCAGCCACGCTTGTTCCCCGACCGGCGCTTCAACCGCGGGCGGCGGCGGACGCAAGCGCCATCGCCTCGCTTTCAACTGCTTAGCGGGATGCGCCGGGAACCTGCGTCGCGGAGCCGCGTTGCGGGTAGACGAGGGTTTTGTCGGGTAGCTGACATTGGTAGACGAAACGGACCAGCGGCGGGCGGCCCGCTATCTGAAGATGGCGACCGACACGGCGGCCCAGGCGCCGCGCTGCGGGGACGCCGCCATCGCCGAAGCCTATCTCCACCTGGCCTCCATCTGGCTGCGCATGGCCGAAGAGCTGACCCAGGGCGCCTGCGCCGACGGCGACGTCCAGCCCAGTCACACGGCGCGCTCCTGAGCCCCAAACTCGCCGGGGCTCGCAGCGGGCCCCCAGAGGCCGTTGCGTCGCGGGCCGCGGGCGGGCAGCTTTCGGAGCCGAGAGACGAAAGGCGCGGAGATGCTGAGCGGAAGCTGCCTTTGCGGACGGCTCGCCTACGAGGCGGACGCCGAGTTGGAGGGGATCGCCCACTGCCATTGCCGGACCTGCCGCAAGGCGCATGGCGCGGCCTTCTCCAGCGTCGCGCCCGTGCCGCGGCAGAAATTCCGCTGGGTTCGCGGCGAGGAGGTCCGGCGGTCGTATGAGTCATCGCCGGGCAAGTTCCGGCACTTCTGCGCGGAGTGCGGCTCCCATGTGATGGCCGAGCGGATCGCCCAGCCGGTGGTGCTGCTGCGGCTGGGCTGCCTGGACACGCCGGCGAGGTGCGAGAACCAGCGGCACATCTGGCGCTCCGATGGCGCAAGCTGGTACGACCCCAAGGCGGTCTGGCCGGAGCTGCCGGAGGGCCTGATGGCGCGCTGAGCTCAGGCTTCCGCCTCGGCTATCAGGCGCCGCGCCATGTCGGCTTCGGCCTCAGGAACCATCAGGCGGGCCGGGAAGGCGCCCGGCCAGGGGCTGCCGCCTTCGAAGACGAACACCTGGATATCGGCGGCCTCGAGCAGGCTCTTCAGGAAATGCAGGCGAACGGGATCGCCGGTCTTCAGGACTTCGATCATCCCGCCATGGGTAGCCCAGGCGCGAGCGGCGGGCGAGCGGCGGCCGGCCCGCCGCGCCGGCGCACGCGGTAGAGCCAGAAGGTCATGACCAGCAGCGGCGCGACCCCCAGCAGGATCAGCAGCGGCGAGCCGCGCAGCGCGGCCGGGAACACATTCGGCTGGCCGATGAACAGCGAGGCCGTGCCGAAGGAGAACGCCAGGCACATCCGCCACAGATGCCGCGCGAGCCGCGCCTGGCCGGAGACGCCGCCCGCCAGGATGACCTTGAGATCCAGGCCCGCGGCCAGCGCGCCCACCAGCGCCAGCACCGCGGCGACCGGCCATGGCACGCCGTCGACGCCGTGCGGGCTCCGTGCGCCGAACCAGGCGAAGACGGCGACGGCGCTGGCGGCGGTGGCGATCGCCAGGAACGCGCCGATCTCGGCCGTGGCCACGACGTTCGGCGGCCGCCGCATGGTGAGCCACCCGGTGGCGACGAGATAGGCGGCGAACACGCCGCCGAAGAGGTTGGCCGGCCGATGGACGAACGGCGAGGCCGCGGCGCCCACCAGGCAAGCGATCAGCATGGCGGCCACGAAGATGTCGCCGGCGGCGCGGTGCAGGCGGCCGCCCTTGCGCGCGGCGACGGCCAGGGCTCCGGCGGCGAGGCCCACGGTCCCGCCGCCGATGTGCGCCACGAGCGCGCTTGCGGCCAGGGCTTGCAGGGCGAGCGGCGCATCAGGGCTCAGGTGGATGATCATGGCGCCCTCCCGGGCTCGGGTCAGATCGGATCGCCTCGCCGGCGCAGCCAGACGCAGGCGGCGAGCAGAAGGAGGAAGGCCGCCAGGCCGCCCCAGAGGCCCGGATCGGCGAGGAATCGCAGCGGGGTCAGCTGATCGAGCGTCGGCAGGCTCCTCGGATGCGGCGGCACGCCGCCGAAGGCCGGCTCGAGCCCGCCCCCGAGACGCCAGCGCAGGAAGCGCCAGGCGTAGCTGCTGCCAAACGCCAGCCGCTCGAACAGGCACAGGACAGCCGGCGGCGCGATGGCCCACACGAAGGTGGTCTTCCGGGCCCAGGCCGAGACGGCCATCAACCAACCCATGAGCGGGGCCCACCACAGCGCCAGGCAGACGATGGCGTAAGCCGCAAGCGCCCAGATCCGCCCCACCGGCGCGCGCGCCAGCAGCAGGTCCCAGGAAAGCCCGTTCCCGGCCAGCACGGCGAAGCTCACCGCCAGGAGCAGCAGCGAAATAATCCCCAGCGCCGCGATGGCGACGACGGGCAGCACGACCAGCGGCACGACCGCCTTGGCCGCGACGGTCGTGCGATCGGCCACCGGCAGGGACTTCCAGAACAGCACCGTGCGGTCGCGGCGCTCGCCGTAGAGCGCGCCCAGGCAGTAGAAGACGCCGACCACGGTCGCGGTCGCGAGCATGGCGAAAGCGGAGGCGATGTACGGGATCAGGAGGGCGAAGCCGGCCTGGGTCGGAGCGTCGGTCGCCCACGTCGCCAGGGCCTTGGCGTCGATGTGGCGGGGCGGCGGCGGGGGCGGGACCAGGTGCGCCGCGATTCTCAGCTCGCGGGCGAGGCCGTGCGAGGCGTAGACGAAAGCGGCCAGGATCACCGCCGCCACCGCCAGCGGGGCCAGGTAGATCGCCCGGTTCTCCCACAGTTCGCGGCGCAGCGACCAGTAGAACGGCCGCACGCGGTGCGGGGCGGCGGCTTCGGATTGCACGCTCATGCGGCCCTCCCGGCCTCGGCGGGCGCGGGGCCCATCAAGGCGACGAACAGATCGGCCAGGCTCGGAGTCCTGACCTCGCCCAGTCGGGCGAGGGCGGCGCGGTCGGCGCCTTCGAAGATCAGGAAGCTGCGGTCGAAGACCTGGCGCTCGTGGACGGGCTCGAGCTTGCGCGCCTCGGCGAGCCCCTCCGGCCGCACGGCGACCTCGGCATAGCGGGTCTCGAGGTCCTCCATGGCCGCGTCGAGCACGATGCGGCCGCGATTCAGGAACACCACGTCGGTCAGGATGTGCTGGATCTCGTCGACCTGGTGGGTCGAGACGACGATCGTGCGCTGGCCGTCGAAGTAGTCGTTGATCAGCGTGTCGTAGAAGCTCTTCCGGTAGAGCAGGTCGAGGCCCAGGGTGGGCTCGTCGAGCACCAGCAGCCGGGCGTCGACGGCCATGATCAGCGCCAGATGGAGCTGGACGACCATGCCCTTGGAGAGCTGCCCCACGCGGCTTCCCCGCCGGATGCTGGTCCGCCCGAGCAGCGCCTCCGCCCGGGCGCGGTCGAAGCGCCGGTGGACGCCGGCGACGTAGTCGAGCGCCTGGCCGACCCGCATCCAGCGCGGCAGCACCGCCACGTCGGCGATGAAGGCGATCTCCTCCATCAGCCGATCGCGCTGCGCCCAGGGATCGCGGCCGAGCACGGCGAGCTCGCCCTCGCAAGGGATCAGGCCGAGGATGGCGTTGAGCGCCGTCGACTTGCCGGCGCCGTTGGGCCCGATCAAGCCCAGGATGCGGCCCTCGCCGACGGTGAGGTCGATCCCGTCCAGGGCCAAGGTCTTGCCGTAGCGCTTGCGCAGACCCTTGGCTTCGATGACCGCCATGGCTCAGTCCTCCCCGCGCGACCGGCCTGCGCCGAGCAGCTGCTCGGCCAGGCCCAGACGGTGGATCGTCGCGCGGATCTCCGGCCACTGCTCGGTGAGGAACTTCTCGCGCTCGGTGGCGAGCAGCAGCTCGCGCGCGTCGGGCCTGATGAACATGCCCAGCCCGCGGCGCTTCTCGACCAGCCCCTCGGCCTCGAGCTGCTGATAAGCCTTCAGCACGGTCAGCGGGTTGATGCGGGTCTCCGTGGCGACGTTGCGCACCGAGGGCAGCGGATCGCCCTCCTTGAGGTGGCCTTCGAGGATCATCGCCACGACCCTGTCTCGCAGCTGGCGGTAGATCGGCTGACTGTCATTCCAATCGGGATCCATGTCGGTTTCCGGCGCCGCCTGAGGCTGCGGCCCTGCATCAGTGTGTTACATAACTATAACACTGATCGAGAGGCAAGGGGTTTTGGGACATGGTGCGCGGCGCCCGCCTGGCTTAGGGCCGGCGCATCGGTCGTTCGGAGAGCCTGGTCACCGCCACCACGATCCGCTCCCGCTCGCCGGGCGCGCGTTCGACGAGCAGGCGGGCGACCTGGGCGTCGTCGTGGAAGGCGTGGCCCTTGATCGCGTCGAGGATCGCCTTGGCCAAGTTGTCGAGGTCGAGCCAGGGCGGCTCGCCGACGTACTCCATGCGGATCTCGACGGCGAACTCGCCCCAGGCGGGCCGGGAGCCGCGCCAGGCCTTGCGGAAGAACTCGTAGATCAGGGGCTTGTAGTACTTCGCCTGGGTGGTCAGGCCGTCGACCTCCACGACCAGCCCGGCCTCGCCCTCGCGGGCGCGCACCTTGCCGTGCCGGGTCCAGCCCTCGGACACTTGGGCGCGGTCAGGCGCGCTGGATCTTCACCGCCGTGCCGTAGGCCAGCACCTCGGTGATGCCGTCCATGATGTCGTTGGCGTCGTAGAGCATGCCGACCACGGCGTCGGCGCCCAGCTGCTGGGCGTGCTCGACCATCAGGTCGTAGGCTTCCTGGCGGGCGTGCTCGGCGAGCTGGGTGAAGATCGTGATGTTGCCGCCGAAGAACGACTGGATCGCCCCGCCGATGTTGCCGAGCGCGCTGCGCGAACGGACGGTGACGCCGCGGACCACGCCCAGGTGCTTGGTGATCACATAGCCCGTCAGGTCGTACGTCGTGCTGACGATCATGCTGCAGCCCCTCCCCGATGATCTGGCCGGTATATCGCCCGGCGGAGCCGCGCGCCACGGCCGTTGCGGCGGCGGATGCCGCCCGTTAGACCGCGCCTAGCTTGCGCCCGGAGGCTTCAGCCAGATGACCGCGACCTCGCCCAACACCAGGACCGAGACCGACAGCTTCGGCCCGATCGAGGTTCCCGCCGACCGCTACTGGGGCGCGCAGACCCAACGCTCGCTGCAGAACTTCCGCATCGGCTGGGAGAAGCAGCCGCTCCCCGTGATCCGCGCGCTGGGGATCGTCAAGCGCGCCGCCGCCGAGGCCAACATGGCGCTGGGCAAGCTCGATCCGAAGCTCGGCGAGGCGATCGTCGCGGCGGCCCAGGAGGTGATCGACGGCAAGCTCGACGACCACTTTCCGCTGGTCGTGTGGCAGACCGGATCGGGCACCCAGTCCAACATGAACGCCAACGAGGTGATCTCGAACCGGGCGATCGAGATGCTCGGCGGCGAGATGGGCTCGAAGACGCCCGTGCACCCCAACGACCACGTCAACATGAGCCAGTCGTCGAACGACACCTATCCGACGGCCATGCACATCGCCTGCGCCGACGAGGTGGCGCGCCGCGTCAACCCGGCGCTGGAGCACCTGCACCAGGCGCTGCAGGACAAGGCCAAGGCCTTCGCCCACATCATCAAGATCGGCCGCACGCACACCCAGGACGCCACGCCGCTGACGCTCGGCCAGGAGTTCTCCGGCTACGCCCACCAGGTCGCGATGAGCGTGCGGCGGATCAAGGAGACGCTCTACGGGCTCTACGAGCTCGCCCAGGGCGGCACGGCGGTGGGAACGGGCCTGACCGCGCCGCTGGGCTTCGCCGAGAAGGTGGCCGAGCGGATCGCCGCCATCACCCGCCTGCCGTTCGTGACCGCGCCCAACAAGTTCGAGGCGCTGGCGGCGCACGACGCCATGGTGTTCAGCCACGGGGCTCTGGTGAGCGCCGCCTCGGCGCTGTTCAAGATCGGCAACGACATCCGCTTCCTGGGCAGCGGGCCCCGCGCCGGGCTCGGCGAACTCGCCCTGCCGGAGAACGAGCCCGGCTCGTCGATCATGCCCGGCAAGGTCAACCCGACCCAGGCCGAGGCGCTGACCATGATCTGCACCCAGGTCATGGGCAACGAGACGACGATGACCGTCGCCGGCTCGCAGGGCCAGTTCGAGCTCAACGTGTTCAACCCGGTGATGGCCTACAACTTCCTGCAGACCTGTCGGCTGCTCTCGGACGCGGCGATCTCGTTCACCGACAACATGGTCGCGGGCATCCAGGCGCGCGAGGACAACATCAGGGCCAACCTCGAGCGGAGCCTGATGCTGGTGACCGCGCTCAAGGAGCACATCGGCTACGACAAGGCCGCGGCGATCGCCAAGGCCGCCCACAAGAACGGCACCACCCTGCGCGAGGAGGCCGTCGGCGGCGGCTACGTGACCAACGAGCAGTTCGACGCCTGGGTCCGCCCCGAGGACATGGTGCACCCGGGGTGACGGTGAGGCGCGAAGCGCGTACGATTCGCTTCATGGGAAAGGCGGAACTGAGGATCGAGGTCGACGCCGATGCGCTGAAAAGGGCGCAGGCGAAGGGCCTGGATCTGCAACGGATTGCGCAATCAGCAGTCGAGCAGGCGGTTCGGGAGCTTTCCGTCCAGGAACAACAGACGCGCTGGATCGAGGAAAACGCCGATGCTTTCGACGATTACAACCGGCGGATTCGCGAACGCGGCCTGATCGGTTCCGAATTCCGGAAATGGTGAGTGCGCCAGTTCGATCTGGTTGAAAATCCGTCCGAGCGATCCCGCAGCGTCGCGCCGTACCTGCTCGTACTTCAATCCCATCTGCTCGAACGGGCCGACAGTGTCATCGTGGCGCCGGTTGTCCGCGATGCGGCGCGGCCGTTCAGTCGCCTGGATGTCACGGTTGAGGTCGACGGTCGGTCGCTGACGGTGACCTTGCTTGAACTCTTCAGCATCGAGCGCGGGCTGCTGAAAACCGTTCGCGGCAGCCTTGCGGAGCACGAAGACCAGATCCGCCGCGGCCTCGAGCGCCTGTTCACCGGGTTCTGAGCGTCGTTAGGCGCGCCGCATCACCGCGAAGTCGGCGAGGTCTTCCAGGGCCGGGCGCCAGGTGACCGACTCGAAGCCGACGAGCGCCGCCTTGGCGCTGTCGGCGTAGGCGTGGGCGAGATCCAGGGTGGCGGCGATGGCGCCGGTCTGGCGCATCAGCTCGCGGGCGCGCTCGAAGTCGCCCTCGGCCTGCTCCCGCCGGTCGACGGTGCGGATCCAGAACTCGCGCTCGGCCGTGCCCGTCCGCTGCATGGCGAGCAGCAGCGGCAGGGTCGCCTTGCCTTCGCGGAAGTCGTCGCCGGTGTTCTTGCCGAGCGCGCCGCTGTCGCCATCGTAGTCGAGGGCGTCGTCGACCAGCTGGAAGGCGAGCCCGAGATCCTGGCCGAAGTTGCGCAGCGCCCCGCAGCGGTCGGGCGGCGCCCCGGCGGAGACGGCGCCCGATTCCGCGGCCGCGGCGAACAGCTCGGCGGTCTTGGCGCGGATGATCTCGATGTAGAGCTCCTGGGTGAGGTCCAGGTCGTGCGAGCGGGTGAGCTGCAGCACCTCGCCCTCGGCGATCACGCGGCTGGCGCGCGCCAGGATCTCCAGGGCCGGCATGGAGCCTGCCCCCACCATCAGCTCGAAGGCGCGGGCGAACAGGAAATCGCCGACCAGCACCGAGGAGGGGGCGCCCCAGATCAGGTGGGCGGCGACGCGGCCGCGGCGCAGCTGCGAGGAGTCCACGACGTCGTCGTGCAGCAGGGTGGCGGTATGGATGAACTCCACGGCCGCGGCGAGCTTCAGGCAGGCTTCGTCACGCCCGCCGACCAGACGGGCGGCCGCGACGGTGAGCAGCGGCCGCAGCCGCTTGGCGGAGCCCGCGATCAGGTGGTCGGCCAGCGCCGGGATCACCGGCACGGGGCTGTCCATGTGCCGCCGGATGAGCGCGTCGACCGCCGCCATGTCCGGCCGCGCCAGCGCCAGAAGCGCATCCAGGGACGGCGGCTTGGGGGCGATCGCCGTGCGGGCGGCTTCCACGAGGACCTCGGCTCCTGGCTTCGGCGGGGCCGAAAGGGGGCCTCGCCGCCGTTGCGGGGGACAATGGTGACGCGCTAGGCCACGGTCAAGCGAACCCGGGCGCCGGCGTTCACCTTACACCACGGCGGAGGCCATGGACGAGATCACCGAGGACCGCGTCCTGGACGGCCGGGTGAAGCTGCGCCAGCCGGCGCGCGGCTACCGGGCGGGGCTGGACGCGGCCTTGCTGGCGGCGGCCTGCGACGCGGATCCCGGCGCGCGGGTGATCGAAGCCGGCTGCGGAGCCGGCGCGGCGCTGCTGGCGGCCGCGGCGCGGCGGCCTGAGGCCAGCTTCACCGGCCTCGAGCGGGACCCCGCGGCCGCGGCCCTGGCGCGGGAGAACGTGCGCCTGAACGGGTTCGCAGGCCGGGTGCGGATCGTTGAAGGCGACGTCGCGGGGCGGTTCTCGGCCCTGGGGTTGCCGGTGTTCGACGCGGCCCTGGCCAATCCGCCGTTCTTCGATGATCCGGCCGCGCTGCGGGCCCCTTCGCCCGAGCGCCGCGGCGCGTGGATGGCCGACGACGGCCTGGCGGCCTGGGCGGGTTTCCTGCTGAAGGCGGTGCGCGACGGCGGGTCGATCAGCGTGATCCACCGGGCCGATCGGGTCGCGGACCTGCTGGCGCTGTTGGGCGAGACCGCCGGCTCCTTCCAGGTCCGGCCGGTGCACCCCTTCGCCGAGCAGCCGGCCAAGCGGGTGCTGGTGCGGGCGCTGAAGGCCGGCAGGGCGCCGCTCAAGCTCCTGCCGCCGCTGGTGCTGCACGACCGGGCGGGGGCCAAGCACACCGCCGAGGCCGAGGCGATCCTGCGGGGCGCAGCGGCGCTCGACTGGCTCTAGGCCCGGCCCTCACGCGGGCGGCAGGCCGAGCCGCTCGCGGTAGGTGGGATGCACCAGATCGTGGGCCTCGGGGTGGCGCTGGATATAGCTCGCCATGAACGGACAGAGCGGAATGATCTTCAAGCCGCGGTCGCGCGCGTAGGCGATCGCGTGACGGGCCAGCCGGCTGCCGACGCCCTTGCCCTCGAAGGCCTCGGGCACGACCGTGTGCGGCAGGATGATGCCGCCCTGCACCAGCTGGTACTCGGCGAAGGCGGTCTCGCCGGCGAGGTTGATCTCGAAGCGGTGCTCGGCGGTGTTGTCGACGATGTCGGGAAGTTCACTCATGGCTTCTTCTTGACGCCGAACGGCGCGCTCGCCAAGCTCGGCCCAACGGTCACGTGCAGAGAGGAGGAGGCTCATGTCGAAACCCATTGTGCGAGCCCCTCGCCGCGTCGCCGTGCCCGCCGCCTGAAGGCGGCCGAAGCTCCTGACATCCTGAAGGGGTCTTCCGCGGTCGACGCCGTTCGGCTCATCGACCTTCCAAGGGAAACCCTGACATTGCTCATGACCTATGGCTGGAGCCGCGGGCTCCAGCAGGACTTCGCGCCCTATGCGGCGCTGGGCCTCCTCGCCGGACGGGTGATCGTCCAGCAGCGCGGGCTCTATCGGCTGGCCACCGAGTCCGGCGAGATCGACGCCAGGCTCTCGGGCCGGTTCCACCATGCCGCGGGCGAGGGCGAACACCCGGTGGCCGGCGACTGGGTCGCGGCGCAGGGCGGCGACGGCTTCGCGCTGATCCAGGCCGTCCTGCCGCGGCGCACGGCCTTCGTGCGCAAGGAGGCGGGCACCGCGCACGGCCTGCAGGTGGTCGCGGCCAACGTCGACGTGGCGCTGCTGACGCTGTCGCTCAACGCCGACCTCAACCTTCGGCGCCTGGAACGCTATCTGGCGGCGACCTACGAGAGCGGGGCCGCGCCCGTCGTCGTGCTCACCAAGGCCGACCAGGCCGGGGACGCCGCGGGCGCGGCGAGCGCGGTGGCGCGGATCGCGGGCGGCGCCCCGGTCATCGTCCTCTCGGCGCTCACCGGGGCGGGGTTGCCGGCCTTGGCCGAGCAGCTCGAGCCGCGGCGGACCGCGGTCCTGCTGGGCTCCTCGGGGGTGGGCAAGTCGACGCTGGTCAACGCGCTCGCCGGGGCCGAGCTGATGGCCACGCGGGCGATCCGCGAGGACGACGAGACGGGCCGGCACGCCACCACCCACCGGGAGCTGATCCGGCTGCCCTCGGGCGCCCTGATCCTCGATACGCCCGGGATGCGCGAGCTCGGGCTGGTGGACGCCGGCGCGGGCGTGGCGGCGGTCTTCGGCGCGATCGAGGCGGAGGTCGAGGCGCTGGCGGCGGAGTGCCGGTTCAAAGACTGCCGTCACGAGGCCGAGCCCGGCTGCGCCGTGCAGGCCGCCCTGGCCGAGGGCCGCCTCGATCCGGCGCGCTACGACAGCTGGCTCAAGCTGCAGCGCGAGCTGGCCCACGAGCGCGCCAAGGCAGACCCGGCGTTGCGCAAGGCCCAGCAGCGCGAGTGGATCGTGCGGATGAAGAGCAGTCGCGCCTGGATGAAGCAGAAGCGG
>NZ_DATIMC010000094.1:0-22988 GCF_035475775.1 Phenylobacterium sp. | reverse complement strand
GCCAGACTGATCCGATGGACACCCCGCCCTTCGCGCTCAAGCCCTCGCCGGTCGTGATGATCGCGCTGGTCGTGCTCATCCTGGCGCTCGTCGGCGTCGGCGCATGGCGCCACGGCGGCGCGCTGCTCCTGGGCGGCCTGGCGTTCAGCGCCCTGGCGCTGGCCATCCTCGCCGTGGCCCTGCGCCGGCAAGCCGGCCCGCGCGGCTGATTGGGCGACCGGAGCGCCGCCCCGCCCGCCCGCGTTGCCCGCGCCGCCCTCTTTCGCTATGCAGGGCCTCCCGTCTCGGCGCCTCGGGCGCGGCCGTTTCCACCCGGCTGCGATCGGTCGGGCGGGTCGGGAGAAAACCCGAGCCAAATCAAGCGGGTGACGTGGCCGAGTGGCTGAAGGCAACGGTTTGCTAAATCGTCATACCTTAACGGGTATCGAGGGTTCGAATCCCTCCGTCACCGCCATCTTCTACCGCCCGGCACAAGGGACGGCGCTGCGATGACCGAGCTCATGCGGTTTCCCGGCGCGGCTCGGCGTGATCCTACCGTCGAGGCCTGGTTCGGTGACACCGACAACGTGCTGCGGCACGTCAAGCTGCGTTGCGGGGGGAGCCCGCGGACGCCGAAGCGCTCGGCGGGCTGATCTGGGCGGCGTACCGGGACATCCGCTCGCGCCTGTCGGCGATCGAGGCCCGGCCGCAGGGGTTCGCCCCGGCGCCGTGGCCCCGCCGGCGGCGGGGCCACTTCGATACGCGGCCTATCGGTTGGCGGCGATGATGGAGGCGATCAGGCCGCTCGTGACGGCGACCAGGGCGTAGTTGTTGTCATCGGTGCGAACCCAGCGATAGCCGGCGGACGGACGGCGCAGGTGGTGGCTCCGATAGTCGACGTAGCGTGTCCGATCTTGGTAATACGCCTGCGGGAGACGCTGGCCGCGGGCCCAGTGGTGGCCGCTCCCATAGCGCTCATCGCGGTGTCCGTAGCCGTTCGCAGCGCCACGGTCCTGGTCGTAGGCGCCTTGGCCATAGCGCTGATCGGGGTGATCGCCACGATCGGGCTGCGCCATGGCGGCCGTCCCGGTGAGGAGCGCAAGCGCCAGCACACCGGTGAGGAGACGTTTCATTGTCTGGGATTCCTTATGGGCCGTCACACCGAATGGCGGCGGCCTCGTGCCAAAGCTGAACGTCTCGGCACAGCTAAGGTTCATGCGACAGATAAATATTTCTCACGATTGAACCTGGATTCCGAAATCACCCTTCAGTTTTAGGTCGCGGATTGAAATATATCGTATTTGAAATACGCATCGATTCGGAGTTGTCGTTCAACAACAACTTGATGCGAGCGGAACACATGATCGGGAGCAGCCGCTCCATTTCGAAACTCTCGACATCGGCCGGCCGAAATCGCTTCTCCGAGCTTCAGCGCGCAGACGCGCGCCACCGCGGCGATGGAGGGTCAGAGCGCCGCGAGCAAGGGCGTCAAGGGGCGATCCGGGACCAGGGGATTGGCGACGAAGACGGCGACGCCCGGCTTTGCGTCGTGCATGGCGACGCTGGCCCCCAGTTGCCGCGCCAGCGCCTGGACAATGCTGGTGCCAAGCCCCGCCACGGCCACCGGCGGGCCCGCCGGGAAGCCAAGGCCGTCGTCGCCGACCGAAAGCGACCACCCGGCAGCTTCCTCGACGTAGTCGACCTTGATCGTCCCCGCGCGGCCCTCCGGGAACCCGTGCTTCAAGGCGTTGATCACCAGTTCGGTCGTGATCAGGCCAAGGCTGACCGCCCGGTTGGCCGGCACGCTGACGCCCTGCGCGGAGACCACGAGCGAAAGGAGCTCCCGGTCCGCGATCATGGAATCGGCGATGGTGCCGCAGAGCTTGGTCAGATAGCCGCGGATCTGCACGTACTCGCCCATCGAGGGGGCGAGCTCGCGTTCCAGCGTGGCGACCGACATCACCCGGTTATGGGCGTTGCGCAGATGGCTCCGCGCCTCCTCGGACTGGGTGCGACGCGCGCCCTGCAACAGGACGCTGGCCACGATCTGCAGACTGTTCGCCACCCGATGCCGCACTTCCTTGAGCAGCAGCTCGTTCTCCCGCTGCAGACGTTCCTTGGCCCGGGCGTCCGCGCGGGCGTCCGTGACGTCGGCCACCGCGACCAGGATCCGCACATGCTCGAGATCGAGATAGGCGAGGAGTTGGGCGTTCACCGAAAGCCGCCGCGGCTCGGCCGCGCCGCGGCCGAAGTCGAACTCATAGGCCTCGATCGGGGCGTCACCGGCGGCCGCGCTGGTCAACAGCGAGTGAAGCTGGGGCACATCCCACTCGCCGTTTCCGAGCGAGAAGATCGATTGGCCCTCGACCTTGCCGCGGTCGAGGTCGAAGGCCTGGCAGAACGACCGGCTCGCCGCCAGCACGATCAGGCCGCGGTCGAGCAACAGCAGGGGACCCTGCGAGGCCGCGACCACAGCCAAGGTCAGGCTGAGCGCGGCGTCTTCCTTTGGGGTGGAGGTGGAGGTGGAGGTGGAGGCGTCCATGGGCGCGCCGATCTGGTCGGGAGGCGTCGGAGCGGAATTCGCCCGGACCGCCTGCCCTTCACATTTGCTATAGCACCCGCGCGGGCGCTAAGGACAAATATTCGGCAAAACATGGATGCGGCGCTTAGGCGCCCTCGAGCAACAGGGACTGACGGGGGGGGGCAATCAGGATTTCGCATTTCGTGAGACAGTTCAGCGCCTAGTAATCCGCGGCGGGCTCACTACATATGTTCTCTGCGCCGTCCGCAGCGTGCCGCCAGTGAAGCGGTCGATCACTGCCTGACGCGGCGTCGATTGAGACACCTCAAATGTCGATCCTGTTCTTTGCCTCCGCGCTCTGCGTCGTGGCGGCCGCCGTCGCGCCCGTCGTGCTCCGCGTGCTCGCCCCGCGATGGGCGCGCACATGAGCCTCGGATACCAAGCCCGCGTCGGCGGCGCGGGCCGCTCCAAGCGCCGGTCGTGCGCATGTTGAAGCGCCACGAGGAACGCGCCGCGGATTTCCGGGTGTTCGCCATCGCTGCGCGGGACAAGTCCCGGCTGTCAGCGCTCCCCAGGGTGCGCGAGCTGCATGAGCGGGCGGCCGTGCGATGGGAGGCGCTGGCCGAGCTCGAAGATCTGTTCGTCGGCCGCAGGCGGCCGGGGCAAGCCT
Organism: Phenylobacterium sp.; assembly: GCF_035475775.1. Taxonomy (GTDB): domain Bacteria; phylum Pseudomonadota; class Alphaproteobacteria; order Caulobacterales; family Caulobacteraceae; genus Phenylobacterium. The sequence goes on along the minus strand of NZ_DATIMC010000094.1, from coordinate 19,818 downwards.
GCCCGCCGGCGCACGTCCCTGAGTTGGCGGCCGCCGGATCGTGACGTCACTTCTGGCGTAGGTCGGCCAGCCGCCGGGCCTCCACCGTCGGCCTCTTGATGGCCAGGGGCGCGGTTCCCGTCGCACGCGTCCAACGCCACTCATATGGCCGCAGCCAAATCCAATCGCCATCGCTCATTTGCCGAGGCCGCAGGGCGTAGCTGCGGATCCAAAGTTGCTGTTCGTTCACAAGGAGACTCCGGCGGCGGTCAGACCCGACTCGGGATGCGCCGCGCAGACGCATCATGATCGAAGCGGCTCCCGTCCGGGCGCCAAATCGCGGGCGCGCTCAGCTCGGCCGGCGCATGTGGCCGCGCCGGCACACGGCGGAACACCTCCGGCCCGATTTCTGCCTGCGCCGCGCTCAGCCGCGGGCGAGCCACTCGCGGGCCTGGCGCTGGGCCTCGGCGACATCCTCGCTGGCCATCTCCTCGGAGAGCTCCTTGCGATAGACCTTCGCCTCCACCGAGCCGCGCATGGCGGCCAGGTTGAACAGCATGTGCGCCGAGACGTAGTCCAGCGGCGCGCCGCCCTGTCCGGTGGAATAGAGCAGGCCCAGGCGGAACAGCTCGTCGCCCGTCGCATCCGTCTTCGGAAGCGGCAGGCCCTGGTTCGCGACTTGCATGCCCGTCAGCATGAGCTTGGTCCCTTTTTCGGCCGGCCGGACGCCTGTTTCAGGGGCTCCTGCGGGCCATGTCGCAACCAGAAAACGCCACTCACGCTGAACACATGGTTAAGCCGCCCGTTGTCTGGCAGTCATCCTGGACGGCGTAGGAGAAGCCGGCTTCGAGAGGAATGACCATGAAGACACCGCTGATCGCCATCGCCGCCCTGAGCCTGGCCTGCCCGGCCGCCGCTCTCGCCGATCCGCCGCCCTGGGCCGGCGGCGGGCATGGCCACGGCAATCCGCACGGCGAGCCGCCGGGCCTCGCCAAGAAGCCCTATGGGATGCCCCCCGGCCAGGCGAAGAAGCTGTGGCGTCAGGGCGAGCGCCTGCCGCCCGTCTATCTGGAACAGCGGACCTACGTGATCGTGGAGCCGCGGCGCTATCACCTGCGCCCGGCGCCCTACGGCTACCGGTGGGTGCGCATCGATGACCGCTACTACCTCGCCCAAACGCGCAGCGGGCTGATCGCGCAGGTGGTCGAAGCCCTGGTCCGATAGCGGCGTTCAGCCTGAGTTCAGGCAGACCCGGCGATGTTTGCGCTCGACCGAGGACCGCGATTTGAGACAAATCGGCCACATGAGACGCCTGGTCCCCAGACTGGCCGCGTTGCTGCTCACGCTCGCGCCCTTCGCCGCGGGGGCGGCGGTGGCGCGTGAGCACGGCGGCTGGGAGCATGGGCGCGACGGCCACGGCGGCCCTGCGGCGGGCGCCGGGTGGGCGCGGCACGAGGGCGAACGCGCCCCGCCGCCCGGCTGGGCGCGCGGCGACGGCCGCGGCGGCGGCGGCGGCGGCTGGACGGGCCCGCCGGGGCCCTCGCCCTACGGCTATGGCCCGCCGCCCGGCCACGGGGCCTATGGTCCAAACAGGCGCTACGGCGTGCGGCGCGGCGGCTATCTGCCGCCCGAGGTGCGCGGCGGGGTGGTCGGCGACTACGGGCGCTACCGCCTGCGGCCGCCGCCGCGCGGCTACACCTGGGTGCGGGTCGGCAACGCCTTCCTGCTGGTGAACATGGCCAGCGGCCAGATCTTCGATGTGATCGAGGACTAGGCGCCGAGCTTGCCGCGCAGCAGCTGGTTCACGGCGGCGGGGTTCGCCTTGCCGCCGGTCTCGCGCATCACCTGGCCCACGAACCAGCCGATCGCCTGGGGCTTGGCCTTGACCGCCGCGGCCTGGCCCGGGTTAGCGGCGATCAGCCTGTCGATGATCGCCTCCAGCGCGCCGGAGTCGGAGACCTGCCGCAGGCCCTGCCGCTCGACGATCGCCGAGGCCGAGCCCTCGCCCAGCCACATGCGCTCGAACACGTCCTTGGCGATCTTCGAGGAGATCACGCCGTCCTCGATCAGCTGCACGAGCTCGGCGACGGCGGCCGGGAAGATCGGGCTGTTCTCGATCTCGACGCCGCCGGCCGAGAGCTTGGCGGCGAGGTCGTTGGTGACCCAGTTGGCGACCAGCTTGGCGTCGCGGCCCTTCGCGGCGGCCTCGAAGAAGTCGGCCCGCGCCTGCTCGGCGATCAGCACGCCGGCGTCATAGGCCGAGAGCCCGTACTGCGCCTGGAAACGCGCCTTCTTGGCGTCGGGCAGCTCGGGCAGCGTCTGCTCGATCCGCTTCACCCAGGCCGGGTCGAGCTCCAGCGGCAGCAGGTCGGGATCGGGGAAATAGCGGTAGTCGTCCGCCTCCTCCTTGGAGCGCATGGAGCGGGTCTCGCCCCTGCCCGGATCGAACAGCCGCGTCTCCTGGGCGACCTTGCCGCCGTCCTCCAGGATCTCGATCTGGCGGCGCGCCTCGTATTCGATCGCCTGCTGCATGAAGCGGAACGAGTTCATGTTCTTGATCTCGCAGCGGGTGCCGAACGGCGCGCCCGGCTTGCGCACCGAGACGTTGACGTCGGCGCGCAGGTTGCCCTTCTCCATGTCGCCGTCGCAGGAGCCGATGTAGATCAGGATGGTCCGCAGCTTCTTGACGTAGGCGACGGCCTCGTCGGCGGCGCGCATGTCGGGCTTGGAGACGATCTCCATCAGCGGCGTGCCGGCCCGGTTCAGATCGACGTAGGTGGCGTTCGGGTCCTGGTCGTGCAGGCTCTTGCCGGCGTCCTGCTCCAGATGCAGCCGTTCGATCCCCACCGTGAACGTCGTGCCGTCGTCGCGCTCGACGACGACCTCGCCTTCGCCGACGATCGGGTGCTGGTACTGGCTGATCTGGTAGCCCTGCGGCAGGTCGGGATAAAAGTAGTTCTTGCGGTCGAAGCGGCTCTTCAGGTTGATCTGCGCCTTCAGGCCCAGGCCCGTCTTCACCGCCTGCTCGACGCAGTAGCGGTTGATCACCGGCAGCATGCCGGGCATGGCCGCGTCCACCAAGCTGACCTGCTCGTTCGGCCCGGCCCCGAAGCCCACCGCCGCGCCGGAGAACAGCTTGGCCCGCGAGGCCACCTGGGCGTGCACCTCCAGCCCCAGCACGATCTCCCACGGCCCGGTGCGGCCCTCGATCAGCTTCGACGTCTCGCTCATGGCGGCCTCAGTAGCGCCGCGACGCTAAAGCGCAAGCGGCTCCGACGCGGCCGCTTGCGCGGGGCCGAAAAACAGGGCTCATACCGAAGTTCCGAAGACTCCCGTTCGGGGAAAAGGGAAACACCTATGAAGACCACGTTCGCGGCGAGCCTGATCGCCCTTACCGCCCTGGCGGCTGCCCCGGCGCTCGCCCAGACCGCTCCGGCCGCCGCCGCCGCGCCGGCCGCAGCGGCCGCGTCCGGTCCGATCAGCGTCGACAAGACGCCGATCAGCGAGATCGTCAAGAATCCGCAGGCCAAGGCCGCGCTGGAGACCGCCCTGCCGACCATCACCCAGTACTACGACCAGATCGGCGGCATGACGCTGGCGCAGGTCGCCCCGATGAGCCAGGGCGCGCTCGACGACGCCAAGCTGAAGGCGCTGCAGGCCGAATTCGACAAGATCAACGCCGGCGGCAAGTAAGCGCGCCTTCCCTCCCTTAATGGGGAGGGTGGACGAGGCGTAGCCTCGGACGGGTGGGGCATAAGGTTCAAGCGTCGACTCGGCGGATCAGCCTGACTTCCCCACCCTGCTCGCCTCCGGCGAGCTGTCCCTCCCCATCAAGGGAGGGAAATCCTCACCACCACTTCGCCGGCTTGCCCTTGAACGCCGCCGCCTGCTCGATGGCCCCGGCGAGCGAGAACACCGTCCCTTCGTCGAGCGCGCGGCCGATCAGCTGCAGGCCCAGCGGCAGCCCCGCGGCGTCGGTCCCGGCCGGCACGCTGATGCCCGGCAGCCCGGCCAGGTTCACCGTCACCGTGAAGATGTCGTTCAGGTACATGGCGACCGGATCGTCGGCCTTGTCGCCCAGGCTGAACGCGGCCGAAGGCGCGGTGGGCGTGAGCAGGGCGTCGACGGTCTCGAACGCCCGGTCGAAGTCGTCGGCGATGCGCCGGCGCACCTTCAGCGCCTTCAGGTAATAGGCGTCGTAGTAGCCGGCGGAGAGCACGTAGGCGCCGATCAGGATGCGCCGCTTCACCTCCGCCCCGAAGCCCGCCGCGCGGGTGGCTTCGTAGGTCTCGGTGAGGTCGCCGCCCTCCACGCGCAGGCCGTAGCGCATGCCGTCGTAGCGGGCGAGGTTGGAGGAGGCCTCGGCCGGGGCCACGATGTAGTAGGCGGGCAGCGCGTACCTGGTGTGGGGCAGCGACACCTCGACGATCTCGCAGCCGGCCGCCTTCAGCCAGCCGATCCCCTGCTCCCAGATGGCCTCGATCTCGGCCGGCATGCCCTCGACGCGGTACTCCTTCGGCACGCCCACCTTCAGGCCCTTCACCGACTTGCCGACGAAGGCCGGGAAGTCCGGCGTCTCGACCGGCAGGCTGGTGGAGTCCCTGGGGTCGTGGCCGGCCATGGACTTCAGCAGGATGGCCGCGTCCTCGACGCTGCGGGCGATCGGCCCGGCCTGGTCGAGCGAGGAGGCGAAGGCGACGATCCCCCAGCGCGAGCAGCGGCCGTAGGTGGGCTTGATGCCGACCGTGCCGGTGAAGGCCGCCGGCTGGCGGATCGAGCCGCCGGTGTCGGTGGCCGTGGCGCCCAGGCACAGCTCCGCCGCGACCGCCGCGGCCGAGCCGCCGGACGAGCCGCCCGGGGTCAGCTGGGCGTTGCCGCCGCGGGTGCGCCAGGGGTTCACCACCGGCCCGAAGGCGGAGGTCTCGTTCGACGAGCCCATGGCGAACTCGTCCATGTTGAGCTTGCCGAGCATCACCGCCCCGTCCCGCCACAGGTTCGCGGTGACGGTGGATTCGTAGGTCGGCTGGAAATCGCCGAGGATCTTCGAGCCGGCGGTGGAGCGGACGCCCTCGGTGCAGAACAGGTCCTTGACGCCCAGCGGCGCGCCGTCGAGCGGGCCCGCGGCCCCCTTGGCGCGTCGCTCGTCGGAGGCCCGCGCCATGGCGAGCGCCTTCTCCGGCGTCTCCAGGACATAGGCGTTCAGCGCCCGCGCCGCCTCCACCGCCTCGATGTGCGCCTGGGTGAGCTCGGCCGAGGAGAACTGCTTGGCCGCCAGCCCCTCGAGGGCGGCCTTGAGCGTCAGGGAGGTGAGCTCGCCCATCTACTCGACCACCTTCGGCACGACGAAGAAGTTGTCCTTGGTCTTCGGCGCGTTGGCCAGCACGCGGGCCGGATCGCCGCCGTCGGTCACCGCGTCCTCGCGCATCGGAAGCGGCGTGTGGATCGCCGTGGTCATCGGCTCGACGCCGTCGGTGTCGACCTCGTTGAGCTGCTCGATCCAGTCCAGGATGCCCGAGAGCTCCTTCGCCAGCGGCTCCAGACGGTCCTGCGGCTCGGCGATCCGCGCCAGCCTGGCGACCTTGCGCACCGTCGCCGCGTCGATGGCCATCGGGCCCTCCAAAATTCGGAAGCGCTGGGTTAGCCGTGCGCGCTCATTATTTCAACGTCATCGCGGACGGCCGCAGGCCGATCCGGGACCGGGAGGTTCTGCACTGCGCCCGCGCTCGGTCCCGGCTCTCCGCTTCGCGCTGGCCGCGATGACGGATAAGGGATGGGCATGGCGGTCGTCGATCTCACCAAGCTGCCCCCGCGCGGCGCGCTGCTGGGCCTCGACCTCGGCGAGAAGACCATCGGCGTGGCGGTCTCCGATGCGACGCGGGCCATCGCCTCGCCGATCGAGCTGATCCGCAGGACCCGGTTCACCGCCGAAGCCGGGCGGCTGTTCGCGCTGATCGACGAGCGGCGGGCGGCCGGGGTCGTGATCGGCCTGCCGGTCAACATGGACGGGACCGAGGGCCCGCGCTGCCAGTCCAGCCGCGCCTTCGCCCGCAACCTCATCCGCCTGCGCGACCTGCCGATCGCCTTCTGGGACGAGCGGCTGAGCTCGATGGCGGTCAACCGGATGCTGACCCAGGAGGCCGACGTGACCCGCGCGCGCCGCGCCGAGCTGGTCGACAAGGCCGCCGCCGCCTGGATCCTGCAGGGCGCCCTTGACCGGCTCCGCAACGCCCCCGGCTAGAGCCCGCCGGCGAACATGTCCCGCTTGCCCAGCTCGGCGCCGCGGGCGCGCAGGATCGCGTAGGCCATCGACAGGTGGAAATAGAAGTTGGTCGTGGCGAAGACCGTCAGCCACTGCGCGGCCGGCAGGGTCGGCGCCATGCCCGTGCCGAGCGTCACCGTCAGAGGAACCTCGTCACGGCCCTCGAACTGCTCCGGCTCGAGGTTCGCCAGATAGCCCTTGGCGTCCTCGATCGCCGCCTTGATCCCGGCGAGGTCGAGGTCGGAGGCGATGTCGGGGGGAACCTCGAGGCCGGCGACCCGCGCCGTCCACTGCTTGGCGAAGTTGACGCAGACGAAGGCCTGGAAGCGCAGCGGGTTCATGTCCTCGATCAGCCGCCACTCCAGCATCTCGGCCTCCGAGGCGCCCTTGGACTTGGCGAGCGCCGCGCCCTGGTCGAGGACGTGGGAAAGCGTGGTGAGGCCGCGGCTGTAGAGGTCCACGAAGGTGAACAGGTTCGTCGTCACTGGAATTCCCCCGGACTGGTTGAGCCGCTCACATAGGCGGATGGCGCAGCTTGGGAAAGGGGCGCTTGGCTTCACCTCCCACCTCCCCTAAGACCGCGCTTTGATGAGCAATGCGCCGCCTGGCTTGAACGAGGTCCTGCAGCGGACCTTCTCTTTTCCGAAGCGGCATTTCCTGTCCGTCCTGGATCTGAACGAGGTGGAGGTGACGAACCTCCTCGACCTCGCCGACGGCTTCGTGGCGCTGAACCGCCAGACCGCCAAGAAGCTCGACCTGCTCAAGGGCAGGACGCTGATGAACCTGTTCTTCGAGAACTCCACGCGGACCCAGAGCTCCTTCGAGCTGGCCGGCAAGCGGCTGGGCGCCGACGTGGTCAACATGAGCCCCCGCTCGTCCTCGATCTCCAAGGGCGAGACCCTGATCGACACGGCGGTGACGCTGAACGCCATGCAGCCGGACCTGCTGGTGATCCGGCATTCGGCGTCCGGGGCGGCCTCGCTGCTGTCGCAGAAGGTCACCTGCTCGGTGATCAACGCCGGCGACGGGCGGCACGAGCACCCGACCCAGGCGCTGCTCGACGCGCTCTCCATGCGCCGCGCGTTCGGGCGCATCGCCGGCCTGCGGGTGGCGATCTGCGGCGACATCCTGCACAGCCGCGTGGCGCGCTCGAACGTCGCCCTGCTGCAGATGCTGGGCGCGGAGGTCCGCCTCGTCGGCCCGCCCACCCTGATGCCGGCCCAGGCCGAGCGCTGGGGCTCGGCGGTGTTCCATGAGCTGAAGGCCGGCATCGCCGGGGCCGACGTGGTGATGATGCTGCGCCTGCAGCTGGAGCGGATGGACGGGGTCATGGCGCCCTCGCAGCGGGAGTACTTCCGCTTCTACGGCCTCGACCGCGAGAAGCTGGCCTGCGCCGCGCCGGGGGTGCGGGTCATGCACCCGGGGCCGATGAACCGCGGCGTGGAGATCGATTCCGACGTCGCCGACGACCTGGCCGTCAGCCTGATCCAGGACCAGGTGGAGATGGGCGTCGCCGCGCGCATGGCGGTGCTGACCTCGCTGGCCGCGCGGCTGGAGAACGCGCGATGAGCGGCCGGCCGCTCGCGTTCACCGGCGTGCGCCTGGTCGACCCGGCCTCGGGCTACGACGGGCCGGGCGCGGTGATGGTCGTGGACGGCGTCATCGCCGAGGCGGCGCAGGGCAAGGACCTGGGTTCGCTCTCGAGCGACGTGGAGGTGGTGGCGGGCGGCGGCGCGCTGCTGCTGCCGGGCCTGGTCGACATCCGGGTGAAGACCGGCGAGCCGGGCGCGGAGACCAAGGAGACGCTGGAATCGGCGGCCCGCGCCGCGGCGGCGGGCGGGGTCACGACCATCGTCGTCCAGCCGGACACCCACCCCGTGGTCGACGAGCCCTCGGTGGTGGACTTCATCCTGCGGCGCGCCCGCGACGTCGAGCTGGTGAAGGTGTTCGCCGCCGGGGCGGCGACCAAGGGCTGCTCCGGCGAGCGGATGGCCGAGATCGGGCTGATGGCCGAGGCGGGCTGCCTCTACGTGACCGACGCCGACCGGCCGATCGTCAACTCGAAGGTGTTCCGCCGGGTGCTGGCCTACGCCAAGGCCTTCGATCTCCTGGTGGCGCACCGGCCGTCCGATCCGTGGCTGGCCGGCGGGGCGGCGGCCAGCGAGGGCGAGTTCGCCTCGCGCATGGGCCTGCCGAGCGTGCCGGTGCAAGCCGAGAAGATCATGCTGGAGCGGGACCTGGCGCTGGTCGAGCTGACCGGGGCCCGGCTGCTGGTCGACCAGGTGACCACCGCCTGCGCGCTGGAGAGCCTCGCCCGCGCCAAGGCCCGCGGCCTGCCGGTGACCGCCACCACCTCGATCAACCACCTGTCGTTCAACGAGATCGACATCGGCGACTACCGCACCTTCTGCAAGCTCGACCCCCCGCTGCGCAGCGAGGACGACCGCCAGGCGGTGATCGAGGCCGTCGCCTCGGGCCTGATCGACATCGTCGTCTCGGCCCATGCGCCCGCGCCGCCCGAGGACAAGCGCCTGCCCTACGAGGAGGCCGCGCCGGGGGCCGTGGGCCTGGAGACCCTGCTGCCGGCGCTGCTCTCGCTGCACCACGACGGCCGCGTGCCGCTGATCGAGCTGGTGCGCACCGTCACGCAAGCGCCGGCCGATCTCTTGGGCCTTCCGCAGGGCCGCCTCGCCAAGGGCGCGCCGGCCGACCTGGTGCTGTGCAATCCCACGACCCCGGTGCTGATCGACGCCGACAAGCTCACCTCGAAGTCCAAGAACTCACCCTTCGACGGCCGCACCCTGCAGGGCAAGGTGCTGCTGACGCTCGCCGACGGGCGGGTGGTGTATCGCGCATGAAATCTGGTCGTCATCCGGCCGCAAGACCGCATTGCGGTCTGAAGAGCCGGGACCCAGAGGCGGTGCGCACGGCTCTGGGTCCCGGCTCGGCCCTTCAGGCCGTCCGGGATGACGGGCTTGTTCCCAGGCGGGCAGTTCAGTCCCCCGTCGGGACCACGCCGGCCTTCTCGATCATCAGCGCGACGGTGCGGCCGCGGGCGTGGGGGAAGCGCATGATCCCGCGCGGTCAGGCGTCCCGTTCGGCCCGCCGGTTGAGATGAGCCATGGTCAGGGCGGGCGCGCTGATCCCCACCGCGATCAGGAACGGCAGCGCCTCCACCGCCCACGCCGGCCGCGCCAGGCCGAGCGCCAGGATCACAGGCAACCCAGCCATGATGCTCCAGAAGCCGGCGACATAGCCCCGCGTGCGGAACGACCGGAAAAGCTCTTCGTCATAGATCAGCCGACTCATTCGGCCGACGCCCCAGCCCGTGAGCGCCGGCACATAGGCGATCACGGCGAAGGTAAGCATTAGGCCCTCCGTCACATCCAGGATCTGCCAACCGCCCTTCAACACACGGTGGACGAGGAGCGCCCAGTCGAAGGCGACTATGCCGATGACAATGGGATAAAACAGGTAGAGCCGCGACATGATGTGCTGGACGCGGTCGCTTTGGCGCAGGGTCATGCGCGCGGTGAGTGCTCCCGGCGGAAAGCGGGTCACCCACCAGGCCGCTGTCGAGCCGACGACTCCCACCAGCACCGGGAGCAGCATGACCAGGGCGATCGACTGCCACCGGAGCGGCCGGCCGATCAAATGGAAGCCCAGGACGGGGATGAACATGGCGGCGGCCACGGCGCAGCCGACCGGGACCATCAGCAGCTCACGCCGGTTCGCCCGTCGGCGCAGGTCAGCGAAGATGCGCTCTTCATCCGCGTCCGACATCCTCGCCTCCTGTCACCTTGAGGTGACTAGTAACGCTTAGGTGACACGACCTGTCAAGCTGCGAACGGGCCTAGCCGCCCGTCGGGACCACGCCGGCCTTCTCGATCATCAGCGCGACCGTGCCGCCGCACGCTGCAGGGCAAGGTGCTGCTCACGCTCGCCGATGGGCGGGTGGTGTATCGCGCATGAAGTGTGGTCGTCATCCCGGCCGCAAGACCGCTTTGCGGTCTGGGGAGCCGGGACCCAGAAGCGGTGCGCACGGCTCTGGGTCCCGGCTTGGCCCGCCTCGTTCACGGCGCAGAGCGTGCGGTTCCACCACGGCGTCCGGGCGCGGCCACGGCGGCCACATCGAACGCCTCGCCCTGCTCGAACATCACGACGTCCGTGGCGATGTCGTAGCGGTCGGCAATCTTGTCCATCTCGCGTGCTGCGGGTTAGACCAGGGACACGAGATCTAGAGTTAGCCAATTGGCAATATGCCTATCGTCGATACCCTGAAGGCGCTCGGCAACGAGCGCCGGCTGCAGATCCTGGAATGGCTGAAGGCCCCGCGCGCCCACTTCCGCGAGCAGGTGGACGGCGATCTGGTGGACGACGGCGTCTGCGGCGTCCTGATCGCCGAGAAGCTCGGCGTCAGCCAGCCGACGCTCTCGGAACACATGCGGATCCTGGTGCAGGCCGACCTCGTCACGCCCAAGCGGATCAAGCAGTGGACCTTCTATCGGCGTAACGAGGCGGCCATCGCCGCCCTGAAGTCCGCGCTCGCCGCGGAGCTATAGAAGCTTGGCAGGTGACGGACGGCGCAGGGCCGTCTAGAACTTAACGAGAACGAGGGGCCGCCATGCATGCCGATCTGAGCTATTTGCAGATCCTCGCCGCGATCGTGGGCGGCTACCTCCTGGGCTCGATCCCGTTCGGGGTGATCGCCACCCGGCTCGGCGGAGCGCCCGACGTCCGCACCCTCGGCTCCGGCAACATCGGGGCGACCAACGTGCTGCGCACCGGGCGCAAGGACCTGGCGCTGATCACCCTCGTCGGCGACGGCGGCAAGGGCGCGCTGGCCGTGCTGATCGCCTGGCTCGCCACCCGGAACGCCTCCCTGGCCGCGCAGGCCGAGCTCACCGCGCTGGCGGCGGGCGCGGCCTTCCTCGGCCACCTGTTCCCGGTCTGGCTCCGGTTCAAGGGCGGCAAGGGCGTGTCGACCTTCTTCGGGACCCTGCTCGCCGCCGCCTGGCCGGTCGGCCTGCTGGCCGCCGCGACCTGGATCCTGGTGGCCGCGCTGTTCCGGATCTCCTCGCTGGCGGGGCTCATCGCCGCCGCGCTGGCGCCGGTCTATGTGTTCGCGACCGGACGGCCGCGGCCCATCGCCTACCTCGCCCTGTTCATGGCGGTGCTGATCTATGTGCGCCACACGCCCAACATCCGTCGCCTCCTGAAGGGCGAGGAGCCGCGCATCGGCGGCCAGGACAAGGCCGCCGCGTGAGCCGGGCGCTGTCCGAGGCGGAGCGCGGCGACTGGCTGCGGCTGGCGCGCAGCGAGAATGTCGGCCCGGTCACCTTCCGCGAGCTGATCCGCCGCTACGGCTCGGCCGGCCAAGCCGTCGCCGCCCTACCCGAGCTCGCCCGCCGCGGCGGCCGCAGCGGCGTGCGGGTTCCGGGCGCCACCGAGATCGGGCGCGAGCTCGCCGCGGGCGAAGCCTTGGGCGCGCGCTTGGTCTGCGCCTGCGAGCCGGCGTTCCCGCCGGCGCTGGCCGCGATCGATCCGCCGCCGCCGGTCATATGGGTGCGCGGCGAGCCCGAGGCGCTCGCCCGCCCGGCCGTCGCCATCGTCGGCGCGCGGGTGGCCTCGGCCGCCGGCCAGCGCTTCGCCCGCGGCCTCGCCGCCGAACTCGGGCAGGCGGGCCTGCTGGTGGTCTCCGGCATGGCGCGCGGGATCGATGCGGCGGCCCACGAAGGCGCGCTGCCCACCGGCACCGCCGCCGTGCTGGCCGGCGGCGTCGACGACGTCTATCCGCCGGAGCACCGCGTGCTCTACGAGCGCATCCGCCAGGCAGGCTGCGTGGTCTCGGAGAACGAGCCCGGACGGGCGGCCACCGCCCGCGACTTCCCCCGGCGCAACCGGATCATCTCCGGGCTCTCGCGCGCCGTGGTGGTGGTCGAGGCGGAGATGCGCTCGGGCTCGCTGATCACCGCCCGGCTCGCCGCCGAGCAGGGCCGCGAGGTGCTGGCGGTGCCGGGCTCGCCGCTCGATCCGCGCGCCAAGGGGGCCAACGACCTGATCCGCCAGGGCGCGGCGATCTGCGAGGGCGCAGAGGACGTGCTGCGCGCGCTGGAGGGCTTGGGCGCCCTGCGCGAGCCCGGCCCCGACCCGTTCCGCGGCGATCCCGCTCCCGCCGAGGCGGACCCGGGCCTGCGCGAGCGGCTGGCGGGGCTGCTCTCGCCGACGCCGGTCTCGCGCGACGAGCTGGTCCGCGCCACCGGCGCGCCGGCGGCGGCGGTGTTCGCCGCGCTCGTGGAGCTCTCGCTGGCCGGACGCGCGGAGCTGCTGGCCGGCGGCATGGTCGAGGCGGCCTAGGTTCCGCCGTGCGCCACGCCCGCTGTTCAGCGCCGACCTCTGCGACCGCCTGACGCAGGCGGCGACATAAACCCGCAACACGCGAGGCTTGGCGGGGCTCTAGTGTCGAGCGCGGGACAAACGCTCCAGGACGCCACGCCATGAAACTCAGCCTTATCGCCGGCCTCGCCGCGGTCGCCTTCGCCGGCGCAGCGCTCGCCCAGGAGCCCGCGCCGCCGCCGGGCGCAGGCGCCGGCCCCTCGCCCGAGATGATGGCCGCCCGTCAGGCCATGCGTCAGGCCTGCGCGGCCGATTTCCAGTCGCTGTGCGAGGGCAAGGCCGGCCGCGAGGCGATGATGTGCCTGCGCGACAACGCCGACAAGGTGAGCCAGGGCTGCAAGGACGCCATCGCCAAGATGCCGCGCCGCGCTCCGCCGCCGGCCGCGCCGCAGTAGCGCCTAGGACTCGAGCCCGGTCCCGACCAGCACGGCCCCGTCCAGGCGGGTCGTCAGGCGCAGGCCGGGCTTGAGCTCCAGCTCGCCGAACTGCGCGCCCGCGAAGCGCGCATGGGCGAGGTTTGCGCCCATGAAGGCGACGCCGCGCAGGTCGGCGCGCTCGAAGTTGGCGCCGCGCAGATCGGCGTCCTCGAAGCTCGCGCCCTGCAGCTGGGCGCCGCTGAAGTCCGTGCCGATGGCCAGGGCGCCCCTGGCCTGCAGCCCGGCGAGCAGGCGGTCGCGGAAGTGCTCGCCGGCCGGGCGCAGGTCGAGGCCCTCCAGGTGCGCCGGCGCGCCGCCGGTGGTGATCCAGTCGTGCGCCCGGTCGAGCTCGCGGCGGATGTCGTCGACCCTCGCGCAGGCTTCCCGGCTCGGCTCGACCACGCAGCCGGCCAGGGCCGACGGCGCGATCGCCAGCTTGCTCACGTCCATGCCGGTGAGCACCGCGCCCTTGAGGTGCACGCCTTCCAGCCTGGCGCCGATCAGCTCGGCCCCATGCAGGTTGGCGCCGGCGAAGTTGGCGTTCTTCAGGTTGGCGTCGCGTAGTCGGGCGCCCTGCAAGGAGCAGTTGGTGAAGTCGACGCCGTGCGCGATCGGCGCTTCGGGCGCGCTCGCCGTGGCCGGGCTGCGGCCGCCGACCCAGCGCAGGCCCGCGACTTCGTCCCTGACCCAGAGCACCGCGGCGCGCATGTCGGCCTGGTCGAGGTTGGCGCCGGCCAGGGTGGCGCCGGTGAACGCCGCGCCACGCAGGTCCGCCCGCTCCAGCCGCGCTTCGGTGAGATCGCAGTGGGCGAGGTTGGCGCAATAGAGCGAGGCGCGGCTGAAATCCGTGCGGCGGAAGCTGGCGCCGGAAAAGTCCGCGCCGTCGAAGCGGGCGTCGGCGAGCCGACGCTCGTCGCAGCTGTAGCCCGCAGCGACAATGAATTGCAGGGCGGCGCGCCGGCCGCCGGGGCGGCCCGCCAGGAACGCCTCGTGCGCGCTCACCAGCGCCTCGAAACGATCGGGCCGCAGCCGGATGGGGGCGGCCTGAACGCGAGGCCGTAATCCCGGCCGGTCCATGACCCCAGGTTGAGCCAAAGGTGTGACACAAGCCTTAAAGGCGGGGGCGGCGCCAAGGCCCCGGCGCGAAACAGCCCCCTTTGGGGGCTCGCCGGATTGCGGCCTCAAGGGCGTTGACACGGCGTGGGGGCCGCCCCCACCTTCCCGGCTCTTTGGCCGGACCGCGGCCTGCAGGATTCCCCCGCCTCAGTATGAAGCTCGTCGTCGTCGAGAGCCCGGCCAAGGCCAAGACCATCAACAAGTACCTGGGCCCGGACTATAAGGTCCTGGCGAGCGTGGGCCATGTCCGCGATCTCGCCGAGAAGGACGGATCGGTCCGCCCCGACCAGGACTTCGCGATGACCTGGGAGGTGGGCGCGCGCTCGACCAAGCCTCTGGGCGAGATCGTCCAGGCCGCCAAGGGCGCCGAGCGGATCATCCTGGCCACCGACCCGGACCGCGAGGGCGAGGCGATCAGCTGGCACGTGCTGGAGGTGCTGCGCCAGAAGCGCGCGCTGAAGGACGCCCCTGTCCAGCGGGTGGTGTTCAACGCCATCACCCGCGCGGCGGTGACCGAGGCGATGGCCCACCCGCGCGACATCGACATGGAGCTGGTGGACGCCTACCTCGCCCGCCGCGCGCTCGACTACCTGGTGGGGTTCACCCTCTCGCCGGTGCTGTGGCGCAAGCTGCCGGGCTCGCGCTCGGCGGGGCGCGTGCAGTCGGTGGCGCTGCGGCTGATCGTCGACCGCGAGCTGGAGATCGAGGCGTTCCGCAGCCAGGAGTACTGGACCGTGGAGGCGGACGTCTCGGCCGGCGCCGAGCCGTTCGCAGCCCGCCTGGTGAAGCACGAGGGCAAGCGGCTGGCGAAGTTCGACCTCGCCGACGAAGCCGCCGCCTTCGCGGCGCGCGAGGCGGTGCGGGCCACCGGCTTCCGGATCGCCGCGGTGGAGCGCAAGCCGACGAGGCGCTCGCCGCCGCCGCCCTTCACCACCTCGACCCTGCAGCAGGAGGCGGCGCGCAAGCTGGGCTTCTCGGCGCAGCGCACCATGCAGGCCGCCCAGAGGCTCTACGAGGGCGTCGAGGTGGGCGGCGAGACGGTGGGCCTGATCACCTACATGCGCACCGACGGCGTCCAGACCGCGCCCGAGGCGCTGGACGAGGCGCGCCAGGTGATCGGCGGGCTCTACGGCCAGGCCTATGTGCCGGAGAAGCCGCGCTTCTACTCGACCAAGGCCAAGAACGCCCAGGAGGCGCACGAGGCGATCCGGCCGACCAGCCTCGCCCGCAACCCGGGCCGCCTGCGCCTGGAGGGCGACCTCGGCCGGCTCTACGAGCTCGTCTGGAAGCGGATGATCGCCTCGCAGATGGAATCCGCGCGGATCGAGCGCACCACCATCGACCTGGAGAGCCCCGACGGCCGCACCGGCCTGCGCGCCACCGGCCAGGTGGTCACCTTCGACGGCTATCTGGCGGTCTACGAGGAAGGCCGCGACGATCCCGAGGACGAGGAGGGCGGGCGCCTGCCGCAGGTCGCCGAAGGCGCCCAGGCGCGCGTCGTCGCCGCCCGCGCCGACCAGCACTTCACCGAGCCGCCGCCGCGCTACTCCGAGGCGAGCCTGGTCAAGAAGATGGAGGAGCTGGGCATCGGCCGGCCGTCCACCTACGCCTCGATCCTGGAGCGGCTGCGCGAGCGAAATTACGTCCGCATGGACCGGAACCGCTTCGTGCCCGAAGACCAGGGGCGGCTGGTGACCGTCTTCCTGGAGCAGTTCTTCGGCAAGTACGTGGAGTACGACTTCACCGCCGGACTGGAGGAGAAGCTCGACCTGGTCTCGGCCGGGGAGCTCGACTGGAAGGCGCTGCTGCGCGAGTTCTGGGCGGAGTTCAACGCCCGCGTCGGGGAGATGGGCGAGCTGCGCACCCGCGACGTGCTGGACGCGCTGGACTCCGTGCTCGGCCCCTTCCTCTTCCCGCCGAAGCCGGACGGCTCGGACCCGCGCGCCTGCCCGCTGTGCGGCACCGGCCGGCTGGGCCTGAAGATGAGCCGCTCGAACCCGTTCATCGGCTGCTCCAACTATCCCGAGTGCCGCTACACCCGCCCGTTCGGCGTCCCCGGCGAGGACGGGCCCAACCCCGACGAGCGGGAGCTGGGGGTCGATCCGGAGAGCGGCCTCACGGTCTTCCTGAAGGCCGGACGCTTCGGCCCCTATGTACAGCTCGGCGAGGGCGAGAAGCCCAAGCGCGCCTCCCTGCCGAAGGGCTGGAGCCCGGCCGCCATGGACCTCGAGGAGGCGCTGCGGCTGCTCCGGCTGCCGCGCGAGGTGGGCCCCCACCCTGAGGACGGCCAGCCGATCCTGGCCGGCATCGGCCGCTACGGGCCATTCGTGCAGCACAACGGCGCCTACGCCAACCTTTCCGGCGTCGAGGAGGTGTTCGAGGTGGGCGTCAACCGCGCCGTCGCCCTGCTGGCCGAGAAGCGCGGCGCGGCCGCCGCGCGGCGCGGCGGCGAGCCCACGGCGCTGAAGGAGCTGGGCGCGCACCCGGCCGACGGCCAGCCGGTGCGGCTGCTGGCCGGCCGCTATGGCCCCTACGTGAAGCACGGCGCGACCAACGCCACCCTGCCGCGCGGCGCCGATCCGCAGGCCTTGAGCCTGGAGGACGCCGTCAAGCTGATCGCCGAGCGCGAGGCCAAGGGCCCGGGCAAGAAGCCGCCGCGCGGCCGCAAGGCGGGCGGGAGGAAGAAGGCCAGGGCGGAGGCTTGATCGCAATCTTCCTCCGCTCGTTCCCGCGCAGGCGGGACCCCAAGCGGCATTGCGGCTGGACGTGATCGCCGGCTTAGTCTCGACCTCGGCTTGGATCCCCGCCTTCGCGGGGATGAACGGGGTGAGAGATGCCGAGGATCGCCGCCAACGGAATCGAGATCTGGTTCGAGCGGGCGGGCGCCGGGCCGCCGCTGCTGTTCATCTCCGGAACCGGCGGCGATCTTCGCAACAAGCCCAACGTCTTCGACGGGCCGCTGCCGAAGGCGTTCGAGGTGCTGGCCTACGACCAGCGGGGCCTGGGCCGGACCGAAAAGCCCGACATCCCCTACGCCATGGCCGTCTACGCCGATGACGCCGCAGCGCTGATGGCGACCCAGGGCTGGGACGAGGCGCTGGTGATCGGGGTCTCGTTCGGCGGCATGGTCGCCCAGGAGCTGGCGCTCAGGCATCCCGGCCGCGTGAGGAAGCTGGTGCTCGCCTGCACCTCGCCGGGCGGGGCCGGCGGCGCCTCCTTCCCGTTCCACGAGATCGAGCACCTGAAGGGCGAGGCCCGCGCCCGCCGCCTGATCCCGATCTCCGACGTCCGCCGCGACGAGGCCTGGGCCAAGGCGCATCCCGAAGAGTACGCCCGGTTCGTGGAGTTGGGCTCGGCCGATCCGTTCGCCGACGAACCCGGCCACGCCATGGGCGCCCACCGCCAGCTGGTCGCCCGCGCCGCGCATGACGCCTGGGAGCGCCTGCCGCAGATCGCCTGCCCGGTGCTGATCGCCGCCGGCCGCCACGACGGCATCGCCCTGCCCGCCACCCAGGAGCGGATGGCCAGCCGCATCCCCGGCGCGAGGCTGCAATTCTTCGAAGGCGGTCACCTGTTCATGATCCAGGACCGGACGGCGGTCCCGGCCATGGCGGCGTTCCTGCTGAGCTAGCCCGCGGCGAGCTCGAGGATCTCGACGATGTCCTGCGGGCCCTCGATGGGCCGGGGATTCACCCGCACGCCGCCGTCGTGCATGGTGTGTTCGGCGATCGCCTGGAACTTGTCGGCGCCGATCCCGATGCTCTTCAGGTCGGTGGGAAGGTCCAGGCTCTTGGCCAGGCGGCGCACGGCCTCCGAGGCGGAGAGCCCGCCGGCCCCCATCAGCTCGGCCACCAGCGCCTGCCGCTCGGTCCCGGCCGCCTCGTTCCACTTCAGCACCGCGGGCAGGGCGACGCAGCTGGTGATCCCGTGCGGGACGCCGTAGCTGCCGCCCAGGGTGTGGCCGATGGCGTGGCTCGCGCCCATGCCGCGGCCGGCGCCGGCGCCGCTGATCGCCAGCCACATGCCGAACTGGCATTCCTGCCGTGCGTCGAGGTCGGCGGGATCGGCCTTGCTGGCGGGCAGCCCGACGGCCAGCCGCTTCAGGCCCTCCGCGGCGAGCGCGTCGGCGTAGGGCGCGCGGACCGGATTGCAGAGCTGCTCCACGGCGTGGTCCACGGCCTTCAGGCCGGTGGAGAACCACAGCCCTGGCGGGGTCGATAGCGTCATGGCGGGATCGAGGATCACGGCGCGCGGCGCGAGCAGCGGGTGGGTGTAGCCCTCCTTGGCCCGCTTGGCCGTGTCGGTGACTCCGGCGAAGGGGGTGAATTCGGCGGCCGACAGCGTGGTGGGGATCGCGACCATGCGGACGCCCGGCGCGATCTTGGCGACGTCGGCGCGATCGGGCCCGCGGCCGGCGCGGTAAGGATCGAGCTCCTCGGGACGGCCGAGCCCGGCCCAGAGCGCCAGCTGCATGACCTTGGTGGCGTCGATCGTCGAGCCGCCGCCCAGCGCCACCAGCAGGTCGGCCCGCCGCCGCCGGGCCGCCTCGGCGCCCGCCATCACGGCCTCCCTCGGCGAATGGGCCCGCACGCCCGCGACGATCCCGACGCAGAGCTCGCCCAGATCCTTGGCCAGCTGCGCGGCGAGGCTCTCCCCCAGCGAGCGCGGGGTGGTGATCAAGAGCCGCGTCGCGCCGGCGCTGGCGGCGAACTCGCGCAGCGCCTCGGCGGCGGGACGGCCGTAGGCCACGACATCCTGGCGGGGGAAGCGGTGGGCGCCGGTCAGCATGGGGACCTCGGAGGCAGGCGGCGGGAGCAGCCGCTAAGGAACCGCGTTCAAAGGTGCTAAGCAACGCCCCTTCATGGCCAGGTCCCGTTCCCCGAAAGCCCGTCCGCCGCAGGGTCTCCCCGACCGGCAGGCCCTGGTCGCCTATGTCCGCGAGCACGGCGAGGCCGACCGCGCCGCCATCGCCCGCGCCTTCGGCCTGAAGGGCGCGGACCGGCGCGCCTTGCGCGAGATGCTGCGCGAACTGCACGCCGAAGGCGCGCTCGGCCGCCGCGGCCGCACGGGCGTCGCCGAACGCGGCGCGCTGCCCGAAGTGGGCGTGGTCGAGGTCGCCGAGCGCGATCCGGACGGCGACCTGCTGGTGAAGCTGGCGAGGGCCGAGGACGCCCCGCTCGTGCCGCTCGCCCCCGACCGCAAGGGCGAGGCGGGACAGGCGCCCGGGCTGGGCGACCGGCTGCTGGTGCGCTTCGTGCGCCTGGAGAGCGGGGAAATGGAGGCCCGGCTGATCAAGCGGCTGGGCCAGAGCGCCCACCGGGTGCTGGGCGTGGTGCGCAAATCGGCCCGCGAGATCCGCGTCGAGCCGGTCGACCGCCGCGCCAAGCAGCGCCTGGTGCTCGATCCGGCCGAGGCCCAGGCGCTCAGGGACGGCGACCTGGTGGTCGCCCAGGTCGGCGCCTCGGTGGGCCGCTACGGCCCGCACCGCGGCAAGCTGCTGGAGGTGGTGGGCCGCGAGGACGAGCCGCGCGCCGCCTCGCTGATCGCCATCCACGCGCACGGCATCCCGACCGGCTTCTCGGCCGCCGCCGAGGCGGAAGCCGAGGAGGCCCAGCCGCCGACGCTCGCCGGCCGCGAGGACCTCAGGCGGCT
>NZ_DATIMC010000093.1:0-6766 GCF_035475775.1 Phenylobacterium sp. | reverse complement strand
GACGTGAACGGCAACGTCTCCCTGCGCGGCGATCCCAACGTCACCATCATGATCGACGGCAAGCCGACGAACCTGTTCAAGGGCCCGGCGGGCGGCCAGACGCTGCAGTCGTTCCCGGCCGACCAGATCGAGCGGGTCGAGGTGATCACCAATCCGTCCGCCGCCTTCAGCCCCGAGGGTACGGCGGGGATCATCAACCTGATCACCAAGAAGGTCCGCAAGGCCGGCCGCTCGGGCTCGATCCGCGCCAACCTCGGCGGCGCAGGGCGACGGAACATCGGCGTCACCGGCGCCTACAATTCGGCCAAGGTCGCCCTCACCGGCAACCTGGCCGCACGCGACGATCCGCAGCATTCGAGAATCGAAGACTTCCGCCAGACGATCGACCGGAGCACGGGCGAGACCCTGACCAGCCACCGCAACCTGAGCTTCAAGGGGCCGGTGGACCTTTGGACCGCCCGTGCCGCGCTCGACTATGACCTCGACGCCAAGACGCGGCTCTCCGCCGAGCTTCGCCACAACGATTTCACCTACGATCCTCACACTGTGCAGCGCACCATCACGACTGATGCGAGCGGCGCTGTGGTCGGCGATGTCCCGCAGACGGGCAGCTATCACCAAGACACGGACACGACGTCGGGTTCAGGGGGCTTTCGCCGTCAGTTCGGCCAGGACCACGACCTCAACGTCGACCTCAGCCAGGAGCGGACGCTCGGGAAGTACGACGAGCAGCTGACGAACGTTCACCTGGTCCCGGCCTCGACCGACTCCTTCAGGGACATCCTGCAGCGCAACGTGCTCGAGCAGACCGAGCTGAAGGCGGACTACAACCGCCCGATGCCGAATGCGGCGAAGCTCAAGGCGGGCTACGACCTGCGGGGCCAAGACAACCGCTACGATGCGGCGATCCGGACGGGGACATCGCTCGACGACGCGGTTCTCGACCCCACCCAGTCGGACCTCTTCCTCTACAGGCAGACGCTGAACGCCGCCTACGTCACCTATGAGCAGCCGGTGGGCGACTTCACCGCGCTGGCCGGCCTCAGGTACGAGGACGAGCGCCTCGACCTCGACCAGGTGACCATGGCCTCGCGGCTCAGGCGAGAGGAGGGACGGCTCTATCCGAGCCTGCACCTCGCTTACAGGCTCTCTGACGCCCAGCAGCTCACCGCCAGCTATTCGGAGCGCGTGCAGCGCCCCTCGCCCGAGGACCTCAACGGCTTCCGGCTGGTCGAGAGCACCGTGGCGACCCAGGGGAACCCCAACCTGGAGCCGCAGATCACCCACTCGTTCGAAGCCGCCTGGCAGCTGAAGGAGAACGGGACCTATTACCTCGCGACGCTGTTCTACCGGCTGAACGACCACGGCGTGACCACCGTGGTGAGCGACCTCGGCAACGGCCTGCTGCTCAACACCAAGGAGAACCTCAGCCGCAGCCGCAACGCCGGCCTCGAGCTCGTCGCCAACGGCAAGCTGGGCAAGACGCTGAGCTACAACGCGAGCGTCAACCTCTACTGGGCCGAGATCGAATCCCAGAACCTGGGCCTGGCGGGCGTGAATCCGCGTCGCTCCGATTTGGCCGGCGGCGGGCGCGCGAGCCTGAACTGGCAGGCGACCCCGAACGACCTGTTCCAGGTGACCGGCATTGCGAACCCCAAGCGCCTGATACCGCAGGGTTTCTATGAGCCGATGTTCCTGGTGTTCCTGGGCTACCAGCACAAGTTGAGCGACAGCTTGTCCTTGGTGGTGACGGCGCAGGATCCGTTCGGGATCTATCGGTTCCGCGAAGTGCTCGACACGCCTCTCCTGCATGAGCACTTTACCAACCGCGCCCGCATCCAGGCGGCGTTCGTGGGCTTCACATGGAATTTCGGCGGGGGTGCGAAAAAACGCCCCGAGCCCGCGTTCGACTTCAGCGCGCCGCAGTAATGGACCGGCTGGCCGGCCCGGCGATGCCGAGGAAGACGATGAGCGCCTGATTCAGGCGGAGGAGATCCTCCGGATCAAGATAGCCGATTTTCGAGCCGATCTTCGACTTCGGAAGCGTCGTGACTTTGTCGATCATGAGCTGAGAAGGTTCGCGAAGTCCGTTGGTGGCGGTCGGCTGAACCGTGAGGCGGAATAGAGGTGCGTCGAACAAGGTCGTGGTGAAGGCGCAAACGGTGACCGATGCGGTGGCGTCGAAACGATCGTCTTGAATGATGACAACAGGACGCGGTTTGCCAGCGTAGCCTGGGCCGGCCGCGCTCCAGATTTCACCGCGCTTCACTGGTCGTCTTGTTCAGTGATGGCGTCAATGAAGGCTTGATCGTCGGCCTCTGAGACGCCGTTGCCGACGAGCTCCGATTGTCGGTGGGCTTCTGCCGCAAAGGAGACGGCGCGCACATCGGGGACCCAGATCTGGATGGGTCTCAGGCCCTGGCGGCGCAGGCGTTCACGGTGCGCCCGAACCTTGTCCCTGGATGCACGTGGGGAAGAGCTCATTGGTTTTCTCAGGTTACATGTAACCGAATTCAGGCCGCCAGGGAAGTGTGACAGGAACTTGACTCCGGCCTGGGGATTACTAGAACGAAATTAGAACATAAGGAGTCCGAAAGCGATGGCCGATTTTCGCGGGACCGCGCTCGCCGCGCTCCGGGCGGAGATCGCCGCCCTGGAGGCGGCCGGGCGGGCGCGCGCCGGCGTCCTGCCGTTCGGGGATCCGGCGATCGACGGCAGGCTGCCCGGCGGCGGCCTGCCGCTCGGCTCGTGGCACGAGTTCTGCGGCGCGGGCCTGGAGAGCGAGACGAGCGCGGCGCCGGCCGCCTTCGCGGCGCTGATGGCCGCGCCGCTGGCGGCCCGCGGCGAGGCCGTCTGGGTGTTCCGCCGCGACGACCTCTTCGCCCCTGGCCTCGCCGGCCTGGGCTTCCCGGCCGAGCGGCTGATCCAGGTCTGCGCCCGCGACGAAGCCGAGGCGCTGGCGGTGATGGAGGACGCGCTGTCCACTCCCGGCGTGGCGGCGGTGATCGGTGAGGTGGGGGACGTGGACCTGAGGGCCGGGCGGCGGCTGCAGCTCGCCTGCGAGCGGCGCGGCGGCGCAGGCTTCGTGATCCGCCGGCGCCCGTTCGGCGGGGCGGCCCGGCGCGCGGCGACAGGCTCGGCCGCGGCGACCCGCTGGCGCGCGGCCTCGGCGCCCTCCGCGCCGCCGGCGGGCGAGTTCGGCCTCGGCGCGCCGCGGTTCGAGGTGGCGCTGGAGCGGTGCCGGGGCGGGCGGACGGGATCCTTCCTCTTCGAAGCGGGGGCGGCATATTCATCGGAGGCCTGCCATGGCCCGCATCCTCTGCGCCTGGTCGCCGACCTGGGCGATCGACACCTGGCGCCGACGCAACCCGAGCGCCGAGCGGCGTGACGGATCTAAACCCCCTTCTCCCCTCGCGGGAGAAGAGTGCCCCCAAAGGGGGTGGGATGAGGGGTCGCGCAGGCCGCGCCGCAAAAACGTAACCTCCGCATCGGCCCCTTCGATCTCCGGCTGCCGGGAAACCCCTCATCCGTCGGGCTCCGCCCGACACCTTCTCCCGCAAGGGGAGAAGGGCAAAGATATTCCGCCCCCCTTCGCCCTGGTCGCCGCCGAGCGGGGGACGCGGCGGCTGACGGCGGTGAGCCTGGAGGCGGCCAGGCTCGGGCTCCATCCCGGCCAGAAGGCGACCGACGCCATGGCCCTGGTCCCCGAGCTCGCGACCGCCGAGGCCGAGCCGGAGGCCGACGCCCAGGCGCTTTCGGCGCTCGTCGACTGGTGCGTCCGCTTCTCGCCGGCCGTGGCGGCCGATCCGCCCGACGGCCTCGTCCTCGACATCAGCGGGCTCGCCCACCTGTGGGGCGGCGAGGCCGAGCTGATGGCCGACTTCCGCGCGCGGCTGGCGGGCGCCGGGGTCTTCGTCCGCCTGGCGGTCGCCGACACCGCGGCCGCCGCCTGGGGTCTCGCCCATTACGGCCGCGACGGGACCATCGCCGCGCCCGGCGCGCAGCGCGAGTCGCTGGGCGGGCTGCCGCCTGCGGCCCTGAAGCTCGACCTCGAAACCGCCGCCCAGATCGAGCGGCTGGGGTTCCGGCGGCTGTCCCAGCTCTTCGCCCTGCCCCGCGGCCCCTTCGCCAAGCGGTTCGGCCAGGCGGCGCTCACGCGTCTCGACCAGGCGCTCGGGCGAACGGCCGAGGCGCTCGCCTTCCGCCGGCCGTCCACGCCCTGGCTCGCCAGGCTCGCCTTCGCCGAGCCGATCAGCGCCCCGGAGGACCTGGCCCGGGTCGCCTTCGACGCCGCCGCAAAGCTCTGCGCGCGGCTGGACGAGGCCGGCAAGGGCGCCCGCCGCTTCGAGCTCTTCTTCCACCGGCTGGACGGCGCGAGCCCGAGCGTGGCGGCGGGACTGGCGCTTCCCGGCCGCGACGCCAACCGCATCGCCAAGCTGCTCGCGCCCAAGATCGAGACCGTCGACCCGGGCTTCGGGATCGAGGTCGTGACCCTCGCGGCCTTCGAGGTTGAGGCGCTCTCCGGCCGCCAGGCGGAGCTGCAGGGCGCGGCTCGGCCCGGCGTCGAGGAAGGGCTCTCGCCGCTGGTCGACCGGCTCGTCAACCGGCTGGGCGAGGACCGCGTCTGGCGCGCCGTCCCCGTCGAGAGCCATGTGCCGGAAGCCTCGCTCGCCCGCGGCCGACCGCTCGCGCCCGCGGCCGGCGCGCGGCCGTGGGATCCGGAGGCGCCTCGGCCGGTGCGCCTGTTCCGCCGCCCCGAGCCGCTGGAGGCGGTGGTCGCGCTCACCCCCGACGATCCGCCGAACCAGTTCCGCTGGCGCGGTCGGCTGCACCGCGTGCGCCGCGCCGAAGGGCCCGAACGCGTCGGCGAGGAATGGTGGAAGGGCGAGATCGAGGCGGTCTCGGTGGGCCACGTGCGCGACTACTACCGCGTGGAGGACGCCGACGGCGGGCGCTTCTGGCTGTTCCGCGCCGGCCTCTACGACGCGGGCGAGCCGCCCAAGTGGTGGCTGCACGGGGTGTTCGGATGAGGGGTCGCTTCATCCCTTCCGCTCGTCCCGCGAAGGCGGGGACCCAAGCGGCCCTATCGACCTGCACCACCCGCGGGTCAGTCTTGATCGCAGCTTGGATTCCCGCCTTCGCGGGAATGAGCGGTGAACAATGACCCGCTACGCCGAGCTGCAGGCTTCGAGCAACTTCTCGTTCCTGAGGGGCGCCTCGCACCCGCACGAGCTGGTGGCCGGGGCCGCGGCGCTGGGCATCGAGGCGATCGGCGTCTGCGACCGCAACTCGCTGGCCGGCGTCGTGCGCGCCTGGTCGGCGATGCAGGAGCTGCGCGAAGCGGGCTCGACAATCCGCGCGCTCACCGGCTGTCGCCTGGATTTCGTCGACGGGACGCCCAGCCTGATCGTCTATCCCACCGACCGCGAGGCCTATGGCCGGCTCACCCGGCTGCTCACCCTGGGCCAGCGGCGGGTCGAGAAGGGCCAGTGCGAGCTGCGCCTGCCCGATTTCCTCGACCATGCCGAGGGCCAGCTCGTGCTGGCCATCCCGCCGGAGCGGCTTGACGCGGGCTTCGAGGCCGAGCTGAGGCGGATCGCCAGGGAATTGCCCGACCTCTGGCTCGCCGCCGCCCGGCGCTACGGCGCGCGCGACCTGAAGCGCCTCGCCGGTCTCGCGGGGATGGCCGAGCGCTGCGGCGCGCCGATGGTGGCGGTGAACGACGTCCTCTACCACGGCCCGGAGCGGCGGCCGCTGCAGGACGTGCTGACCTGCATCCGCGAGGGCTGCACGATCCACGAGGCGGGGCTTCGGCTGCAGGCCAACGCCGAGCGCCACCTCAAGGGCCCCGAGGAGATGGCCCGCCTGTTCGCGAAGTTCCCCGGCGCGGTGGAGCGCAGCCTCGAGATCGCCGGTCGCATCGGCTTCGACCTCTCACAGCTGCGCTACGAATATCCGGACGAGCCGGTGCCGCCGGGCAAGACCGCCATCCAGCACCTGCGCGACCTGACCTGGCAAGGCGCCCGGTGGCGCTTCCCGAACGGCGTCCCCGAGAAGGAGCGCAGGACCATCGAGCACGAGCTCGCGCTGATCGAGAAGCTCGACTTCCCGAACTATTTCCTGACCGTCCATGACGTGGTCCGCTGGGCCCGCGAGCAGGACATCCTGTGCCAGGGGCGAGGCTCGGCGGCCAATTCCCTGGTCTGCTTCTGCCTCGGCATCACCGCGGTCGATCCCACCAAGCCGCACCAGGACCTGCTGTTCTCGCGCTTCATCTCCGAGAAGCGCGGCGAGCCGCCCGACATCGACGTCGATTTCGAGCACGAGCGGCGCGAGGAGGTGATGCAGTACGTCTACGACCGCTATGGCCGCGACCGGGCGGCCATCGTCGCCACGGTCATCCACTACCGGCCGCGCATGGCGATCCGCCAGGTGGGCAAGGCGCTGGGGCTGACCGAAGACATCACCGCCGCGCTCGCCAACACCGTCTGGGGCAGCTGGGGCGACAAGGTCGCCGACGACCATATCCGCCAGTGCGGCATCGACCCGGACGCCCCGGAGATCCGCCGCGCCACCGCGCTGGCGCAGGAGCTGCTGGGGTTCCCGCGCCACCTCTCGCAGCACGTGGGCGGCTACGTCCTGACCAAGCGCCGGCTCGACGAGACGGTGCCGATCGGCAACGCCGCCATGCCCGACCGGACCTTCATCGAATGGGACAAGGACGACATCGACGCGCTTGGCCTGATGAAGGTCGACGTCCTGGCGC
>NZ_DATIMC010000092.1:0-7383 GCF_035475775.1 Phenylobacterium sp. | reverse complement strand
CAGGCGATGACCATCTTCGCCGACCTGGCGGTCGGCGGCTCGTGGGCCGGTGCGCCGGACTTCTCCTCGACCGGCGGCCAGGCGGCCATGAAGATCGACTACATCAAGGTCTGGGATTCCAACCCCTACACGTCGGGATCGGGCTACACGGCCATCGTGCCCACGCAGTCCGCGCAGAGCTCGCAATCGGCCGTCGCCCCCTCGACCAACACCGCCATCACCATCTCCGATCCGACGGCGATCACCCACGCGGAAGGCGATGCGGGGACCAGTTGGTACGTCTACACCGTCACGCGAACCGGGGATCTTTCCCAGGCGAGCACCGCCAACTACGCGGTCACGGGCTACGGCGCCAATCCGGCGAGCGCCTCGGATTTCGACGGCGGCGTGCTTCCCACCGGAGAGATCTGGTTCGGTGGCGGGGAGAGCGTGAAGCAGATCTGGGTGCCGGTGACGGGCGACACCACGGCCGAAGCCGACGAGCAGTTCGCCGTCAACCTGTCCAACCCGACGGGCGCGCAGATCCTCAACAACGCCGCGCTCGGCACGATCCTCAACGACGACGCGGGCTATGTCGCGCCCAGCGCGCCGGCCAGCGCCTCCGCGCCCGGCGCGGCCACCACGATCTCGCTATCCGGCGATGTCGCCCAGGCCGAGGGAAACGACGGGACCCACTATCAGATCTACACCGTCACCCGGGCGGGCGACCTGTCCGGCCCGACCACGGCCGAGTACGCCGTCAGCGGTTACGGCGCCAATCCGGCGAGCGCTTCGGACTTCAGCGGCGGTGTGCTTCCGTCCAACGAAATCTGGTTCGGCGGCGGGGAGAGCGTGAAGCAGATCTGGGTGCCGGTGGCGGGCGACACCACGCCCGAAGCCGACGAGCAGTTCGCTCTCACCTTGTCCAACCCGACCGGGGCTCAGATCCTGAACGGCGCCGCCCACGGCACGATCCTGAACGACGACGCCGGCTATGTGGCTCCCAGCGCTCCGGCGCCTGACGCGGCCACCACGATCTCGCTGTCTTCCGACATCGCGCAGGCCGAGGGAAACGACGGGATCGACTATCAGGTCTATACGGTCACCCGGGCGGGCGACCTGTCCGGCCCGACCACCGCCTTCTACGCCGTCACCCCGTCCGGCGCCAGTCCGGCGAGCGCATCGGACTTCGAGGGCGGAGTGTTCCCATCCAACGAGATATGGTTCGGCGGCGGCGAGAGCGTCAAGCAGGTCTGGATCCCTGTGGTCGGCGACACCACGCCGGAGCCTGACGAGCACTTCGACCTCACGCTCTCAAACGCCACGGGGGCCGAGATCCTCAACGGCGTCGCCCACGGGACGATCCTGAACGACGACGGTTGGATCTTCTGAGGCCGACAGGCTCCCGGCGCCCTCGTTCGAGCGCCTGGCCCGTCGCTTCCACGGCGCTCCCTGGCCGCCTGGCGGAACTGCGGCTCAGCAAATCCGTTGGAGAGCCCGCGGTCGCAGCTGGGTGGCGCTCCTGTCGGCGACCATGCCGATCGGAGCACGTCCATGGATACAACCACCCTCGTCATCATCGCGGCGGTGATCGTCATCGTCGCGATCATCGCCTTTGCTTACGTGCAGCGCCGCTCGAAGGACCTGCGCGACAAGTTCGGACCGGAGTACGGCCGCACCGTCGAGGAAAGCGGCGGACGCCTGAAGGCCGAATCGGAGCTGCGCCAGCGGGAGAAGCGCGTCGAGGCGCTGGACATCCGTCCGCTGGCGCCTGAGGACCGCACCAAGTTCATCGAGCGCTGGCGCGGCGTGCAGGCGCAGTTCGTCGACGATCCGGGCGCGGCGATCGCCGCCGCCGACAAGCTGCTCGGCGAGGTGATGGTCGCGCGCGGCTACCCGATGAGCGACTTCGACCAACGCGCCGCCGACCTTTCCGTCGACCATCCGGAGGTGGTCGAGCACTACCGCGCCGCGCACGAGATCGCCCAGCGCCACGAACGCGGCCAGGCCGGGACCGAGGACCTGCGCCAGGCCATGGTCCACTGCAAGGCGCTGTTCGAAGACCTCGTCGGCCTGCCTGGCGGGCGCGACAGGCAGGCTCCAACCCAAGAGGACCGCCATGCCCGACACTGACCGAGACCGTGCGCCGCAGCCTCAGGGGCGCCCCGCGCCGCAGAAGGACGAGCTATCGACCGCTGAGCTGGCCGAGGCGTCCGGCCAAGGGGCCGCCGAGCCGCGAAGCTTCGGCAAGGACGGCGGCAAGCCGGCGCCGCTGCTCGACCCGAAGGAGGTCGACGAGCTGCGCGGCAACTGGGAGTCGATCCAGACCGGGTTCGTCGACGAGCCGCGAAAGGCCGTCGAGGGCGCCGACCATCTGGTCGCGATGACCATGAAGCGGCTGGCGGAGACCTTCGCCGAGGAACGCTCCGGCCTGGAGAAGCAGTGGGACCGCGGCGACAAGGTCTCGACGGAGGACCTGCGGCTGGCGATGCAGCGCTATCGTTCGTTCTTCGACCGGCTCCTCTCGGTCTGACCTCGGCGCGCACCCCGCGGGCTGCGCGGCCGCGCAGCCATCGGCTCAGGAGTGCGCCGCGGCCGGGGCGACCGGGTCCGCATCCGGAGCGGTTTCCCCGAACTGATAGCCCACGCCCGGGACGGTCACGATCAGCCGCGGCTCGGAGGGGTTCTCCTCCACCTTGTGACGCACCTGGCCGGCCAGCACGCGGACGAACTGGGCGTCGGCCCGGTCGAGATCGCCCCAGACCGCCAGGATGATCTCGCGATGGGTGACGACCTGTCCTCGTCGCTCGAGCAGCAGGCGCAGGAACTGGGTCTCGCGGCCGGAGAGGCTCACCTCGCCGCGCGCCAGCTTGGCGCGGCGACGGCGGAAATCGAACTCCAGGCCGGCCACGGTCAGGGTCTGGGCGTTGACCGCGGCTTCGCCGCTGCGCAGCGCCACGCGGATGCGGGCGAGCAGCTCGCCAACCGAGAAGGGTTTCGCGAGGTAGTCTTCGGCCCCGTCGTCGAGGGCGGCGATCTTCTCGGTATCGGCGTCGCGCGCGGACAGCACGATGATCGGCAGGTTGGTCCAGGCGCGCGCGCGGCGGATCACCTCCTTGCCGTCCATGTCGGGCAGGCCCAGGTCCAGGATCATGACCGAGAAGCTCTCGGCGGCCAGCGCCTGGAGCGCCGCCTCGCCGGTGGTGACCGTGGCCACGCTGTAGTCCTGCGCCTCCAGCGTCGGCCTGAGCACGCGCAGCATCTGCTCTTCGTCGTCGACGACCAGGATCGAAGGTTTGTTGGTCACGCCGCCACCTCCACGATCGCCGGCCTGGGCAGGGAGAGCTCGAACGTCAGGCCGGTGCGCCCGTCCTTGGCGGCCCGGGCCTTGATCGCCGCGCCCATGGCCTCCAGGAAGCTGCGGGCGATGAACAGGCCCAGGCCGAAGCCGGAGCCCTTGGTGTGCAGGCCGCGCACGAACGGCTCGAAGAGCTGCTCGGCTTCGCCCTCCGGCAGGCCCGGACCCTCGTCACGGATGGTGAGCCGCACCCGGTTGCGGATCAGACGGCCGCTGACCTCCACGGTGGATCCGGAGGGGCTGAACTTCACCGCGTTCTCCAGCAGGTTCCAGAGCACCTGGCGCAGCAGCGTCGGGTCGGCGAGCACTTCCAGTCCGTCCTCGATGTCGAGCTCGGGCTTCGTCGGCCCGGCGTTCTCCGCGATGATCTCCCACGCCTCGACCACCACGGCCTCCAGCGCCACGGCCTGCAGCTGTGGCTGGAGAGTCCCGGACTCCAGCCGGGTCATGCCGAGCAGGTTTTCGATGTAGCGGCTGAGCCGGTGCGCCTGCTCGCGGATGTTCGCCAGGAGGTCGCGCCGGATCCGCTCGTCGTACTTGTCGAAGTGGTCCAGCAGGCTCGTCGCCGAGCCCAGGATCCCGGCCAGCGGCGTGCGCAGGTCGTGCGAGACCGAGGCCAGCAGGGCGCGCCGAAGCTGCTCGGCCTGAGCCACCACTTCCAGCTGCGCGTGCTCCGCGCTGAGCCGCGCCCGGGAAATCGCCGCCCCCCCGAGATCGACCAGCACATTGACGGTCGCCTCGACCAGCCGGTCCTCATCGGGGACGCCGCGCGCCCAGATCACCCGTCCGAAGGTCCGCCCCTCGGCGCTCAGGGCCTGGACGCTCCAAAGCCGGTGCGGCGGAATGGGGCTCGTCTCGCGCAGCAGCTCGGGCGGCGGCGGATCGTGCTCGCGCGCCGCCGTGCGCGCGAAGACCCGGCCGGTCTCGTCACAGACCGCGACGTAGCGCGACCCCGAGACCATCGCCACGGCCTTGCAGATCAGCTCGCGCAGCGACTGCTCGTCAGCCGTCGCCGAGAAGCTGCGGCCGGCGTCGAACAGGCTGCGCACCGCCCGGCGCTCGTAGCGCACGCGTTCGGTGAAACGTCCGACCTGCCAGCCGACCGCCAGGAAGACCACGAGGTTTACGCCGGCGACCGCGCTGTTCAGAGCCAGCGTGTAGCGCGGCTCGACCACGAAGTAGTCGTAGGCCACGACGTTCACGAGCGCGGTGATCAGCGCATAGCGCGAGCCGAGCAGGCTGGCCGAAAGCACGACCCCGGCCAGGTAGATCATCGAGACGGCGGCGGGCCCGACTGCGCGCATGACCAGGAGACCGATGCCCAGGGACGAGATGCTGACCAAGAGGGCGACGGCGACCCGAGAGGCTTCCACCAGCGGCGGCCAGCCGCGCAGCCAGTCGCGCAAGCGCACCAGCCGTGATTCCGAAGCGACATGGCGCGGCCGGCGCGCGACGCTCAGCACCGCGTCGCGCTCGCGCCGGGTCTCGTCCACGTAGAGCCCCGCGATCCAGGCGCCCACCGAATAGACGACGAGATTGACGATGTCCTGCTTGGTCCCGAGCACGAAGTGCAGGGTCGCCGCGCCGGTCGAGAGATTATAGGCCAGGGTCGCGGCGAGGGCGGCGAGCAGGCCGTACCAGACGCCGAGCCAGCCCGCGCAGATCAGCACGGCGCCGAAGTAGAGCAGCGTGCCGCGGCTCACGCCCATGCCGCGCTCGAGCATAAGTCCGAGCAAGGTGGCCGCCAGCACCACGCCGACCGTCCACAGCATGCGCGAAACGCCTGACTTCGGTGTGAACCCGACTCTGCCGAGCATCTTATCCACAGCCCCCACCGGCAGCTTAAGCCTTTGGCCGTGAAGGACAAGCGAGCGCCGGGCCGGCATATCCGCGCAGGCGCTCAGCGGAAGACCCAGTCGACCTGCATCGCCAGGCCGCCGGAGACCTTCAGCAGGTCCGCGACGGCCACGAACCCATGCGCCGCCTGCGGGCCGTCGGCGTCGACCAGGACCAGGGTCCCGCCGGCGCCGTCGGGCGCGATCCTAACCCATCCGTCGAGCACCGGATCCGGCCCGGCGTAGCCGGTCAGCAGCGGCCGCAGGTCGAGCACGTCCTGGCCCGGGGTGAAGTCGGTGATCCGGGCCGCGCCCGCCGGCAGGGCGGCGATCTGGAACACGTCGTGGCCGGCGCCGCCGGTCAGGGTGTCCTTGCCGCCGTTCGAGACCAGGACATCGTCGCCCGCGCCGCCGTCGAGGCTCGCCGACACGCCGTTCGAGGTCAGGATGTTGTCCAGGCCGTTACCGAAGCCCTTCTCGCCCTTGCCGCCGGTGAGCTGCAGGTTCTCGACATTGGCCGGAAGCGTGTAGCTGGAGAGGTTCGTCCGCACGGTGTCGACGCCCGCGCCGGCCGCTTCCCTGACCTGGTCCCTGGCGTTGTCGACCACGTAGGTGTCGTCGCCGGCGCCGCCCGACAGGGTGTCGCCGCCGGCCCGGCCGTCCAGCAGGTCCGCCCCTGACGTGCCCACCAGCACGTCCGCCTTCTGGCCCCCGACCAGGGCGTCGGCCGGCGCGGCGCTCAGGGGAAGGCTCAGCACCGCGGCGGGCGAGACGGGCTGCACGGAAAGCTGCGTCACGCCGCCCGCGCCATATCCCAGGAAGGCGATCTCCCAATTCGCGCCGATCAGCGAGCCGTCCTGCAGCGGCGCCTGGGGATAGCTCTCGAAGCTGTCGGTCAGAGCGCCGGTGACGTTGTCGACGTAGATGCGCGCATCCTCGGCGTAGAGCCCGAGCTGGCCCGACGCGTAGGGCCGCTCGGCGTCGGCGAAGCTGACGATCTGCCGGCCGTCGACGCTGACCGCCATGGTCCCGCCGGACTGCGCGACCGAGACCTGGTACCAGGTCTTCAGGAGGAAGCTGGTGTCGGAGCCGGTGGCCAGGAACCGCTGTCCGCCCGCATAGGCCGGGTCGCGCTTGCCGAGCTCCCAGCCGTTGGTCTTCAGGGCGAAATAGTAGAAGTGGTCGTTGTCGGTGTAGTCCCAGACGACCCAGGCGGTCTCCCAGGGGTTGGGTGCGCTGTTCAGGCGGAGCTGCTGGTCGGTCAGCACCGAGGCGCCGAAGCTGAAATCGCCGCTGAACGAGGCTTGCGACAGCATGAGCGCCGAATGCGTCTCGCCGGGCGAGGTCGACGCCAGCGGCGCCAGCGAGACGAACTGGCTCAGGTCGGACGTCTCCGCCAGAGGCACGTGCCGGATCTCCCCCATGGACCGCGCCAAGCTGGCGGGCGTGGGGGCTCGCGGGTCAAGCCGGTTCCCCTGAGAGGAGTCCTCAGTAGGAGACGCTGATCGATCCGAAGACGCCCTCGCCGCGGCGGTCGCCGGAGATCCGGGCCCGGTATTGCACGGCGAAATCGACGTAGGACTGGGGCGCCTTGTCGGGCGTCTCGCGGAACCAGCTGCGGACCATCACGCCCGGGCCGGCGCCGAGCGCCGAGCGGCGCGCGATCTTGTTGTCGTAGGCCCAGACCGCGCCGACGAAGGGCGCCGCCAGCCAGCCGCCGTCGCTGGAGAGGCTGAAGGTCCGGCCGTACCGCAGGTCGGCGAATCCCAGGCTCTCGCGATGCTCGGTGAGCCGCGCCCCTTCCACATAGGCCATCCACATCGGCCAGTTGCGGCGGCCCAGGACCGGCAGCAGGCCGGCGTTCGCCGACCAGGCCGCCCGCAGCATCCAGTCGTTCTCGGCGAGCCCGCCGATCTTCACCAGGCGGCTGGCCTCGAGGACCACGTTCTGCGAGCGCAGCGGCTTCACCTCCAGGCCGATCCAGCCCTGGGTGGTCTTGCCGCCGGTCGCCGTGCCGCGGGGCCCGTCGAGGGTCTCGAAGGCGCGGCCGAACACCTGCACCTGCGCGCCCGCCGGCGACCAGTCCGGCCGGTAGTAGACCTCGCCGCCCACCTGCGAGACGCCGCGGCCGTTCAGCAGGCTCGTCGAGCCCACCGTGCCGTTCTGGCCATAGAAGACCGAGGCGTAGGCGCCCCAGCGGCGGGTCAGCTC
>NZ_DATIMC010000091.1:0-51570 GCF_035475775.1 Phenylobacterium sp. | reverse complement strand
TCGTATGGCGGCTCGTTCGACAACCGCCTGCGCTTCCACCTCGAGGCGCTCGACGCGGTGCGCGAGGTGTGGCCGGAGCGCCTGCCGCTCTCCATGCGCCTGGGCTCCGACGACCTGCACGAGGACGGCGTCCAGTTCGACGACGCGCTGGAGGCCGTGCGCCGGATGAAGGACCACGGCCTCGACATCGCCGATCTCAGTCTCGGCCTGAACACCCCCGAGCTCCAGCGCCGCCCGTTCAACGACCCGGCGTTCATGGTCGAGAAGGCCGCCCGCGTGCGCCGCGAGGTCGGCGTGCCCGTCGGCGTCAGCTGGAACCTCGGGCAGCCCGAGGTCGCCGACCGCGCGATCCGCGACGAGCTGATCGACCTCGTCCTGCTCGGCCGCCCGGCGCTCGCCAATCCGCACTGGCCGGTGTGGGCGGCCCGCGAGCTCGGCCGCGACGACCCGTTCGGCCTGGTGCCGGAGGACTGGGCCTGGTGGCTCCGCAACTTCCGCGGCCACGAAGCCTCCATCGGCTGGCCCGCGCCACGCGTGGGTCGCGGTTAGCCCGCCTGGCGCGCCGGCTCGCCTTCGCCGGCCTCGGCCGGTTCGCTGAGCAGCCGCTCGATCGTCCCGAACAGCAGCGCCGTGTCGATCGGCTTGGGCACGTGGGCGTCCATGCCGGCCCCCTCGTATTCGGCCACCTGATGGGCCATGGCGTTGGCGGTCAGCGCCACGATCGGGATGCGCGGACGGCCCAGCGCGGCCTCCGCCGCGCGGATGGCGCGCGCGGCCTCCATGCCGCCCATCTCCGGCATCTGGATGTCCATCAGGATCAGGTCGAAGCCGCCGCTCTCCCAGGCCTCCACCGCCAGCCTGCCGTTCTCCACCACCACCGGCTCGACGCCAACCTGCGCGAGCAGCGCCTTCAGCACCAGCTGGTTGGTCGGGTTGTCCTCGGCCGCCAGGATGCGCAGGTCTTGCGCCTCGGCCGGCCCCGCGGGCTTCGGGGCTGCAGCCGGCTTCGCCGCGCCGGCCCCCAGCCGCTCCAGCGGCAGCGCGACGGTGAAGCGGGCGCCCTTGCCCAGCTCGCTCTCGGCGCCGATCGTCCCGCCCATCAACGTGCAGAGCTCGCGGCAGATCGCCAGCCCCAGGCCCGCGCCGCCGTGCCGGCGCGTCGCCGACAGGTCGGCCTGCTCGAACTTGTCGAAGATCCGCTCCAGCCGGTCGGGGGCGATGCCCACGCCGGTATCGGAAACGCTGAGCACCAGCCCGCCTTTCGCGCCGGCCTCGACGGCGAGCCTGATCTCGCCCTCGTCGGTGAACTTGAGCGCGTTGGAGACCAGGTTGAACAACAGCTGCCGCACGCGGGTCGGATCGCCCAGGTAGGCGCCCTTCGCACGATCCGCCACGAACAGCTTGAACTTCAGCCCCTTCTGCCGGGCGAGCGCCTTGAACGAGGCGTGCGCGGTCTCGGCCACGTCGCCGATCTCGAAGGCCACGTGCTCCAGCTCCAGCTTGCCGGCCTCGATCTTCGAGAGGTCGAGGATGTCGTTGAGGATGGCCAGCAGCGACTCGCCGGAGTCCCGGATGGTGTGCAGTCGGGCGCGCTGCGCCTGGGTCAGGGCGGGGTCGGCGGCCAGCGCCTGGGTCATGCCCAGCACGCCGTTCAGCGGCGTGCGGATCTCGTGGCTCATCACCGCCAGGAAGGCGCTCTTGGCCTGGCTGGCGGCCTCGGCCTGGCGCTTGGCCTCGATCAGGCTCTCCAGGCTGGGGGTGTCTTCGGCGAGGCTCGCCGGGCCGGCGGCCTCAGCAACTGCCGGCGCGACCCGAGCCGTCCGCCGCACGGGCGCCTGAGACTGGGCCCCGCGCTGCAGGTCGCCCAGCAGCACATAGCCGGCCAGCCCGCCCTGGATCAGGGAGATCAGGATCAGCGCCATCTCCGCGCCCCAGCGCGAGGGGAACAGGATGGCGGTCAGCAGCGGCGCGAACAGCGCCGGGGCCTGGGCGATGGCCAGCGCCGGCGAGCGGTCCTTGCGGGCGATCAGATAGAGCAGCAGGGCGGAGAACACCCCCATGCCGCAGGCGCGTCCCGCCGGCCCGCCCGCGCTCCACAGGATGAAGCCGGCGGCGATCCACACATAGCTCTGCAGCATGCGCAGGATCACCGCGCCCCAGCCGCGCAGCGGGGTCGGCGGCTCGCCCTCGGCGATCGGCCGCATGATCGCCTGCAGCCCGCCCTCCAGAGCCAGCGCCGGCGCCGCCCAGGCCAGCGCGGCGCGCCAGTCGCCGGCCACCGCCAGCACCAGCGTCATGGCCAGGCTCGCCCCGAACCGCAGCCTCGCCTGGCGCCGGTCGCGCGACGTGGCCTGCGCGAACCGTTCGTCGAACCAGCTCTCCATGCCGCCATCCTGGCCCCGCGCGGCCTGCCGGAGCATGAACCGACATGGTTGGAGACCTCTTCACCATGCTGCGTTGCTCCCCATTCCGGGGAGCGGGGGCGCGCGGCGGGGCCGCCGCCGCTACCAACCCAGCGCCAGCCCCTCCACGCGCGGGTCGGAGCCGCCCATCAGCACCCCGGTCGCGGGGTCGCGGGCGATGAGCTGGGCGGCGCCCTGGCCAGCCCAGCCGGGCAGCCGCTCGATGCGGTGGCCCTTGGCGTCCAGGCCCTCCAGCACCGCCTCGCCGATCCGCGTCTCGATCTGCAGCCGGCAGGGGTTGGGCCGGTCGTGCGGGTCGGTGCCGGGCCAGACCTGCCAGCGCGGCGCCTCGCTCGCGAGCTGGACGTCGAGGCCGCCGTCGATCAGCCCTGAGACGAGCTGCAGGCCCCATTGCGGCTGGCCGTCGCCGCCCGGGGTGCCGCCGACCACGACGGGGACGTCCGCCTCGTCCAGCAGCAGCCAGCAGTTCAGGGTGTGCATGGTCTTCCGGCCGGGCGCGTAGAGGTTGGGGCTCGCGGGATCGAGCTCGAATCCGCGGCCGGCGCGGTTGTTCATCAGCACGCCGGTGCCGCCGGCGACGACCCCGCTGCCGAACGCCGAGGAGACCGACTGGATCAGCGAGACCATCATGCCGTCCGCGTCCACCGCGCAGAGGTAGGTGGTGTCGCCGTCCTGCAGGGCCGGCGCGGGCGCGTCGGACGCTCGCGCCGGATCGATGCGGGCGAACGCCTCGGCCGCGTAGGGCTTGGCGAGCAGCCGCTCGAGCGGGGTGGGGCCGGCGGCCGGGTCGCGGGCGTGGGCCAGGCGGTCGGCGTAGGCGCGCTTCAGCGCCTCGGCCATCAGGTGGAGGGCCTCGGCGTCGCCGCGGGCGAGCATGGCGGTCGGCGCATGCTCGACGATGTTCAGCGCCTCCAGCAGGATGAACCCCTGGCTGGGCAGACCGGTCTGCAGGACCGTGCGGCCGCGGTAGGTGGTGGAAAGCGGCGCCTCGACGGTGGTGGCGTGGCGGGCGAGGTCGCCCTCCGTGAGCGCGCCGCCCGCGGCCTGCACCCCGGCGGCGAT
Source organism: Phenylobacterium sp. (assembly GCF_035475775.1). GTDB lineage: Bacteria > Pseudomonadota > Alphaproteobacteria > Caulobacterales > Caulobacteraceae > Phenylobacterium. The sequence continues at coordinate 48,085 of NZ_DATIMC010000091.1, read as the reverse complement.
CCGGCCTGCGAGGGCCCCCTGGTAGAACGCCTCCGGGCCCTCGCGGGCCAGGGTCCGCAGGGTGGCGGCGAGATCGCGTTGCGGCAGCAGGGCGCCTGGGGCCGGCGGCCCTCCGCCCGGCAGGAACACCGCCGCGGTGGCGGTGTGCGAGGCCAGCACCTCCCGGAACAGGCTCATCACGTGGGCCGCGAGCGGGCTGAGCGGCGCGCCCTCGTCGGCCAGCCGGATCGCATCCTCCGCCAGCTCGCCGAACGGCCGGCTCCCGAAGCGGGCCAGCAGCGCGCGGTAGCCGTCGACCATGCCGGGCGTCGAGATCGAGAGGCCGCCGCGGAGCGGCATCCTCGGCGTCCCGTCCGCCCCGCGCTCGGCCCGGGCGCGGACCATCGCAAGGCTCGCCTCCGCCGGCGCCGCGCCGCTGCCGAGGAAGGCCAGAGGCTCGCCCGCGCCCGGCCCGGGATGGACGATGGCGAACAGGTCGCCCCCCAGGCCGCACATCTCCGGCATCACCACCGCCGCGGTGAGCGCCGCCGCCACCGCCGCGTCCACGGCGTTGCCGCCGCGCCGCAGCACGTTCAGCCCGGTCGAGGCGATCAGCGGGTGCGCCGCCGCCATCATCCCGCGGCGGCCCACGACCGGATGCGTCCGCCGCCTCGGCCAGGCCGGGCGCGGCGCGGTGAGCGGAGCGGGAAAGCCAAGCTGCGGCATGCCGCGATGCCATCGCGCGGCTACGGCGGAGTCAACTCGCCGGCGCCGCACCGTGTTGTGCTATACTGAACGAACCAGGAACAGTCCGGCCGTTCTTTCTCAGGTGTATCATGAGCTTGCGTCGCCGCTCGCGGCGGGTTTTGGCTCCACAAATCGTGGAATATCCGCGACTCTCTTGTAGGCGATCAGGTGCGGCGCAGGGCTTAGGGCGTGACCCCGAAGCGGGCGTAGTTGGCCGCGACGTCCGGATCGAGCTTCGCCGCGGCGGCGAGGTCGGCGCGGGCTTCCTCGCTCCGCCCCAGCTTCAGCTCCGCCAGCCCGCGGCCGAAGCGGGCGCTGGCCATCTGCGGCCTGAGCTTCAGGGCGGTCTCGTAGTCGGCCAGCGCCGGGGCGTAGTCGCCGCGCCGCAGCCGGGCGAGGCCGCGGCTGTCGTAGGCCTCCGGCGCGTCGGGCTTCAGGGCCACTGCGCGGTCGCAGTCGGCGAGCGCCGCCTCCAGCGCCTGGCCGGCCAGCGCGCGGCTCCAGCAGCGGGTGTTGAGCGCCTCGGCAGAAGCCGGCGCGAGGCGCACCGCGGCGTCGGCGTCGGCCAGGGACAGGGTGGGCTTCTTGTCGGCGCCATAGGCGATCGCCCGACCGAGCCGCGCCTCCAGGTCGGCCGGATCCTGCTGCAGCACCGCCGAGTAGTCGGCCGCGGCGGCCGCGAAGTCGCCGGCCTGCAGCGCCAGGCTGGCGCGGTTGGCGAGGGCGAGGCGGTAGCCGGGCCGAAGCGCCAGCGCCTGGTCGAAGTCGGCCTTGGCCTGCCGGAATTGCCCCTGCGCCGCCTCGGCGTCGCCGCGGTTGTTGAACGCGCCGGCGTCCTTCGGATCGAGCGCGATGGCCGCGGTGTAGGCGGCGACCGCTCCCGCCGCATCGCCGTTCGCGGCGCGGGCGAAGCCCTGGTCGAACTGGGCCGAGGCGTCGTTCGGCCGGAGCCTGAGCACCGCGGCATAGTCGGCCGCCGCGCCCGCCCGATCGCCGGTCCGGGTCAGGACCCAGGCGCGGCCGGCCAGGGCATAGGTGTCGCCCGGCGCGAGCCGCAGCGCCGCCCCGTAATCGGCGAGCGCCGGCTGCAGCGCCCCGCGCGCGGCCTCGAGGCTGGCGCGGTTGCGGTAGGCCGCGGCGTCGCGCGGATCGATGGCGATGGCGCGGCTCTCGTCCGCCGCCGCCCGCTCGGCCTCGCCGAGCCTGGCGTAGGCCAGGCCGCGGGCCTCCAGCGCCTCGGTGGAGGCGGGTGCGATCTCCAGCGCCCGGTCGTAGTCGCCGATGGCCGCCGGGAAGTCGCCGAGCGCCGCGTGCGCCGCGCCGCGTCCGATCAGGGCGTCGACTTTGGCCGGCCGGCTCCGCAGCGCAGCGTCGTAGTCGGCCAGCGCGCCCGCGAAATCGGCCTTGGCGAAACGGGCCGCGCCGCGGCCCGCGAGCGGATCGGGCAGCGTCGGGTCGAGGCTCGCCGCGCGATCGTAGTCGGCGATGGCGCGCTCGATCTCGCCCTGGCTCTGCAGCACGACGCCGCGATTGTAGAAGGCCACCGCCAGGTGCGGCGGCGTCTCCAGGCCCGAGCGGATCACCTCGCTGCAGCCGTTGATCTGCTGCAGCGGGCCGGCCTGGCCGTCGCCCACGCAGTCGTGCCAGGACTGCAGCAGCTGCGCCTGGGCCGACCCGGCCGCCAGGACCGCGCCGCCCGCCAGAAGACTCGCCAACCACACGCGCACCGGACGCCTCCTCGAACTCAGGGCCGCCCCGCCGCGTCGAGGATAGCCCCGCAGACGCGGCCGCTGAAGACGCGTTGTGCGGATCGGGCCGTGCGCCATAGTGGCGCCGCGGAAGGAGTGTCGATGAAGGCCCTGCCGAACATCCTGACCTCGACGCGCCTGGTGCTGGCGCTGTTCATGTTCGTGGCCCTGGCCGCCGCGTCCGGCTCGGTGCCGGGCCTGGCCGACCGGCTCGAGGCGCCGCAGCAGTTCGCGCTGGAGCGCTGGGCCGTCTACGCCTTCGTGGTGGCGGCGGTGACCGACTTCTTCGACGGCTGGCTGGCCCGCAAGCTGAACGCCACCAGCGTCTGGGGCGCGATCCTCGACCCGATCGGCGACAAGGTGCTGGTCTGCGGCGCGGTGCTGGGCCTGCTGGCGCTCGGCCCCCAGCCGATGGTCGTGCTGCCGGCCGGCCTGATCCTGTTCCGCGAGTTCACGGTCAGCGCGCTTCGCGAAGTGGGGGCCGGCAAGGGCGTGAAGCTGCCGGTGACCCGGCTCGCCAAGTGGAAGACCACGCTTCAGCTCACGGCGCTGGCGCTGGAGCTGATCGTCGCCGCCTGGGGCGCCTTCTCGCTGCCGGACGATCCGGCGCTGCGCGGCCCCGCGACGGCCGGCGCGCATGCGCTGTTCTGGCTCGCCGCCCTGGTCACCCTGATCACCGGCGCGCAGTACTGGGAGCAGACCCGCAAGGCGCTGCGATAGCTCAGTGGGCGGGCGCGGGCTCAGCGCCGGGCGCCGGCGTCTGCGGCCCGGCCGGGCATTGGCCGGACTCGGCGCACAGCTCGGCCATGGCCTTGCGGTAGATCGGCTGCTCGGCCTGCACCGTCTGGACGATTATCCTGGCCTGCTTGGCCTTGACCGCCGCGCCGGCCGGACTGGCCTCGAAGCGCGCCCGCGCCTCGTGCTCCTCCGGCGTGAGCGGGTCGCCGCTCAACGCCTTGCGGGCGATCGACTGGCCGAGCGGCGTCCCATAGAAGTCCGTGAGCGCGGCGACGTCGTCGGCCGTCAGGCTGCTCGCGCAAACCCCCGCGGCAACCTCGGTCAGCTCATCCGAATGGCGTGCGAACGCGGCCTGCAGGGCGCTGCGCCGCTCGGGCGTCAGGGCGGGCAGGAAACGCTGGCTCATGGTCAGGATCACCGCGCCGAAGTCCATTCCGCCGGCCTGCGCCGTGACCAGACGCCGGCAGGAGGCGCGCAAGGCGGGATCGGCCTGCGGGGCCTGCGCCAGGGCGGCCGGCGAGACCCCAGTCAGCGCGGCGACAAGGCCGAGGCAAAGCCATCCACGACGGCGCATTTCAGGACTCCTTCGCCGCCGCTACTTGCCGGTCGGCTTGCCGCTATTCCACTCGGTCTCGATGATCACGTCCACCCGATCGCCCACGCCCAGGTTAGTGCCCGGCGCCGGCAGGCCGGAGGCGACGCCGAAATCCGAGCGGCGGAAGCTGGTGTGGGCCGAGAAGCCGACCCGCGCGCCATCGTAGATGTTGGCCGGATAGCCGCCGTTGAAGGTGGTCTCCAGCACGATGGGCTTGGTGACGCCGTGCAGCGTGAGGTCGCCGGTGACCCGCGCCGTGTTCGGCCCGGTCCGCTCGACCTTGGTCGAGACGAAGCGGATCTGCGGATACTTCCCGGCGTCCAGCCAGATGGGGCCGAGCAGGGTCGCCCTGAACCCGGTCGGCGGCGGCGGCAGGGCGAGCGAGTTCGGGTCGATCGAGACGCTCGCCCGCATGGCCTCCGGATGCGCCGGATCGAAGGCGAGCTGACCGTCGAGCTTGGTGAACTGGGCCGTGTAGTGCGAAAAGCCCAGGTGGTTCAGGCGGAACACCACCGTCGAGTGGTTCTTGTCCAGCGTGTAGGTCGCGGCCGGAGCCTGCGTCTGGCCGGGCGGCCCCGGCGCCACCGGCTCGCCCTTGACCGGCGCGGCCGCGGGCGGCGGCTGGGCCGCCTTGTGCGCTCCGGTCTGCGGCGAGCAGGCGGCGAGCGACACCCCCGCGAGCATCAACAAGCCGATCGCTCTCATGGGGACGTCCCTCGCCGCCTGATCTGCGCCGGACCTTGCCTCAGGCCTTCGGCGCATTGAAGGCCCATTCGACGCCGAACGGGTCGCGCACCGTGCCCCAGCGGGCGCCCCAGAACATGTCGGAGATGGGGTTCACCACCGTGGCGCCGGCCTTGACGGCCCGATCGGCCCAGGCGTCGGCGTCGTCCACCTCGAGCGTGAGCGTGAACCCGGCCGGCGGCCGCCAGGGGTGGCCGTGCTCGGGATAGGCGTCGGACAGCATCACCGAGCTGCCGTTGATGTAGAGGTGGATGTGCATGAACTTGCCGTCGGGGCCGCCGAGGCGCGTGACCTCCTCTGCGCCGAACGCGCGCTGGTAGAACTCCGACGCGTTGGCCGCGCCATCGACGGTCAGATAGGGCGAGACGCCGCCCTTCACTTCGGCGAGCGCCTGCGGGTTGGGGGCTTCGATCGTGTCGGTGGTCATGGTCTGGTCCTCCAGTTTGCGACCCCAGGACGAACGGGGCCGCCGGATCCCGACAGGGCCGTCAGGCTGCAGTGGAATCTTTGGCCAGGCTGTCGAGGTGGCCGCGGATGTGGGCGGCCTCGGCGGCGGTGTTGGCGAGCGCGATGGCGCGGTTGAAGGCGGCCCGCGCCTCGGTCCTGCGGCCGAGCTCCTTCAGGAGCGCGCCCTTCAGGCCATGGAAGTGGAAGTAGCCGTCGAGCGCGGCCGCCAGCGGCTCGACCACGGCGAGCGCCGCGGCCGGGCCCTCCACCTTGCTCACCGCCACGGCGCGGTTGAGCGTGATCACCGGCGAGGGCGTCAGCCGCTCGAGGGCCAGGTACAGCCGCTCGATCTGCGCCCAGTCGGTGTCGGCCGGCCGCGCCGCGCGGGCGTGCAGGGCGGCGATGGCGGCCTGGATCTGGTACGGCCCGGGCCGGTTGTGGCGCATGGCCTTGTCCATCAGCGCCAGCCCCTCGCCGATCAGTTCGCGGCTCCAGAGCGACCGGTCCTGCTCGTCAAGCAGGATCACATTGCCTTCGCGGTCGAACCGGGCGGCGGCGCGGGAGTGCTGCAGCACGAGCAGGGCGGCGAGCCCCATCACCTCCGGCTCCGACGGGAACAGCCGCTGCAGCAGGCGCGCCAGCCGGATCGCCTCGTCGCAGAGCGGGATGCGGGCGGCGGCGTCCTTGGCGGCGGTGGAATAGCCCTCGTTGAACACCAGGTAGATCATCGCCATCACGGCGTAGAGGCGGGCGTCGCGCTCCTCTTCGCTCGGCGTCTCGAAGGGGATGTCGGCGCGGCCCACCTGGCGCTTGGCGCGGGTGATCCGCTGCTCCATGGCCGCTTCGGACACCAGGAACGCGCGGGCGATCTGCTTCACCGAAAGCCCCGAGACGACGCGGAGCGCCAGCGCGATCTGCTGGGTCGCGGGGAGCTGCGGGTGGCAGCAGATGAACAGGAGCCTCAGGATATCGTCGCGATAGTTGGCGCTGTCCAGCCGCTCGGCGAGGGGAGCCTCGACGTCCTCCAGGTCCGACAGGCGCTCCTCGGACGGGAGCTCGTCCAGCCGCGCGCTCTTGCGCTTGGCGTCGAGCGCGGCGTTGCGCCCGACCATGATCAGCCAGGCGGCGGGATCGCGCGGCGGCCCGTTCTGCGGCCAGGCTTTCAGCGCCCTCAGGCAGGCGTCCTGATAAGCTTCCTCGGCCGTCTCCAGGTCGCGGAAATAGCGCAGCAGCGCCCCGATCGCCTGGGGCCGCGCCGAGGTCAGCGCCGCATCGATCCAGGCGAGATCGGCGTTCATGCGTCTTCCTTGACGCCTTCCAAGGCGGTCTCGGGAAGGTGGCCGGGCAGGAACAGGCGCACGGGCCGGATCTCGTAGGCGCCGCCGGGATTGGCCTTGCCGAGCTCCTTGGCGATGGCCAGGGCCTCGTCGAGGTTCTCCACGTCCACGACGTAGAAGCCCAGGAGCTGCTCCTTGGTCTCGGCGAACGGGCCGTCGATGACCACCGGCGGGTCGGACTTGCGAAGCGTCGCCGCGGTCGTGGTCGCCATCAACCGCAGCGATGGGCCGAGCTTGCCGGCTTCGTGCAGCTTGGCCTGGACCTTGTTCAGGCCGGCCATCACCGCCTCGTCCTCCTCCTGGCTCCAGGAGAAGACCACGTCCTCGGAGTGGTAGCAGAGCAGGGTGTAGAGCATCGGACGATCCTCGCTGTCTGGAGGACGAGTGAGCCCCCGCGGGGCCGACAAGGCCAAGCGAAAATTTGCGAAGCGGCTCAGGCCGCGGCGGCGAGCGCCGCGCCGTGGAACGCGGTGTGCATGGCCGCCCCGCCCGGTCCGTCGAGCATCCTCTGGGTCATCAGCAGGGCGATCAGCCCGCGGCCCGGCTCGGTCATCCAGGAGGTGCCGAAGCCGCCCATCCAGCCGTAGGTCCCGACCGGCAGCCCTTGCGGATTCTCATCGAACATCACGCCCACGCCATAGCCCCAGCCCTGGCCGGGGGCGAGGAAGGGCGCGCCGCGCCTGGCCTGGTCGGGGGTCAGGTGGTTAGCCTTCATCGCCGCGAGGCTCTTCGGGCTGAGCAGGGCGCGCCCGCGGGCGTCGCGGCCGGTCTCCAGGAAGCGGGCGAAGGCCGCGAAATCGTCGGCCGTGGAGACCAGCCCCGAGTCGCCCTGCGGGAAAGCGGGCCTGCGGCTCCAGGCGCCGTCCGGCGGATCGTAGACGCCTTGCGCCGAGTAGGCGGGCGGCAGCCGCGGCAGCTTATCCGGCGGGACATGGAAGGCGGTGTCGCTCATGCCCAGAGGCTCGAAGATGCGCTCCTTGAACACCTCCGGCAGCGGCCGGCCGGCGGCGCGCGGGATCAGCGCGCCCATGACGTTGGAGCCGGTGGTGTAGCGCCAGTCGCGGCCCGGTGGGCTGAACAGCGGCAGCTGGCCCAGCCGGCGCAGGTACTCGTCCGGTCCGTAGGGAACGCTCGGGTCGGGCGGTCCGAAGCCCACCAGCTGCTGCTCGGCGATGACGTGCTGGACGGGATAGGTTCCCGGCGGCGCCATGATCACCCCCCAGCCGAGGCGAAAGCTCATCACGTCCTCGACCGTCATCGGCCGCGGCGACGGCGCGGCGGCGGAGAGCGGCGCATCGAGGCTCGGCAGCACCGTCATCACCGCCAGCTCCGGCGCGAGCCGGCCCACCGGGTCCTCGAGCGCCAGCGCGCCCTCTTCGATCAGCATCATCGCCGCCGCGGCGGTCACCGGCTTGGTCATGGAGGTGATGCGGAACAGCGTGTCGCGCCGCATCGGCCGATCGCCGCCGATCGCCAGCGTCCCGGCGGTGAAGACGTGGGTCTCCCCGCCGCGCGAGACCAGGCCCACCAGCCCCGGCGCCTCGCCGCGCGCCGCCGTCTCGTCGACGACACGCTGCAGGGCCCCGAGACCGGAGGGGCTGAAGGCGGCCACGATCAGGCCGGGGTCTTCGCGGCCTTGCTCGCCTGCTCGTCCCGCCAGGCCTGCTCCTGGGCGATCACCTCGTCCGGCGCGACGCCCTGGAAATCCTCCGGCTCGTGGAACGGCCGAAGCTCGACCTCGCCGTCGTCGAAGGGGATGCGCCTGGCCCAGCCGAGCGCCTCGTCCATGGACTTGCACTCGATCAGCCAGTAGCCGGCGATCAGCTCCTTGGTCTCGGCGAACGGACCGTCGGTGACGATGGTCTTGCCGCGGCCCTCGAAGCGGATTCGCTTGCCGGCCGAGCTGGGCTTCAGCCCGGCGCCGTCCAGCATCACGCCGGCGGCGATCATCTCGTTGTTGAAGGCGTTCATCTCGGCGAACATCTTCTCGGCGTCCGGTCCGAACTCGCCCCGCTCCGACATCGGCGTGGCCTTGACGATCATCAGATAGCGCATGGTCTTCCTCCTTGTTCGCCCCGAGGACGGACGAGAGCACGGCGGCCCGACAGGTTCATCCAAGAAACCGCTCATTCCGCGCCGCCAAGGTCCGAGCTCGGATCCCGGAGGTCGCAGCGCTCAGCTCATCGGGCCCGCGGGCGGCGGCGGATCGCCGGGAAGCGGGACCCATTCCTTGTCGTCGCCGGCCGGCAGCTTCATGCGCCCGGCGCGCCAGTCGGCCTTGGCCTGATCGATCCGCGCCCTGGACGAGGCGACGAAGTTCCATTCGATGAACCGCTCGCCCAGCGGCTCGCCGCCCAGCAGCATAATGACCGCCGGCGTGAGAGCTTTCACCAAGACCGGCTGTCCGGCCTCGAAGACCAGCATCTGGCCACCATGGAACTGGCGGCCGTCGACTTCGATCAGCCCCTCGGCGACATAGGCCGCCCGCTCCGGGTATTCGGCCGCCAGCTGCGCGGTCGCGCCGGCGTCCAGGCGCCAGTGGACGTAGAACAGCGGCGAGGAGACCTTGACCGGCGAGCTCGCCCCGAAAGCCTCGCCGGCGATCAGCCGCGCCCACAGGCCGGAGCCCTCGTAGGTCGGCAGCTCCGCGCCCGCGTAATGGGCGAACCAGGGCTCGGACTCCTCGGCCTCCTGGGGCAGGGCGATCCAGGTCTGGATGCCGTCCATGCGTCCGCCCTGCGCGCGCAGCGCCTCGAACCGCTCGGAATGGGTGACGCCCGACCCCGCCGTCATCCAATTGACTTCGCCGGGGCGGATCGCCTGGGCGACGCCGGTGGAGTCGCGATGGGTCATCTCGCCTTCGAACAGGTAGGAGAGCGTCGAAAGGCCGATGTGCGGATGCGGGCGCACATCGGTGTCGCGCGGAAAGCCCGGCTGGAACTCCGCCGGGCCCATGTGGTCGAAGAAGATGAACGGGCCGACCATCTTGCCGCCGTGGTGCGGCAGCACGCGCCCCACCTCGAAGCCGCCCAGGTCGCGCCGCCGTTGGTCGATCACCAGGGAGATCATGGCCCCTCCTACACCCGCCTCGGGCGCGGCGGGAGGCGCCTCAGCCCTGCGCGCTCACATAGGGGCTGATCAGGCCGAGCGGGGCCGCCGTGGTGTTCTTCACCGAGCGGATGACGATGCGGCTCTCGATATTGGAGACCAGGCCCAGCGAGAGGATCTTGTCGCGCAGGAAGTCGTCGAACGCATGCATGTCGCGGGTCACGATGCGCAGCTCGTAGTCCGCCGCCCCGGTCACGGTCGCGCACTGCACCACCTCCGCCAGCCGGGCGATCGCCTGTTCGAAGGCGTCCAGATTGTCCTTGGTCGGCAGCGACAGCTTGACGGTGCAATAGACCTCGAAGCCGAGGCCCAGGCGTTCGCGGTCGAGGATGGTCACGCGCCGCTGGATCACGCCGGCGTCCTCCAGCCGCTTGATGCGCCGCCAGCAGGGGCTCGACGACAGCCCGACCCGATCGGCGATCTCGGCGACCGACAAGGCCGCGTCGTGCTGGATCAGGTCGAGAATCTTGGCATCGACGGCGTCTAAGGCCTCCGACAAGTTTTCCTCCTTCTCTCGCCGCTTCCAGGCGTTGTTCTTGCCCCGGAACAGGGAAGGCCGGGCACGCTTTTGGTAAGCAATTGCTCCGTTCTTATATGATCATTCTAATTCGCGCGCGAGGGCCGAAAGGAAGAATATTGCGATGCGGCACTCGGAAGTCACCCTCGACGACAAATTCGTGCTCACTGAGGGTCGGGTCTTCATCACCGGCGTGCAGGCGCTGGTCCGGGTGCTGCTCGACCGGCGCCGGCTCGACCGGCAGGCGGGGCTCAACACGGCCGGTTTCGTCTCCGGCTACCGCGGCTCGCCGCTCGGCGGCCTCGACCAGCAGGCGCACCGGGCCGAGAGGTTCCTGAGCGAGGCCGACATCGTCTTCAAGGAGGGCCTCAACGAGGACCTCGCCGCCACCGCCGTGTGGGGCAGCCAGCAGGCGAACCTGTTCGCCGGCGCCCGCTACGACGGCGTGTTCGGCATGTGGTACGGCAAGGCGCCCGGCGTCGACCGCTCGGGCGACGCCTTCAAGCACGCCAATTTTGCCGGCGTCTGGCCCAAGGGCGGCGTGCTGGCGGTGGCCGGCGACGACCACTTCTGCAAGTCCTCGACGCTGCCCTCGCAGTCGGAGTTCGCCTTCCAGGACGCCGAGATCCCGGTGCTGTCGCCGGCCGATGTCCAGGAGGTGCTGGACTTCGGGCTGATGGGCTACGCCATGAGCCGCTTCTCGGGGCTGTGGGTGTCGCTCATCGCGCTGGCCGACACCATGGATTCCGGGGCGACGATCGACGTGTCGCTCGCCCGTCACAGGATCATCCTTCCTGACAGCTTCCGCATGCCGCCCGGCGGGCTCGGCATCCGCTTGAAGGACCAGCCGCTCGACAAGGAGCGCCGGCTGCGCGCCCACAAGCTGCCGGCGGCGCTCGCCTTCGCCCGGGCCAACCGCCTCGACAAGGTGATGCTGGCCTCGCCGCGACCGCGGCTCGGCATCGTTTGCCAGGGGCAGGCCTACAAGGACGTGATCGAGGCTTTCGCGGCGATGGGAATTTCGCTCCCCGAAGCCGCCGACCTCGGCGTCTCGATCTACAAGGTGGGCATGCCCTGGCCGCTGGAGCCGGCGGGCCTGCGCGCCTTCGCCGCCGGCCAGCAGAGGCTGATGGTGATCGAGCACAAGCGCCCGCTGGTGGAGACCCAGGCCCGCGCTGTGCTCTACGACCTACCCGCCCACGCCCGGCCGCGGATCATCGGCAAGACCGACGAGCACGGCCATCCGCTGCTGTCCGAACTCGGCGCCCTGTCGGTGGCGGAAATCGCGCTGGCCATCGCCGACCGGCTGCCGCCGGGCCCGCACATGGATCGGGTGCACGACTACCTGACCCGCGTCTCGGCGGCCTCCATGGCGGCGGTGACGCTGTCGTCGGACCAGCAGCGCAAGCCCTATTTCTGCTCCGGCTGCCCGCACAACTCCTCCACGCGCCTGCCCGAGGGCAGCCGCGCGCTGGCCGGCATCGGCTGCCACTACATGGCGAGCTTCTCCGATCCGCAGACCGACCTCACCAGCCACATGGGCGCCGAGGGCGTCACCTGGACCGGCGCATCGCCGTTCACCGAGGAGGAGCACGTCTTCGTCAATCTCGGCGACGGCACCTACGCCCACTCCGGCATCCTGGCGATCCGGGCCTCGGTCGCGGCGGGGACCCGCATCACCTACAAGCTGCTGTTCAACGACGCCGTCGCCATGACCGGCGGGCAGCAGGCCGAAGGCGGCTTCTCGCCCGCCCAGATCACCCGCCAGCTCGCCGCCGAGGGCGTCGCCAAGATCGTCATCGTGGCCGCCGAGCCCGAGCGCTACGACGCGGTCACGGATCTCGCGCCCGGCGTGGAGGTGAAGCCCCGCTCGGAGCTGATGAAGGTGCAGCGCGAGCTCCGCGCCGTGCAGGGCGTGACGGTCCTGCTCTACGATCAGGTCTGCGCCAACGAAAAGCGCCGCCGCCGCAAGCGCGGGACGATGCCCCAGGCGGCCCAGCGCGTGATGATCAACCCGCTGGTGTGCGAAGGCTGCGGCGATTGCTCGCGGACCTCTCACTGCGTCTCCGTGGAGCCGCTCAACACCGAGTTCGGCCGCAAGCGGAAGATCAACCAGTCCACCTGCAACCAGGACTACACCTGCCTGGAGGGCTTCTGCCCCTCGTTCGTCACCCTCGAGGGGGCTGAGAACGCCCACCGCAAGGCGATGCCGGCGCTGACCGCGGAGTCCACGCCGCTGCCGGAGTTCGAAAGCTTCACCGGGGTGAAGAACATCCTGTTCACCGGGGTCGGCGGCACCGGCGTCACCACCGTCGCCTCGATCCTCGCCATGGCCGCCCACGTGGACGGCCGCGCGGCCTCCGTGGTCGACATGACGGGCCTGGCCCAGAAGGGCGGGGCGGTGTTCAGCCACGTGCGGCTCGGCGAGACCGAGGAGACCAACCTCGGCGGCCGCATCCCGGCGGCCAGCGCCAATGTCCTGATCGCCTGCGACATCCTGGTGGCGGCCGGCCCCGACGCGATGGCCCTCTACGCCAAGGATCGCACCGAGGCGCTGGGCGACGCCGACTTCACGCCCACCGCCGACTTCGTCGCCGAGCGCGACGTGCGCTTCGATTCCGAAGCCCAGGCGCGGCGCATCGAAGCGGCGGTCAAGAGCTACGACTCCCTGCCGGCCCAGACCCTGGCGGTGTCCGAGCTGGGCGACGCCATCTACGCCAACATGATCATGCTGGGCTTCGCCTGGCAGAAGGGCACGATCCCGGTCTCCAGCCGCGCCGTCTATCGCGCCATCCGGCTGAACGGCGTCGACGCCGAGGCCAACCTCCAGGCGTTCGAGCTGGGCCGCAAGGCGGCCCACGACCCGGCGGCGCGCGGCCGGCGCGAGGACGATGTCCCGACCCCTGAGACCATGCCGCTGGACGAGCTGATCCAGCATCGGGCGACGGAGCTCACCGCCTATCAGGACGCGGCCTACGCCCGCCGCTACCTCGACCGCGTGGCGGCGGTCCGGGCGGCCGAGGCCAGGGCCGGCGGGTCTGGCGCGCTGGCGCGCGCCGCGGCGGTGAACCTCTACCGGCTGATGGCCTACAAGGACGAGTACGAGGTGGCGCGGCTCTACGCCGACGGCCGCTTCGCCGCCTACCGGGCCGAGACCTTCCGCGGCGGCAAGGCCAAGGTCTGGCTCGCGCCGCCGATCCTCGCGCCGAAGGACGCCGCCGGCCGGCCGAAGAAGATCGCCTTCGGCGGCTGGATGCTGGACCTCGCCTTCCCGGCGCTCGCCCGGCTGAAGCGCCTGCGCGGAACTCCGTTCGACCTCTTCGGCCGCACCGCCGAGCGCAAGATGGAGCGGCGGCTCCTGGCCGACTACGAGGCGAGCCTCGCCCGTCTGGTGGAGGGCCTCACGCCGGAACGCCTGGCGAGCGCGGTGAAGATCGCCTCGGTTCCCGCCCAGATCCGCGGCTTCGGCCACGTCAAGCAGGCCTCGGTCGGCCCCGCTGCGGCGGAGGCGGCGCGCCTGTGGCGCGAGTGGGACCAGGTGGCGGCCGCACGCGAGCCGGTTCGCGCCTGAACTGAAATTTATTGACGTAATAAATTACGACTGTACTCTCTCACCGGTCTCTCCCCAGGACCGAGGAGCGCGCCATGGCGCGAGATCTTGGCGACCGGCGCGCGCCGTCCCGGCGGAAGGGCCGCGCGCTGGCGCTGATCGCCCGTCTCGGCATGGCGGTGGGCGTCGGCGGCCCGATCCTGACGCTGGCGGTGATCCCGACCCTGATCGGCGTGGCCGCCGGCGCCCCCGATCCCGACAACCCCAAACGGGGCGCAACGGGCGCGCCCTGCCGGCCGGTGAGCCAGGCGGAGTTCGAGCGTGGCTGGAAGGACCCGCCGCGCACCTTCGTGTTCCAGGGCGCGGCCTTCTCGCGTCGGCGCGGCGACGCCGACTGCACGGTGCTGCACGCGGGGCCGCTCGGGCCGCCCTATCCGGCTTGCCGGTTCACCACGCCGGCCGCCGTCGGCGTGCGGGCGGCGGGCAAGGCCGCCTATTTCGACATTGGCCCGGGCCTCACGGCGGAGGTGGAGGCCAGGCCCTCAGGCGTCCGGTGCGTGGTGACCGGCCGGCATCGGCTTTACGCCGGCTGAACGGCGCGTTCGCGCAGCGCCTGTTCGAAGGCCGCGTAATCGGCGAACCCGAGCTGCGGCGCAACCAGCGTCCGCCATTGCTCGTCGAGCATTTCGGCGATCTCGGGCGGCAGCTCCTGGCGCCCGGCGCCCGACCCGCCCTTGCGAACCTTCGCCGAGTCGCTGCCCGGCGGCAGGTTGCAGCGCCGCTCCGAGGCCGTGCGCATCAGGAGGTCGTCGAACTTTGACTTGTGCTCCAGCATGAAGCCGATCGAAGAGCGCTCCAGGGTCAGCTCGAGCAGGGCCTGGTCGAGGGGCAAGCCGCAGAACGCGGCGACCCGCCGGATCGTCCCCTCCGCATCGGCCAGCATCTGCTCGTAGGAGAGCAGCAGGACATTCGGATCGTCGCGCCGGCCCCACCAGCCTGTCAGGTGACTCCAGTAGGCCGAGCCCCGCTCCGCCCGGCCCGACCAGGTCATGCCGAATTCGCCGATCGAGACCGCCCCCGGCTCGAGGAACCAGCCCGACATGAAGTGGTACATGGAGACCAGGGCGTCCTTCGGGTCCCGGAAAGCCACGATGTAGCGGGCGCCCTTGGGCGCGCGGTCATGGCCGAGGTGGCTCTTGAAGCCGCGCGGCTCGGCCTTCTGCGGCGCCTCGAGGTCGACCCCGGTGATCGCCGCCGTCTCGATCCAGGGGACGACGCGCGAGATATCGTCGAAGTCCAGATCGCCGCCGGTGCGCAAGGTGTGGAAGATCTGCTGCAGCCAGGTGGTGCCGCACTTGCCGAACGGCGAGATGATCACATCGCTCGCTCGCGGCCGGTAGCTGGCGACCGATGCGGCCACGTCTTCCGGCGCGAACATCTTGCCCGCGATTGCAGCGAACTCCGCCAGGCTGCGGGCGCGATGCGGCGCGATTTGGTCCATGGCGGCTTTCCCCCGGGTGCTTCGGGCGGAGCCTACACGATCCCGAGCAGCACAGGGAACGCCGTTCTTCGCACCGTCAGGCCGCCTTGGCGAGGCGCTCGAGGTTTCCTTGCCCCGTCAGGCAGGCTAGGCGGGGCCATGGAATTCGACTTCGAGGCCGTCGTGGTCGGCGCGGGCGCCGTGGGGCTGGCGGTCGGCTATGCGTTGTCGCAACGCGGCCTCTCCGTCGCCGTGCTGGAGCGTGAGGCGGCCATCGGCCAGGGCGTCTCCTCGCGCAATTCCGAAGTGATCCACGGCGGCCTCTACTATCCGACCGGCTCGCTGAAGGCGCGGCTCTGCGTCGAGGGACGCCGCCGGCTCTACAACTTTCTGGACAAGCACAAGGTCGCCTACGACCGCTGCGGCAAGCTGGTGGTCGCGACCGCACCGGACGAGGTCGCGCGCCTCGAGGCGATCTTCGCCCAGGCGACGACCAACGGCGTCGAGGGCATGGCCAGGCTCTCCAGGGCCGAGGCGCTCGCCCTGGAGCCCGAGCTGAGCTGCGAGGCGGCGCTCCTCTCGCCGCAGAGCGGGGTGTTCGACAGCCATGGCTACATGCTGGCCCTGCAGGGCGAGATCGAGGCCGCGGGCGGGGCGGTGGTGGTCGCCACCCCGTTCGAGGGAGCCCGCCCGCTGCCGGCCGGCGGGTTCGAGATCCGGGCCGGGGGCGTGGAGCCCGCGACGCTCACCTGCCGCTACCTCGTGACCGCGCCGGGGCTCTCGGCTCAGGCGGTGGCCGCCGCCATCGAGGGCTTCCCGCCGGCGAGCATCCCGGCCGGCCACTATGGAAAGGGCCGCTATTTCCGGCTGGTGGGCAAGGCGCCGTTTTCGCGCCTGATCTATCCGCCGCCGATCGCGGGCGCGCTCGGCACCCATTATCGCCGCGATCTCGGGGGCCAGGCGGTGTTCGGGCCCGACCTGATCTTCGTGGACGAGCTGGACTACGGCGTCGATCCCGCCGCGGCCAACGGCTTCTACGCCTATATCCGCAAGTTCTGGCCCGGCCTGCCGGACGGGTCGCTCACGCCCGATTACGCCGGCATCCGCCCGAAGCTGCACGGCCCCGGCGAGCCGCAGGGCGACTTCCGCATCGATGGCGCGAAGACGCATGCGATCGCGGGGCTCGTCGCCCTGTTCGGCATCGAGAGCCCGGGACTCACCTCCTCGCTGGCGATCGGCGAGGAGGTCGCGGCTCGTCTCGGATTGGAATCCGCGGCGTAGCCGCTTTCCTCCGGGCGTTCACTTGGGCGCCAGCCGCAGCAGCTTTCCATCGGAGTCGTCGGTGAGCAGCCAGAGCGCCCCGTCGGGCCCCACGACCACGTCGCGGATGCGCATGCCCATGTCCTGCAGCAGCCATTCCTCGCCGATCACCCGGTCGCCCTTCAGGGTCAGCCGCGCCAGGTGCGTCGAGGCGAGGCCGCCCACGAACAGGCTGCCCTTCCAGGCGGGGAACAGGTCGGCGTCGTAGAAGGCCATGCCGGAGGGCGCGATCACCGGGTCCCAGTAGTAGATGGGCTGCTCCATGCCGGCGTGGGCTGTGATCCCCCGGCCGATCGGCGCGCCCGAATAGTCGATGCCGTAGGTGATCACCGGCCAGCCGTAGTTCTTGCCGGGTTCGGGAATGTTGATCTCGTCGCCGCCGCGCGGGCCGTGCTCCACGATCCACAGCTTGTGGGTCCAGGGATTGATCGCCGCGCTCTCCGGGTTGCGGTGGCCGTAGGACCAGATCTCGCCGCGCGCGCCGGCCTTGCCGACGAACGGGTTGTCCGCGGGGATCGAGCCGTCGGCCTTGATGCGGACGATCTTGCCGATGTCGTTGTCGAGGGTCTGGGCCTTGGCGCGGTTCTGCGGCGAGAAGCGATCGCCGACGGTGACGAACAGCGTCCCGTCGGGGGCGAACACCAGCCGCCCGCCGAGGTTGGCGTCGCCCGAGAGCGCAGGCTCGGCGCGGAAGATGACGGCCAGGCCCTGCAGCGCAGGCTTGCCGCCCGCCTCGGTCAGCCGGGCGCGGGCGACGCTCAGGCCCGATCCGCCGGCGCGGCGCTCCATATAGGCGAAGTAGACCAGGCGGTTGGCCCGGAAGCCCGGATCGAGGGCCAGGCCGAACAGGCCGGACTGTTCGCCGGTGACCACCGGCGGGACGCCGGCGGCGGGCGGCGAGATCTGTCCGTTGCGACTGACGATCCGCAATCGTCCCACGCGCTCGGTCACCAGCATCCGCCCGTCCGGCAGGAAGGCGAGGCCCCAGGGATGGTCGAGCCCGCGCGCCACGGTGGCTATCTGGAAGGCGACGTTCGCGTGCAGCGCCGGAGCGCGGGTCTGGCCCGGGAAGGCCGGGTGCTGGCCGCGGCCGTTGGGCGGATCGGTCTCCTCGGGGGCGTTGTCGCCGGACGCTGCTGCCGAGGCTGAGGCCGGGGACGCAGCGGCCTTGGCGTGGGACTTGGCGTCGGGCGCCCCGCAGGCGGCCAGCAGCGCCAGCACCAGGATCGACAGGAAGATGCGCATGCTCCGTCTCCTCAGATGGCGCCGACCGCGGCCTCCAGCGCGGCCCTGGGCTCCGCGCCCTCCAGGTGGATCAGCGACCAGACCGCGAAGAACAGCAGCGGCCAGCGCCCGGCCGCGCCCTCGTTGGCGAACAGGGCCTTGACCTCGTCCGTTCCCTTCAAACGCCTGAGCGCCTCGAATCCGGCGATGCGGTCTCCGATCGCCTTCGCCCGCGGCGCGATCCAGGCCTCCACCGGCACGGTGAACCCCCGCTTGCGCGCCCACGGCTCGGCGGCCGGACAGGTGCGCTCCAGCCACTTGCGCAGGATCCACTTGCCGTAGCGCCCGCGCACCTTGAAGCGGTCGGGCAGCGGAAAGGCGAAGGCCGCGACCTCCGGATCGAGGAACGGCGTGCGGCCCTCGAGCCCGTGCGCCATGAGACAGCGGTCGAGCTTCAGGAGCAGATCGTTGGGCAGCCAGGTCGTCACGTCGGCCCACTGGGCCTGCTGCAGCGCGGTAAGCCCGGGCGGCGGCTTGGCCTCGGCGCGCCAGCGGGCGAGGACCTGGGCGTCCGCCGGCCGGGGCTCCGCAGGCCGGCCGCCGAGCCATGTCGGCCGCAGCGCCCGGCGATAGCGGCCGTAGCCGCCGAACAGCTCGTCGCCGCCTTCGCCGGTGAGCACCACCGTGAGCGTCCCCCTGGCGGCTTCGGCGAGCTTGTAGGTGGGCAGCGTCGCATAATCGGCGGTGGGATCGTCCAGCGCCCAGGCGACCTCAGGCAGGATCCGCCAGAAATCCGCCTCACCGAAGCTTGTTTCCCGCCAGTCGAGGTCGAGCGCCCGCGCCACCTTCTCCGCCGCCGCCCGCTCGTCCTTGGCGCCTTCCGCCTCGAAGCCGCAGGTGAAGGCGGTCACCGCCGCTCGTTGAGCCGCGCCATCAGGGCGCCGATCGCGGCCGAATCGATGCCGCTGGACAGGAACAGCCCATAGGGCACGTCCGAGCGCTGGTGGACACGCACGCTGTCCTCGAGAACGGCGTCGAGGCGGTCGAGGAGCTCCCGCTCCTCCCCCGTCCCGGAGAGGACGGTGGAGGGGGACCGCGGAGCGGTTGAGGGGGTGTTGGCGTCGGGCTGCGCCCCCTCCGTCGCTTTTGCGACACCTCCCCGGTCCTCTCCGGGACGGGGGAGGAGCCATGTTCGCCGCCGCCCGCTCACGATCCGTCCGTCGCGGACCTCCATGACCTCGCCCGGGGCGACGCGCCGCAGGCCCTGGAAGGCCGTCCGTTCGCCGAGCGTATAGTTGAGCTCCACGAGCTCCCGCGCCGGCCCCTCGTTCAGCACCGCCGCCATCAGGCCGGCCTTGAAGAAGGCCCGGGGCTCCGAGGCGAAGGCGAGCCCGCCTTCGTGCTCCATGATGTAGAGGGGTTTGATGCCGAACGGGTCGCGGGCGAGCCACGCCCGCCCGTCGGCGCCGATCAGGCAGAGCGCGTACATGCCGCGCAGCCGGTCGAACGCGCGCTCGCCCTCGCGGGCGTAGAGGTGCAGGAGGGGCTCGAAGTCGGAGCCGGTGGCCAGCTCGCCATTGAACCCGAACGCCTCGTCGAGCTCCAGGTAGTTGTAGATCTCGCCGTTGCCGATCACCGTCGAGCCGGCCGCATGCAGCGGCTGCCAGCCGCCTTCCAGGTCGATGATCGAGAGCCGCGCATGGGCCAGGGCCGCGCCCGCCAGATCCTCGGTGCGGATCCCGTCGGGACCGCGGTGGCTCAGCGCCGCGATCATCTGCGGCGCGACCGCGCGCGCCGCCGGCTGGGCGCCCAGCAGGCCCGCGATCCCGCACATCTCAGACCGCCCCGTAGTCGGCGAAGAGGTCGGTCCATTGGCCGACCACGGCGTCCTTGGAGAATTCCGCCTCGACGCGCGCCAGGCCCCTGGCCGCGAGCTTCGCCCGCAGCGGAAGCTCCTCGATCAGCCGCCGCGCGCTTTGCGCCAGCGCATCGGCGTCGTCGATCGGGACCAGCAGGGCGTCCTCCTCCGGCCGGACCAGCGCCTTCGGCCCCTGGCTCTCCGCGGCCACCACCGGCAGGCCGTGCGCCCAGGCCTGGATCACCACGTTGCCGAGCGGCTCGTAGCGGGAGGGGAACAGGCAGACGTCGGCCGTGCGGTAGAGCGCCGAGGGATCGGTTCGCCAGCCCAGGAACCGCACGCGCGAGGCGACGCCATGGGCTTGCGCCAGCGCCCTGAGCTTGGCCTCCTCGGGCCCGACGCCGGCGATCCACAGATAGGCCCCCGGCAGCCTGGCGAGCGCCGCCAGGCTGACGTCGTGCGCCTTGGCCTCGTGCAGGCGGCCCATGGCAAGCAGCAGCGGGGCGTCGGCCGGTGTGTCCAGGCTCGCCCGCGCGATCGGCGCGACAGCCTCCGGCGCGGCGGCGAAGTTCGGGATGTAGCGCACCCGCCCCGCCGGCCAGCCCTGGCCCACGATCCAGTCGGCTATGTCCTCGGTGTTCGCCACCAGGACGTCGAAGCCCTTGTAGTACTTGAGGTTGTAGTAGCCGCCGAGCCGGGCGATCCGCGCCCAAGGGCCCTTCGGCGTGTGCCGTGCGGCGCGGCTCATCCAGGCCAGCGCCAGCTTGACGCCCTGACGCTTGGCGAATCCGGCGGCCTGCGGGCGGGTAAGGAGGTCGAGCGGGCCCCCGAAGCCGAACGCCTCCACCGCGACGCCCTCTCCGCGCAGCGCCGCCTCGCGGCCGGAATGGGCCCGGATGGCCGCGGCCTCCGCCACGCCGGCGCGCCTCAGCGCCGTGACCAGGTCGACGAAATAGGTCTCCGCGCCGCCTTCGCGGGCCGTGCCCAAGAGGTGAAGGACGCTCATCCCGGGCGGAAGCTAGCGGTTCTGAAGAGCGAACCCAAGCCGCTTGAAGGCCCGGAACCGAAACCCTATAACCCGCGCCTCGCGCCCCGGCGCGAGCCGTGGCTGGGTAGCTCAGCTGGTTAGAGCGGCGGATTCATAACCCGCAGGTCGGCGGTTCGAGCCCGCCCCCAGCTACCACGGCCTTCCGCAACGCAAGCGATCGGATCCTTGGCCGAGCCGTCCCGCCCCTCGCCGCTGACCGCCTGGGCGATCACCACCGGCGAGGCGGGCATGCGGACCCAGGCGCGCGGGCTGGCCGCGGCCGTCGCCGAAACCGTGGTCGAGAAGGTGGTCGCGCTGCGCTGGCCGCAACGCTGGCTGCCGGCCGGCTGGCCGGGCGTGCTCTCGGGAATCGACGCCGCGAAGGGCGATGACATCCGCCCGCCCTGGCCTGAGCTGATCGTCACCTGCGGCCGGCGCTCGGCGATCGTCGGCCTGGCCGTCAAGCGGGCCTCCGGCGGCCGCGCGGCCCTGGTCCACGTGCAGGACCCGCGCGCGCCGCTGGCGGGCTTCGACCTGGTGATCGCCATGGCCCACGACGAGATCGCCGGGCCCAAGGTGGTCAAGGTGCTGACCGCCATGCACGACATCACGCCCGAGCGGCTGTCGCAGGCCGCGGGGGCCTGGCGCGAACGGCTCGCCCGTCTGCCGCGGCCGCTGACGGCGGTGCTGCTCGGAGGCCCGACCAGCAACAGCCCGTTCGGGGACGCCGAGGCGCGCGAGCTCCAGCGGCGGCTCGGCGCGCTTCGGGCGCGCAACGGCGGCGGCCTTGTCGTCGTGCCGTCCCGGCGCACCCCGGAAGCGGCGCTCGCCGTCTTCCGCGACGCCGGCCGGGCGGATCCCTCCGCGTGGGTCTGGGACCGCAGCGGCGACAATCCCTATCTCGGCGCGCTGGCGCTGGCCGACCGGCTGGTGGTCACCGGCGATTCGGTGTCGATGGTCTCCGAAGCGCTGGCCACGCCGCATCCGGTGGAGGTCTTCGCGCTCAATCTGCGCCGCCGCCACGAGGGCTTCGCCCAGACGCTCGCCGAGCGCGGTGTCATCGGCCTCCTGCAGGACGGCGTCGAGGCTCCGTCCCATCCGCCGCTCGACGCCACGGTCGAGGCCGCCGCGGCGGTGCGCGCCATGCTGGCCCGGCGAAGCGCCGGTTAGACGAGGCGGCGGCCGGTCATCGCCTCCAGGGTCCTGAGCGGCGAGACGGCCGGATCGCCCATCGCCGCGACCGGCAGGTAGAAGGTCTGCTCGAAGGCGTAGCGGCCGCCGAGCGCGGCGTGCACCACGCAGTCGGTGAAGCACATCCAGGTGGCGCCGGCCGGGAAGTCCACCTCCCAGCGCGGGCCATGCGCCTGGTAGTCATCGTCGTCCTTCGCCGCATCGTGCAGCCGGAGCATCAGGGCGTCGTAGGCGGTGCGCCGGCCCTTGGTCACGTGCAGCGCCTGCAGGATCGCGCCCATGCCCGGCGCCATGGGCCGGCCATGGGGCAGGAAGCGCGCCGCATAGTCCGCGAAGGGCTCGCCGACCCGCCAGTTCCGCGCCTCGCCGGCCGGATTGACATTTCGGAACACCCGCAGGATGCGCCGTCCCTGCACCGGCTGGGAAGGGAAGGCGTCGATGTGCAGGCGCCGGTCGTCCTTGCGCTTGGACAGGTTGTGGTCGGCCGCGCGCGGCCGGAAGCTCGCACGGCCCTTCTGCAGGCCCTTGCCGTAGGCCGGCAGCAGATCGCGCACCAGCGCCTCGGCCCAGTCGGAGTAGCGGGCGACCACGCCCGTCAGCCGCTGGCGCGGCTCGCCCTCCAGCGATGCGCCCTTCAGCTCGCCGGTCGCCGGATTGAAGCTGACGTTCTTGACGCCGGCCTCGGAGGTCGCGGCGTACATGACGGCCTCGGCGCCCGCGGTCTCGAACGCCAGGTCCGGCAGCATCAGCACGTGGCCGTGTTCGAGCAGCGCCATGGCGCGGTGAACGTCGGTGCGGGCCACGGTCGCGACCGGCCGCTCGGTGGGCGGCGTGGAGGGCGTGCGGCGGCTTCGGTTCTGGAGGCGGGGGCTCACGGAAATCCTGCGACTTGCGGGCAGCGACCATACACCGGGCCGCGGCGAGCCGCGACGGCCCCGCGCCGGGCTCACGGCCGCGCCATGCCCCACTCGTTCCAGCCGGCGATCCTCGGCGTCTTCGGCAGGTACATGGTCTCGACCCGCTCCACCTTGAAGCCCGCCGCCGCGATGCTCTTGGTGACCGGGCGGGTGACGTGGCAGCCGCCGAGCAGGCGGGACCAAAGCGGGTCGATCCGCCTCTGCCACCGGGCCACGCCTTCGTCCGGCGAAAGCCCGTGCTCGCAGTACAGGAAGCGACCGCCGGGCTTCAGCACGCGCCGCGCCTCGGAAAGCGCCGCCGCCGGCGTGCAGACCGAGCAGAGGGTGAAGGTGCAGACCACGCTGTCGAAGCTGGCGTCCTCGAAGGGCAAGGCCTCGGCCGTTCCGTCCTGCACGGTCACCGAAAGCCTCGGATCCCGCTCGGCCGCGACGGCGTAGGCGCGCAGCTCCGGCGAGGGGTCCACGCCGGTGACCGAGCTCACCTTGCCGGGATCGTAGTAGCGCAGGTTGTGGCCCATCCCGATCCCGAGCTCGAGGACCCGGCCCTCCGCGGCGGGGACGACCTTCTGCCGCTGGCGCATGATCGGGTTCTGCGAACAGGCCCAGGACAGTATCTTCGGCAGGACCAAGCGGTCGTAGAGCGAAGCCATGCCATCTTTTCGCACGGCTTTTGGGTTACCTTGCGGCAGTCGCGAAGCTGTGAGCCCGGTGGAGCTCGCAACGGGCGTACGATCCTGGGGCTGGAGGGCCGGTGGTCTGTACGGAGGTGCGCGCGATGCCCGAGCCGATATATCCCACGTCCGATCTTCGGATCCGGTTGGAGGTCCTGGATCGGCTGCGACACGCGCCCGGGCTCGACGCCTCCGATATCTCCGTCACCTCAGACCACGGGGAGGTCCGCCTGAGCGGCGTCGTCTGGTCGGAGGCCGACTGCCGGCAAGCCCAGGAGGTGGCGGCCGCGGTGCTGGGCGTCAAGCGCGTCCGCAATGGGCTGCTGGTGCAGGCCAAGAGCGGCAGCGTCGGCACGGGACTGCTCGCGCCGTAACTCAACGCGGCTCATAGATCTTCGGCGCAGGTCCGATCGCGACGGGCCCCAAGGTCGTGCGGCCCGCCTGGAAGTCGAGGGTGGCCTGCGCGGCGTGGTCGGCGCCCTCGCGCGCCTGCGCGACCGCCGCAGCCTCGTCGGCGGTCTCGCGCGGCAGCACGCCGCTCGCGCCCATGGCCCCCAGCGCCCGCGGCGCCTCGCGCAGGGTCACCTCCAGGACGCCGCGAAGCCGGCCGTCGGCGCCCACGCCCAGCGTGCCGGCGTTGCAGCCGATCAAGGCTTCGCCGGCCGTGACGCCGGCCTCGCGGACGCTCATCTGACCCCCGGCGTCGACCCAATGGCGCACCGCCGAGGGCCAGTCCCGACCGGCGAAGGCGCTCATCTTCGAGAGCGTCGAATTCCAGACGATGGAGATCGGCTTGTCGCCGGCGATGCGCGCGAACAGGCCCGCCAGCCGGGCCTTGCCGTTGTCGACCTTCAGGAACACGCCGCCCTGGTCGTCGGGGCCCGCGCGCAGGTGGAACTCGACGCGCTCGGCCGCCGACAGCGAGAACGGCTGCGCGCCCGGCGCGGGCTGGAAGGTAAGGCCGACGCCCTCGAAGTCGAAGGCGGGCGGCCGCTGGTCGAAGTGGCTGAGGCTGGCGCGGATCAGCCTGCCTGTGACCTTCACCGGCCCGGCCTGCGGCCGCACGAAGGTGAGCCCGCCCGGCGCGGCGATGATCCAGTGGGTGGCGGACAGGAGATAGGCTTCCCCCTCCAGGGTGGGCGCGGAGAGGCCCCATCCGGACGGCTCGCGCACCTCGAGGTCGGTGAGCGTCACGTCCATCCGGAAGGGATAGCCCCCGATGTCGCGCTCTCTCCAGCCGATCTGGTAGCCCGCCCGCCCCAGATCCGCGACGGCGGCGTCCATGCGCGATTGCGCCTGGCTCCGCGCCGCCAGCCAGAGCCCCGACCAGCCGACGATCAGAACGAGCAGGACCGCGATCGGCGCATAGAGCCCGAGGCGGCTCGGTTTGCGGGCGGGGGCGGGATCGGGCAGAGACATGCTTGAGGCTTCGGCGGTTCGGGCGCGGCGGATGGCGGGCGAGCGATGGGTGTTCGGCTATGGCTCGCTGATGTGGCGGCCGGGCTTCCCCTATGTGGAGCGAACGGCCGCCACCCTACACGGACGCCGGCGCGCCTTCTGCATCTATTCGGTGCATCATCGCGGCACCTACGAGCGGCCGGGCCTGGTGCTGGGCCTCGCACCCGGCGGCGCGACCCGCGGTGCAGGATTCCGGGTGACCGAGACCGACTGGCCGGGCGTCTACGCCTACCTTCGCGAGCGCGAGCAGCCGACGGAGACCTACGTCGAGACCACCCGCCACGTGCGGCTCGCCGACGGCCGGCGCGTGGAGGCGCTGGTGTTCGTCTCGGACGTTCGCCACGCCCAGTGGGCCGGCGCACTCAGCCTGGAGCATCAGGCCGAACTGATCGCCGGCGCCAGCGGCCTCTCGGGCCGCAACGTCGATTACCTGCGCGACCTCGTGCGTCACCTGCGCGAGGCCGGCGTGCGCGACCAGGGCATGGAGGCGCTGCTGGGCTTGGTCGAGGCGCGGGAGTTCGCCGCCGCCTCACCGCGCCCGGTCAGCGGTTGATCTCGACCAGCAGCACCCAGGCATGGATGAAGACCAGCACATAGATGAGCAGCACGCCGGTCCCGAGCACGTAGGCGCCCGCAACCATGCCGGCCATCAGTTGCGCGCCGCCCGCCCATAGCAGGATCGCGCAGGCCTGGCCCAGGAGAACGCCCGTAATCGCGGCCGCCCGGAATTCCGGCTCGACCTTTCGCATCGTCCTCGCGTGCAACCACGAGACGCCCGCCCAGGCGGCGAGCCCCACCCCGAGCGCTTCGGCTCCGAACGCGGAGGGCCGCTGCCCGGGCGCAAGCGCGAGCGAGGCGACGAGCAGCACAGACAGAAGAAGGACCAGCGCGACCATGGCGCGGTCCGGCAGATGCGGCGAGGCCATGATCTTGGCGAGATTGATCGACAGACCCACGAACACCAGCCCGCCCAGCGCCGCCGAAGCGCCGACCTGGCCTAGGTAGAACTCGCTCCAGCCCTGCATCACGGCCCCCGTTCTTCTGCGTCCCTACAGCCGCAGCAGCTTGTTCGAGGCCGTCTCGATCCGGTCCTCCAGCACACGCATGAATTCGGCCCGCTTCAGACCCGGCGGGATCGGCTCCAGGTATTCGAAAACGATCGTCCCGGGATGACGGATCAGGCCGTGGGCGGGCCAGTGGACGCCGGAGTTGGTCGCCACCGGATGAACCGGCACCTGGAGCTCGCGATAGAGCGCGGCGACGCCCGGCTTGTAGTCGCCGGCCACCCCCGGCTGGCCGCGATGGCCCTCCGGGAAGATCACGATCTGGCGGCCCCTGGCGAACAGCGCCTTGGCCTCGCGCACCATCTGCTTGAGCGCGCTCGCCCCGGCCGCGCGGTCGATGTCGATGGTGCCGACCTTGGCGGCGTACCAGCCGAACCACGGGATCCAGTTGAGCTCCTTCTTCATCACGAACACCGAGCCGGGCAGCCAGGTGAACTGGGCGAACACGTCCAGCATGCACTGGTGCTTCGGCGCGACGAGCGCGGGCCCGGTCGGGATGTGCTCGCGGCCGCGCACCTCCACCCGGACGCCGCACACCGCCAGCAGCCCGACGACGCCGCGGCCCCAGGCGTGGAACATGGCCAGCGTCCAGCTCGACGGCCCGAGCAGGATCGGCGTGCAGACCACGGCGACCAGGCCGGTCCAGAGGTAGAACAGCGCCACGTAGAGGATCGAGCGGAGGACGACCAAGGATCAGGCCTTCTGAGGCGCCGCGGCGGGGCCCCGGTCGCGGGGACCGAGATTCAGGACGAGCTCGCGGCCGAGGATCGCCAGATACTTGCAATATTCCACCACCAGCAACCGCGCAGCCGTGGGCGAGCGCCACCAGCGCCGGGCGTTGAGCGCCGAGGTGGCGACCGGGAAGGGCTGCAGCGCGACGCCCTGGCGGCCCAGCACCGCCTTCAGCTCCAGCATGGCGCGCGGCATATGGTAGTCCGCCGTCACCACGATCAGGCTCCTGAAGCGCATGGCCTTGGTCCAGTCGGCGGTTTCGCGCGCGTTGCCCACCGTGTCCGCGGCGGTGAAGCCCAGGTCGACGCAGCAGTCGTAAAGCCGCTTCACCGCGCCCGAGACGTTGCGGATGTCCTCCCGGCTGGCCTCGCGGTTGACGCCGGAGACCAGCACGCGCTTGCCGTAGCCGTTGGAGAGCAGGTCGACGCCGGCGCCGATCCGCTCGCTGGACGCCGCCCCGGTCAGCACGACGATGCCGTCGGCCACCTGCGGCTGGGGCGCGGGCGTGGACTGCTGCACCCGTGCGGCGAAGGCCAGCAGCCCCGACGTCCAGATCAGCGCCAGCACCAGGAAGGCCGCGACGCTCCTCATTCGAGCTCCCGGATCAGGCCCTGGGCGGTGAAGCGTGCGGCCGCAGCGGCGACCAGGGCGGCCGCCAGCGGACAGGGCAGGATGGCCAGCAGGTCCGCCCAAGAGACGGGGAGCGCGGGCGTCACGCCGTGCGGCCCGCCGGCCAGACGCAGGACCGCCCCCACCAGGGCCGCGGCGACGGCGCCGGCGAGGCCGCCCATGGCCGCCATGCGCGCGAACCGCACCTGGAAGAGACGCGCGATGAAGGCGCCGCTCGCGCCCGAGAGATGCAGCACCTCGACCACGTCGCGGCGCGCCGCCAGCCCCGCCCGGGTGGCGAAGGCGACCACCGCCGCCGCCGCGGCGCCGATCAGCAGGAAGACGCCGCCGCCCAGCCCGCGCGCCAGGCTGGCCGAGCGCTTGACGCCCCCGATCCAGAGGCTGTGGTCGTCGACGGAGCCGTCCACGTCCTGCGCCTTCAGGGCGGCGGCCAGGCGCGCGGCGTCGGCGGGCGCCTTTTCGTCGAGGGTCACGGTGACCAGCCTCGGCACCGGCAGGTCCTCCAGGTCGCCGATGTCGCCGAGCCACGGCCGGATCAGGTCGTAGGCCTTGGCGGGCTCGAGCGCCCGCGCCTCGGCCACGCCGGGGGTTCCGGCCAGCGCCTCCGCCGCGCGCGCGGCCGCGGCGTCCGGCGTCTCGCCCGACCTGGGGCGCACGATCACCGTCGCCTCGCCGCCGAGCTGGCCGATCCAACCTCGCGCCGCCCGATCGGACGCGATCACGCCAAGCGCCGTCAGGCAGGCGAGGAAGCAGAGCACCGCCACCACGAACAGCAACGCGCCATCGCGGGCGTCCGCCTCCGGCAGCAGGGGCGCCGGGCGCCAGCGGACGGGATCGAAGGCGGTCATGCCGGTTCGGCGCCGTAGGCGGCCCGCTGGGTGAGCCGGCCTCCGTCCAGGTGCAGCACCGGTCGGCCAGAGCGGGCGACGAGATCCTGGTCGTGGGTGGCGATCAACACCGTCGTTCCGAGCCGGTTGAGCTCGACGAACAGCCGGAAGATGCGCAGCGCCATCTCGTGGTCGACGTTGGCCGTGGGCTCGTCGGCCAGCAGGATCTCCGGCCGGTTGACCACGGCTCGGGCGATGGCCAACCGCTGCTTCTCGCCGCCCGCCAGCGTCCGCGGCATGGAATCCATCCGCCCGCCCAGGCCCACCCAGGCGAGCAGCTCGGCGACGTCGCCCCGGTAGTTGGAGGCCTTGCCGCCTGAGATGCGCAGCGGCAGGGCCGCATTGTCGAACACCGACAAGTGGTCGAGCAGCAGCAGGTCCTGGAACACCACCCCGATCCGCCGCCGCAGCGCCGGCCGGCTGGCGGGCGGCATGCGGCCGATATCGTGTCCGAACAGCGCGATGCGGCCGTCCGACGGGCGGGCGGCCAGCGCGATGAGCCGCAAGAGCGAGGTCTTGCCCGCGCCCGAGGATCCGGTGACGAAGTGAAACGAGCCGGCCGGCAGGGTGAAATCCAGGCCCCGCAGCACCTCCGGCCCGTAGCCATAGCGCATCGAAACAGTATCGAAGCGCACGATCTCGCGGGCGCTCTCGAGATGCGCAGCGGCGTCGGGGTTTCTGGACATGGGGGCCGAAATCGGCGACCTCGGGTGAGGTTGCTGGAAAGCGTCCGATTCGCTCGAATGATACTGACCTGTCCAGAGTGCGCCACCAGCTATTTCGTCGACGATTCTCGGATCCCGGCGTCGGGCCGGAGCGTGAAGTGCACGAACTGCGGCGCACGGTGGACGGCTGGCCGGGAGCCGCAGCCCGCCGAGGCTCGTCCCGAAGCCGAGCCGGAACCTGAGGCGAGCGCCGAATCGCCGGAGGCTGCCCCGGCGCCCGTTCCCGCCGATGATCTGGCCTTCATCGCCGCCGAACCCGCGGCCGCGCCGTTCCGCCTGGCGCCGGACGGCCGCGCAGGCTCGCCGGCGCGCGAAGCCAAGGCCAAGGCCTTCATCTGGGCCGCCGCCGCCGTGGCCGTGATCGCCGTGGTGACATCGGCGATCCTGTTCCGCGCCCAGGTGGTGCGGCTCTGGCCGAAGAGCCAGGCCGCCTACGCGGGCCTCGGTCTGCCGGTGGAGGGCCTCGGACTTGTCATCGAGGCGGTGCACGTGGAGCCCACCTTCCAGGGCGGCCGGCCGGTGCTCTCCGTCACCGGCTCGATCCGCAACGTCAAGGACGAGGCGGTGGAGTCCCCGCCGCTCCGCATCAATCTCCTGAACCGCGCCGGCCAGCCCGTGGCGGCCAAGATCGCCCGCCCCCTGGACGCCCGCATCCCGGCCAAGGCGCAGCGGCATTTCGCCATCGCCATCGCCGATCCGCCGGCCAACGCGCAGGATCTCGAGGTGCGGTTCGAGGGCGTGGACGCCCAGCGAGCCGCCGCCGTCGGCGCAAGCCTCCCGGTGCAGTCCGGACCGACGCCGGCCGAGGCTCAGCCGCTGCCGCCCGGGACGCCGGATTCGCTCACCGAGCATGGCTGAGCAGGCGCCCGCCATCCTGCTCACCGAGGCCGAGGTGGCCCAGCGTGTGGCCGCCGTCGCCGAGCGTATCGCGCCGCGCATCGACGATGACACCGTGGCGGTCTGCCTGCTCACCGGCGGCCTCTGGTTCTGCGCCGATCTCACCCGCGCCCTCGCGCGGCTCGGACGCAAGGTCGGGTTCGATGCGCTGTGGCTCGCCTCCTATGGCGACGAGCGCGCGAGCCTCGGACGTTGCGAGGTGCGCGCCGACCTGCAGCGCCCGCTGGCCGGGCGCACGGCCCTGATCGTCGACGACGTCTGCGACACGGGCCTGTCGCTGTCCGAGGCCGCCCGCCTGGTGCGCGACGCCGGCGCCAAGGACGTCTCCACAGCGGTGTTCGCCCGCAAGCCCTGGCCTGCACGGCGCGCCATCGAGCCGGAGTTCGTGGCCTGGGAGGCGCCGGCGCGCTTCCTCGTCGGCTACGGGATGGATGTCGCCGGCGCGCTGCGCGGCCTGCCCTACGTCGGGGCGCTCGATTGAGCTCCTCGGGCCTGGTGCTGCTGGCTCCCGAGCTCGACGCGCGCGTGGGCGACCTGCGCGACCGGCACGATCCGGCCTCGCGCCAGGGGATGCCGGCGCACGTCACCGTGCTCTACCCATTCATGGATCCGGTCCAGCTCGGCCCCACGCCGCGGGCGCGCGTTGCCGAGGTGATCCGCGGCTTCGCCGCCTTCGACCTCAGCTTCGCCAGGGTCGGCCGCTTTCCTGAGGCCCTGTGGATCGCGCCCGATCCGGCCGAAGGAATCGTCGCGCTCTCCGCCGCGCTCGCGGCCGCCTTCCCGGACTACCCGCCCTACGGCGGCCAGTTCGAGACGGTCATCCCGCACGTCACCGTGGCGCTCGGGGAGGGGCTCGACCTCGGCGCCCTGGAGCCCGAGCTTCGCCGGCGCCTCGATCCGCCGGTCCGGCAGCGGGTGGACGCCGTCTCCCTGTTCACCACGGTGCGCCGCCGCTGGCGCGAGGTGGATCGTTTCCTGCTCGCCTAGAGCCGTCGTTCGCCATACTTGGGCCGCAAGTCTTTGGCTTGAGCACGGGCCCTCTGATCGGAGCGAACCTCTTGAAAATCGTGACGGGCGGCCTCGCCCTCGGCCTGATCCTCCTGGCCGGCTGCAGCCGGCAGCCGAACGGCGGCGCGAACGATCCCTACGCCGGCCTCGAGGACGCGATCCACGCCTGGAAGAACGAGGTCGCCGCGACGGATCCGAGCTGCCGCTCGAAGGACCCCGCCCAGAAATGCGAGATGTTCGACATTTCCTGCAAGGCGCAGCGGGTGATCACGCCGCAGGAGCAGGCCCAGGGCGTCTCGGCCAAGCTGGTCGCCGACATGACCTGGTCGGGGTTCGACGACAAGGGCGCCTCCCAGCCGGCCTCGGCGGCGGCCCTGTTCGAGAAGACCCGAGGCGTCTGGAGCCGCAGCGCCTACAAAGCCGTCAATCCGGACAGCTGCGTCGACATGTAGGGGCTGGCGACGGGGATCGCGGCGGCCGGTCCCGCTATCCCGCGGCGAGCGCGTCGACCTCCGCCGGCGAGCAGCCGAGCTCGCGCAGCAGCGCCTCGGTGTGCGCGCCGATCGCCGGGGCCATGCGCGGCGGCGCCTTGGCCTCGCCCACGATCTGGAACGGGCTGTCCACCGTGCGCAGGCCTTCGCCGTCGGCGATCTCCGGAAACAAGCCGTTGGCCTCGATCTGCTCGTCGCCGAGATGGTCGTAGATCTGGCCGACGATGCCGAACGTCACGTCGCCCTCGGTGAGGATCTTCGCCCAGTGCGCGAACGGCCGAGCGGCGAACGTCTCGTCGAAACGGGCGACCAGGATCGCTCCGTTGGCCAGGCGGGCTTCCGGCGTGGCGAACAGCGGGTCGGTGAGCCAGTCCGCATGGCCCGTCGCCCTGGCCAGCAGCGGCCAGTCCCGGGCGGGATTGGTGCTGGAGATGATGAAGTAGCGATCGTCGGCGGCGCGGTACATCTCGTTGAGCGCGCCGCGCGCCCCACGCGCCGGCCGGCCGGTGAGCTCGTAGCCGCAGAGCGCGGCCTGCACCTGGCAGGAGTTGGACCACAGGCCGTTGGCCAGCAGGGAGGTGGTCACCTCCGCGCCCTCGCCGGTGAGCTGGCGCCGATAGAGCGCGGTGACGATGGCGCCGTACATCGCCATGGCGGTCGGATGGTCGCCCATGCCGGGCATCGAGAGGCTGGGCTCCGCCCCGGCGCTGGGCCGCACCATGTCCATCAGGCCTGACCTGGCCCACCACACCGTGCTGTCGAAGCCGGTGCGGTCGCGCTCGGGGCCATGCTCGCCATAAGGCGACAGCGACGCGTAGATCAGCCGCGGGTTCAGCGGCCTCAGGTCCTGCGCGCGCACGCCGAGACGGCCGCGCGCCGGCATCGGGACATTGGTGATGAATACGTCGGCCCGCGTCACCAGCGCGTGCAGCACCGCCCGCGCCTCGGGCCGCCCGAGGTCCAGCGACAGGCTCTCCTTGTTGCGGTTGTCCAGCGTCCAGAAGTAGTCGACGTCGTCGGGCGTGCCGCGCAGCCGGAACAGATTGCGGTAGGCGTCGCCGATCCCCGGCGGTTCGATCTTGATGACCCGAGCGCCGAAGTCGCCGAGCACCGTCGCGGCCGCCGGCCCGGCGATGAAGCTCGCGCAATCAATGACCAGAAGGTCCCCGAACAGACCGCTCGACATCGCCGTCCTCCTGCACCGTCAACCTAATCCGCCCCAGTCCGCGCCAAACCGCAATCCCAGGTCAACCGGTCGGTCGCCTATTGCAGCCAGGGCGCGGGACGCTCGCGGGCGAGCATCGCCTCGTAGGTCTCGCGCGGCCGCACTACGGCGTAATCGGCGCCCTTCACCAGCACCTCTGCGACGAGGGGGCGGGAGTTGTACTCGCTCGACATCGCCGCCCCATAGGCGCCGGCCGTCATGAAGGCGATCAGGTCGCCGCCTTCGAGCGGCGGCAGCATCCGGTCGCGGGTGAAGGTGTCGCCGGTCTCGCAGACCGGGCCCACCACGTCGTAGGCGACCGGCTCGCCGGGGCGCGGCCTGACCGGGCGGATGTCGTGGTAGGCCTCGTACATGGCGGGCCTGAGCAGGTCGTTCATGGCCGCGTCCAGCACCAGGAACCTGCGCCCTTCGGGCCGCGCGTTCACGTGCATCACGCGCGCGACCAGCACCCCGGCGTTGGCCGCGATCACCCGGCCGGGCTCGAAGGCGAAGCCGATGTCGAGGCCGTCCATGACGCGGCCGATCATGGCGGCGTAGTCGACAGGCCCCGGCGGCGCGGGCTGGTTGAAATAGGGGACGCCAAGGCCGCCGCCGAGGTCGAGCCGCTCGACCGTAAGACCCTGGTCGCGCAGTCGCTCGACCAGGCCGCGCATCTTGCTGAAGGCGGCCTCCATGGGCGCGAGGTCGGTGATCTGGCTGCCGATATGGCAGGCGAGTCCCACGGGCGTTAGGCCCGCGGCGTTGGACGCGTTCGCGTAGAGCCGCTCGGCCTCGGCGAGGGAGACGCCGAACTTGTTCTCGGCCTTTCCCGTGGCGATCTTCGCATGACCGCCGGCGGCCACGTCGGGGTTGACCCGGATGGCGATGCGCGCACGCGTCCCGAGCCCCTGGGCGACCTGGTCCACGAGCCTGAGCTCAGGCTCCGACTCCACATTGATCTCGGCGACCTTGGCGTTCAGCGCGAAGGCGAGTTCGCCGGCGGTCTTGCCGACGCCGGAGAAGACGATGCGCTCAGGCGGGACCGCGGCGGCCAGCGCGCGTCGGATCTCGCCTTCCGAGACCACGTCGGCCCCGGCGCCCAGCCTCGCCAGCGTCCGCAGCACGGCGACGTTCGAGTTGGCCTTCACGGCGAAGGCGATCAGCGGCTCGCCGAGCCCTGCGCCCCGCAGCGCGTCGCGCAGCACGGTGTAGTGCCGCTCCAGCGTGGCCGAGGAATAGACGTAGACCGGCGTCCCCACCGCCTCGGCGATCGTCTTGAGCGGCACGTCCTCGCAGGTGAGCTCGCCGTCCTTGAGCTCGAAGTGATTCATCGCGGCGGGTTGGCGTAGGGATTGGGCAAGGCGCCCGGCGGCCCCGAGGCGTCCGGCGAGTTCTGCCCGGGCAGCGGCACGGTGCGCGGCGGGGCGGGGGTGGCGTTCTCGTCGCGCGGATCGACGGTCTGCACCGGCCGGTTCGGATCCTGGGTCTGGTTGCGCTGCATCGGGCCGTGCTGGGGCGCGGCCGCGCCGCCGAACAGCGGGCCCGGCCGCTGGAGTTCGCCCATCTTGCCGCAGGCGGAGAGCGCGCAGGCCAGCAGGGCGGTCGCGACGAGCGCGCCGATCGGCGCGGGGCGGCTGCGGCTCATCGGAGGATCTCCTTCCAACGCTTGATCTGCGCCCGCACCTGGTCGGGCGCGGTCCCGCCATAACTCCTGCGGCTCGCCACGGATGCTTCCGGTGTGAGCACACCGTACACCGCTTCTGTGAGGCCGGGATGCAGCGCCTGCAACTCCGAAAGCGGCAGTGTGGCGAGATCGAAGCCCAGGAGCTCGGCCCGCTTCACCGCGGCCCCGGTAAGGTGGTGCGCCTCGCGGAACGGCAGCCCCAGCTCGCGCACCAGCCAGTCGGCGAGGTCGGTGGCCGTGGAGAACCCGGCGCCAGCGGCCGCGGCCATGCGTTCGGCGTTCGGCTCCATGTCCGCGACCATGCCGGCCATCGCCTTGAGCGACAGCTCGAGCGCGTCGAACGCCTCGAAGGTCGCCGCCTTGTCTTCCTGCATGTCCTTCGAATAGGTGAGAGGCAGCCCCTTCATGACCACCGCCAGTTGGGTGAAGGCCGCCAGCAGCCGGCCGGCCTTGGCCCGCACCAGCTCCGCCGCATCGGGGTTCTTCTTCTGCGGCATGATCGAGGAGCCCGTGGTGAAGGCGTCGGAGAGCCGCACGAAGCCGAACTGCGGCGTCATCCAGATCACCAACTCCTCGGCCAGCCGCGAAAGGTGGATCGCGCTGATGGTCCCGGCGGCCAGCGCCTCCAGCGCGAAATCCCGGTCGGCGACGCTGTCGAGCGAGTTGGCGGTCGGACGCTCGAAGCCCAGCGCGCGGGCGGTGTCGTCGCGATCGATCGGAAACGACGAGCCGGCCAGGGCCGCCGCGCCCAGCGGGCTCTCGTTCATCCGCACCCGCGCATCGGCGAAGCGCGCAGCGTCGCGGCCGAACATCTCCAGATAGGCCATCAGGTGATGGCCGAAGGTCACCGGCTGGGCCGGCTGCAGGTGGGTGAAGCCGGGCATCAGGGTCGCCGCGTGCGCCTCGGCCTTGGCGAGCAGCGCGCGCTGCAGCGCTCTCAGCTGGTCGATCGTGCGGCCGCAGGCCTCGCGCACCCACATCCGGAAATCGAGCGCCACCTGGTCGTTGCGGGAGCGCGCGGTGTGCAGCCGGCCGGCCGCCGGGCCGATCAGCTCGGAGAGGCGCGCCTCCACGTTCATGTGGATGTCCTCGAACTCTTCCCGATAGGGGAAGCTCCCGTCTGCGATCTCGGCCTCGATCCGCGACAGGCCATCCTGGATCGCCGCCTCGTCGTCGCTTGAAATCACGCCCGCCTTGCGCAACATCGCCGCGTGCGCGCGGGAGCCCGCCAGGTCCTGCACCGCGAGACGGCGGTCGAAGCCGATGGAGACGTTGATCGCCTGCATCAGTTCGGCCGGCTTTTCGGAGAAGCGCCCGCCCCACATGGTCTGGCCCTTGCCGGCTTTGGCGGTCCTGGGGGCGTCGGAGGAGTCGTCGGTCATATGAGCGATCATCCCGCAGCGAAGCCCAGGGGCGGCTTTCTCACCTGGGCCCTCTGGGGCGCCGCATTGATCGGCGTCGCGGCGGTTCTGTACATCATGGCGCAGGCTTCGACCAAGCCGGCCCCTGAGGCGCCCGTCGCCTCCGCGCCCGCCGCGCCGACCCACGACGTGGCCCGGAAGCTGGAGCATCCGGCCGACGGCCAGGCCGCACCCGCCTACGCCTTCTATGACGCCAAGGGCCGCAAGCTCACCGCCGCGGCCTTCAAGGGCAAAGTCGTCGTGATGAACCTCTGGGCCACCTGGTGCGCCCCCTGCAAGATCGAGATGCCGACGCTGGCCAGACTCGCCAGGGCCTACCAGGGCAAGCCGGTGGCGGTGGTCGCGGTCTCCATCGACAAGCCGGAGGCCCTGAAGGAGGCGAGGGCCTTCATCGCCCAGCAGGCCCCGCTCGCCTTCTACAACGATCCCGACGCCAAGCTGCCCTGGGCCCTGAAGCCCGCGGCGGCCGGCATGCCGACCACCCTCATCCTGGGCAAGGATGGCCTGGAGCGCGGCCGTATCTCCGGCGAGGCCGACTGGTCCGGACCCGGCGCCAAGGCGGTGATCGACAAAGCCCTGGCGAGCTGAGCCTCAGGCGAGCTGACGCAGTCGTCTCGCGGCGTCAGGATGGCCGGTCAGGGTGCGCAGCAGCGCAACCAGGGCCGCGCGCGCTTCCGGCGAAAGCTCCTCGAACGCGGCGAGAAGCTCGACGGCGCCCGGCGTGCGCATGCGGCTCAGGAGGTCGAGGTCGGCGGCGATCTCCCGGTCCGGCCCGTCCAGCACGTCCATCAGATCGACCACCCGGCACTGCAGGGCCCGGGCGATCTGCACCAGCCGCGAGAAGGAGATCCGGTTCGCCCCGTTCTCGTATTTCTGGATCTGCTGGAAGGAGATGCCGCACTGATCGGCCAGGGCTTCCTGGGAAATTCCCAGGGTCCGCCGGCGGATCCGGACCGCTGCGCCGAGGGCGATATCCATCGGGTCAGGCGCCTTTGTGGATCGCTCAGGCACGGTCTCGCTCCCAAAGCCGAGCGTTCTTGTGACGATCAGACGACCGCCCGCGCTCTGGCAAGGCCAGATTAAGGCCATTGTTTCGGGTTTGAAAAGAGCAACCGTGGCCGAGCGCGCAACCTCGGGCTCCGCTGCCGAGTTGGCTTGACGATGCCGGACGACCTCAATCCCTGGACGGTGACGCCCGCCGCGCCCATCGCGCCGCCTCCGCAGGATGGGGAGGCGAGTGGCTTGCGCCCGGGCGCAGTGCTGGCGGCGCTGCTCGCGCTCGGAGCCTCGATCGGCTTTGGCGTGTGGCTGGGATCGTCGGACCGGAGCCTCGCTCCGCCGCCTGCGGCGACCCCGCCGCCCGATCAGTCCCGAGGGCCGCCGCAGCCGGCCCCATCGCCAGTCCGCTTCGCAACGGCCGAGCCCGTACCGCAGCAGGTGCGCGAGGCTTACGACCGGGTCCGTGCGGTGTTCGTCGATGGCGGCCCGAACGCCCTGATGAAGGCCTCTGTCGAATGCGCCAAGCGGCTGCAACAGGATCCGACGCGGCTCGACGAATGCGTCGCGTTCGACATCTACGCGGCCGACATCGTGCCCCCCGACGGTTCCGACGACAGCGCCGCAGCCTGGTTCCACGACGCCCCGGATCGAGACCTGGCGCTCGCCCGAGCCGCGCTGCCGGCTGGGACGGACGCCGCCGACCGCCTCGGGCAGGTGCGGGCCCTCACCACGATCGTGCCGCCCAAACCCAAGCTCCACAGGGCGAAGGCCGGGGCCGGCAAGCACGCGGCGGCCCACCGCGCGGCGCACAAGCCGAAGCTTTCGATACGCAGGGCTCACGTCCACCGGGTCCATGGGCCCCGGCGCGCCGGGACGGCGTGGGAGCCGCCTCCGTCGGAGCTGCACGATCCACCCGACGCGCCGCTCGACGACCTGCCCCCGCAGGCGCCGCTCGACCTCATCCCGCCGCACTGAAGACGCGCCGGTTAAGCTCTTGGTGACCGAAGCACCCGCGAATTCGGCCTCCCGACCCGAGCGATTCCAACCCGGACCCAAACGGCCCCCCAAGGACCATGCGCGGCAGAGCCTTCCAGCCCCGGTTCGACCACGGCGCCGCCCTGCGCGTGCCGCCGCCTGGCGACGCCGAGAACTGGCGCGTGCTGTGGATGTGGCTGGGCGCGGAGGCCCATGCGGTGGCCGAAGCGCACGCGGTGCAGGTCCACACTCCCGAAGGGCCGGTGGTGGCTCACTGCGGCGACTGGATCGTGCTCTCGGTCACCGGCGA
This sequence comes from Phenylobacterium sp., assembly GCF_035475775.1. Classification (GTDB taxonomy): domain Bacteria; phylum Pseudomonadota; class Alphaproteobacteria; order Caulobacterales; family Caulobacteraceae; genus Phenylobacterium. The sequence continues at coordinate 10,402 of NZ_DATIMC010000091.1, read as the reverse complement.
GTTCCATGTCGCCCACGCGGTGCGCGCCTGCGACGCCTAACGAATGAGTGAACGCTGTTCACCAGCCTTGTCACAATGAGTCCGCGGGTCCAGCCTCGATCCTGCGAAGTGGGATTCGGGAGGGAACCCATGCGTTATCTGATGATGGCCGCAGGCATCACGGCCGCGATGCTTGTCTCCGCCTGCCAGCAGTCGTCGAGCGAAGCGCAGGAGACGGCGCCGAAGCCCAGGGACCTCGGGCGCTCCCAGGTCTTCTACCAGGGGCAGGGCCTGATCGAGAAAATCGACTCCGCCACGATCGTGCCCGCGAAGACGGCTGGGGTGCTCGCGCTGAAGGTCTCTGGCACGGCGGCCGGTCCCGGCTACACGGACCCCGAGTTCGTGCCGAGGATCTACCCCGCCGCGCCGCCGGACGGCGTCTATGAGATCGACGTCGTCGCGACCAAGCCCGCCAATGCGGCCGCCAAGCCCACGGCGATCGAGGTGAAGACCGACTGGCAGCCGAAGCGGCCGATGAAGGCGGTGCGATTTATGTCGGCGACGAACCACGTCGAAGTCCCGATGCCGGCGAACTAGCTGCGCGTCCGCCCTGTCTCGGGTCGGTCGCCGCGCCGAAAGTGGCGCGGTTGATCGCGCGTCAATAGATAAGGGCTAGAGAGCGCCGCCATGCGGGCTCTGTCGAGGGCACGGATGGCTGACGCGGGCGCCTTCTATTCGATCCACCGGCACGGCTTCGTGCGCGCGGCCGTGTGCGCGCCGCGGGTGTCGACGGCGGATCCCGCGGCCAACGTCGCCGAGACCCTGGCGCTGGCGCGCGAGGGCCACGCCGAAGGCTGCGACCTGATGCTGTTCCCGGAGCTGGGCGTCTCCTCCTACGCCGAGGACGACCTGCACATGCAGGACGCGCTGCTGGAGCGCGTGGAGGCCGGCCTGGCGGAGATCGCGCGGGCCACCCGGCGGCTGAGCCCCGTGCTCGTCGTGGGCGCGCCGGTGCGGCGGAACGGCCGGCTCTACAACTGCGCGGTGGCGATCGCGAAGGGCCGCATCCTGGGCGTGGTCCCGAAGAGCTTCCTGCCCAACTACCGAGAGTATTACGAGAAGCGCTGGTTCGCCCCCGGCGTCGGCCTCGCGGGCCTGGAGATGGAGCTCGCCGGCCAGACGGCCCCGTTCGGCGTCGACCTGCTGTTCGCGGCCTCGGACCTGAGCGATTTCGTCTTCCACCTGGAGATCTGCGAAGACTTCTGGGCCGCGACCCCGCCTTCCAGCCTGGGCGCGCTGGCCGGGGGCCTGATCCTGTGCAACCTCTCGGCTTCGAACATCGTGATCGGCAAGGCCGACGAGCGCGCCATGCTCTGCGCCTCCCAGTCGGTCCGCTGCCAGGCGGCCTACCTCTACGCCGCCGCGGGCCCGGGTGAGAGCACGACCGACCTCGCCTGGGACGGCCAGGGCTCGATTCACGAGCTCGGCGTGCTGCTGGCCGAAACCGAGCGCTTCCCCGCCAAGCCGCAGATCGCCATCGCCGACATCGACGTGGAACGCCTCAGGCTGGAGCGGCTGCGCACGCCCACGTTCAACGACGCCGCGACCGCCGCGGGCCATCCCGAGATGCGCTTCCGGCGCGTGGCCTTCGAGCACCAGCCGCATACCAGCGACGTCGGCCTGATCCGCCCGGTCGACCGCTTCCCGTTCGTGCCCGACGATCCGGCCCGCCTCGACCAGGACTGCTACGAGGCCTTCAACATCCAGGTGCAGGGCCTGGTCCGCCGCCTGAAAGCCACCAAGAGCCGCTCGATCGTGATCGGGGTCTCCGGCGGGCTCGATTCCACCCACGCCCTGGTGGTGGCGGCCAAGGCCTGCGATGCGCTCGCCATGCCGCGCTCGGCGATCCTCGCCTTCACGCTGCCGGGCTTCGCGACCTCCGAGAAGACCAAGGCCAACGCCTGGGCGCTGATGAAGGCGGTGGGCGCCACGGCCGAGGAAATCGACATCCGCCCGGCCGCCGAGCAGCTCCTGAAGGACATCGGCCACCCCTTCGCCAAGGGAAAGCCGGTCTATGACGTGACCTTCGAGAACGTCCAGGCGGGCCTGCGCACCGACTACCTGTTCCGCCTGGCCAACCAGCGGAAGGGGATCGTGCTGGGCACCGGCGACCTCTCGGAGCTGGCGCTCGGCTGGTGCACCTATGGCGTCGGCGACCAGATGAGCCACTACAACGTCAACGCCTCGGTGGCGAAGACCTCGATCCAGCACCTGATCCGCTGGGCGGCGAAGACCGATCAGTTCGACGAGGCGACCTCGAAGGTCTTGCTCTCCGTGCTCGACACCGAGATCTCGCCGGAGCTGGTGCCGGCCGACGCCTCGGGCGCGATCCAGTCGACCCAGGCGATCGTCGGGCCCTACGAGCTGCAGGATTTCAACCTGTTCTACATCACGCGCTTCGGGCTTCGACCCTCGAAAGTGGCGTACCTCGCCTGGCATGCCTGGCGCGACAGGACGCTGGGCGCCTGGCCGCCCGACTTCCCCGACACTGCGCGACACCAGTACGACCTGGCGACCATCAAGGCCTGGCTCAAGGTGTTCCTGGTGCGCTTCTTCGAGCTCTCCCAGTTCAAGCGCTCGGCGCTGCCCAACGGGCCGAAGGTGATCTCCGGCGGCAACCTCTCGCCGCGCGGCGACTGGCGCGCGCCCTCCGACGCCACGGCGCGGACCTGGGTGGACGAACTCGAGGCCAACGTTCCCGACTGAGCGGAACTGTACAGCGTCACCCGGGTTGCCTTGCATCGAGGCCGAGCTCGGCCTGGGGCGCGGGAGCGGCGCATGAGCCCAGCCTGGAACACGCCTGTGCTGCCGGCGGCCGCCGCCGCCCTGGCGCTGGCGCTGGCCGCCTGCGCGGGCGGGGCGCGCCTGCCGCCGCCTCCGCCGCAGACCTTCTCCGCCGCGGAGATCGAGAAGGGGGCCGAGCTCGCCAAGCTGGCCGATTGCCAGGGCTGCCACACCGCCGACGGCGGCCAGGCCTTCGCGGGCGGCCGCCCGCTGAACAGCCCGTTCGGGACGATCTACACCCGCAACATCACCCCCGACCCGAGGACCGGGCTGGGCCGCTACAGCCGCGAGGCCTTCATCCGCGCGCTCCGCCGCGGCGTCCGCTTCGATGGCGCCGAGCTCTATCCGGCCATGCCCTACGACCACTTCGCCTACGCCGACGACGAAGACCTGGGCGCGCTCTACGCCTATCTGATGACCCGGCGGCCGAAGGACCAGCCGCCCACGCCGAACAAGCTGATCCCGCCCGCCAACATCCGCGGCGCCGTCGCGATCTGGAAGGCGCTGTTCTTCCATCCGGGCCGCTTCCAGCCGACGCCGGGGCGCAGCGCGGCGTTCAATCGCGGCGCCTACCTCGTCCAGAGCCTCGGCCACTGCGGGGCCTGCCACACGCCGCACAATTTCCTCGACGCGGAAGAGACCAGCAAGCCGCTGCAGGGCGGGGTGCAGGAGGGCTGGTACGCGCCGCCCCTCAACGCGCTCTCGCCGGCCTCCGTCCCGTGGACGCCGGAGCACGTGTACAGCTTCCTGCGCACCGGCTTCGACCGCGACCACAGCGCCGCGGCGGGCCCGATGGGCAGCGTGGTGCGCGAGCTCGCCCGCGCGCCGGAGGCCGACGTCCGCGCCCTTTCGGTCTATCTGGCGACTCTCATGCAGCCGTCGCCGGCGGCCAAGGGCGCGGCGCGCCCGGCCGACCACGTGGCGCAAGCCGCCGCGGCGCAGCCCGCCGGCGCGAGGCTCTACGCGGGCGCCTGCGCCGCCTGCCATGACGCCGGCGCGGCCATGATGCGCGAGGGCCGCCCGCCGCTGCAGTTCGCCACGCCGCCGCAGGAGGACAGGCCGACCGACGTGGTCCAGGTCATCTTGCATGGCCTGCAGCCGGCGACCGGTCCGCGCGGGCCCTACATGCCGGCCTTCGCGGGGACGCTCTCCGATGCGCAGGTGGCCGACGTCGCCGCCTATGTCCGCGCGCGCTATAGCGACAGGCCGCCCTGGAAGGACCTGGCTTCGGCCGTCGCCAAGGCGCGCCGCCAAGGGGGCGAAGGATGAGCCTCGTGCTCACCGTCAACGGGCGGCAGCACACGGTGGACGCCTCCCCCGAGACGCCGCTGCTCTACGTGCTGAGGAACGACCTGCAGCTCAACGGCGCGAAGTTCGGCTGCGGGCTTGGCCAGTGCGGCGCGTGCACCGTGCAGGTGGACGGCAAGGCCGCCTATTCCTGCCTGCTGCCGGTCGCGGCCGCGCAAGGACGCGCCATCCGCACGGTGGAGGGGCTCGGCGCGCCCGAGGCGCCCAGCCCGCTCCAGAAGGCCTTCATGGACGAGCAGGCCGCCCAGTGCGGCTACTGCATCGGCGGCATGATCATGCGCGCCCAGGCGCTGCTGGACGCCAACCCGAGGCCCAGCGAGGCCCATATCCGCGCCCACATGCAGCCGAACCTCTGCCGCTGCGGCACGCACATGCGCATCCTGCGCGCCATCCGCCGCGCCGCCGGCCTGCCCGTCGAGGCGGCGTCGGCATGAGCGTGGAGGCGCCCTCTCGCCGCCAGGCCTTGGCGGGCGGCGGACTGGTGGTGGCCTTCTGCCTGGCCGGCCCCGCGTTCGCCCAAGGCGGCGGGGAGGGCGGCGGGCAAAAGCCGGTCGCGCCCGGCCTGCCCGGCAGCCTCAAGACCACGCCGTGGCTCGACGCCTGGATCCGTGTCGACGCCGACGGCCGGATCACCGTCTTCACGGGAAAGGCCGAGCTGGGCCAGGGGATCAAGACCGCGCTGATCCAGATCGCGGCCGAGGAGCTGGACGTCCCGCCCCAGGGCTTGCGGCTGGTCACCGCCGACACCGGCCGCACCCCCAACGAGGGGGTCACCGCCGGCAGCCACTCGATGCAGGATTCCGGCACGGCGATCCTCAACGCCGCCGCCAACGTGCGGATGCTGCTCGCCCAGGCGGCCGCCGCGAGATTGGGCTCCGGGCCCGATGCGTTCGACACGACCGGCGACGGCGCCTTCCGATCCCACGATGGCCGCACCGTCCGCTACGGCGAGCTCGCGGCGGGCCTCTCGCTGCACGTCGCCGCCCAGCCGAACGCGCCGCTGCGCTCGCGCGCCGCCCCGCGGCGCACCATGGGCCGCGACTTTCCGCGGGTGGACATCCCGGCGAAGCTCACGGGCGGGGAGGCCTACGTGCAGGACCTGCGGCTGCCGGGCATGCTGCACGCCCGGGTGGTGCGGGGGCCGAGCTTCGGGACCGAGCTGACCGCCCCCGACTTCGCCGCGGTGCAGGCGACGCCCGGCGTCGTCGCCGTCGCGCGGAACGGCCGCTTCGCCGCGGTGATCGCAGAGCGCGAGTGGACGGCGGTGCAGGCGCTGCAGCGCCTGCAGCAGGCGCCCTGGCGGCGCACGGCCCCGCCGCTGCCGGAGGGACGCCCGCAGGCGGGCCTTGGCGGCGCCTCTCAGGACCAGGTGATCTTCGACAAGCCCGGCGGCGCAGGCGGCGTTCGGACCGTGAAGGCCCGCTACAGCCGGCCCTGGCTGATGCACGCCGCGGTCGGCCCGTCCTGCGCGGTGGCCCTCTTCCAGGCCGGCCAGATGACCGTCTGGACCCACACCCAGGGCGTCTATCCCCTGCGCGGCGCGCTGGCCCAGCTGCTGCGCATGGCGCCGGAGAAGGTGCGCTGCATCCACGTCGAGGGCTCCGGCTGCTATGGCCACAACGGCGCCGACGACGTCGCCGCCGATGCGGCTCTCGCGGCGCTCGCGGTTCCCGGCCGGCCGGTCCGGATGCAGTGGATGCGCGAGCAGGAGATGGGCTGGGAGCCCTTGGGCTGCGCGCAGGTCGGCGAGGCGCAGGCCAGCCTCGACGCGTCCGGCCGCATCGCCGAGTTCCGTTACGAGGTCTGGAGCCACAGCCACAACGGTCGGCCGACCACCGCGGGCGGCCTCGTGGCCGGCGCCGAGGTCGAGCCCGCGTTTCCGCCGCAGACGCCGCGCCCGATCCCGATGCCGGAGGGCGGCGGCGACCGAAACGCCATTCCGATCTACGCCGTCCCGGCCGGCCGGGTGGTCTCGCACTTCGTGCGCGACGCGCCGCTGCGCGCCTCGGCGCTGCGCTCGCTGGGCGCCCACCTCAACAGCTTCGCGATCGAGTGCTTCATGGACGAGCTCGCCAGGGTGGCGAAGGCCGACCCGGTGGCCTTCCGCCTGGCGCACCTGGAGGACCCGCGCGCCCGCGACGTGGTCAGCCGCTGCGCCGAGGCGTTCGGCTGGGCGGGCCGCCGGCCCTCCGACGGGCGGCGCGGTTCGGGCTTCGCCTTCGCCCGCTACAAGAACCTCGCGAGCTACTGCGCCGTGGCGCTGGAGGTCGAGGTCGAGCACGAGACCGGCGCCGTGCAGGTGGGCCGGGTGGTCGCCGCGGTCGACGCCGGCGACGTGGTCAATCCAAACGGGCTGCAGAACCAGATCGAGGGCGGGATCGTCCAGGCGCTCTCCTGGTCGACGGTGGAGGAGGTGGGCTTCGATCAGGCGCACCGCACCAGCTTCGACTGGAGCGCCTATCCCATCGCCCGTTTCAAGGATGTCCCCCGATCCGTGACGGTGCAGGTCGTCGATCGCCCGGGCGCGCCGTTCCTCGGCGCGGGCGAAGCGAGCCAGGGCCCCGCCTCCGCCGCGCTCGCCAACGCCGTCGCCGACGCCTGCGGCGCGCGCATCCGCGACCTGCCGATCAGCCCGGACAAGGTGAAGGCCGCCATCGGCGTTTGAGTGTCGCCCCGGTTTCGGTCAACCTTCGCCATCTGACGACAATGGGTCCTCGGCAAACGGCCGGCGCGGCCATCAGGGATGACAGTTGGGGGGTGTCTGTGGCCGAAGATCGGCTGTTCGAGGAAGCCTGGAAGACGGTGCGCGTCGGGCGCGACGGGCCGGTCGCCGAGGTGGCGCTGCACCGGCCAGACGCGCGCAATGCGCTGGACACCGTCCTGATGGACGAGCTCACCGAGGTCGCCCGGCTGCTGCGCCTGCGGACCGACGTCCTGGCGGTGATCCTGACCGGCGCGGAGAGCTACTTCTCGGCCGGGGCGGACCTCGGAAGCTCCGGGCGGCGGACGGCGCAGCCCTCGCTGATGGAGGCCCGCCGCGCGGTGATGCGCGGACCGGACCTCTGCCAGGCCTGGGAGGCGATCGAGGCGGTCACCGTCGCCGCCGTCGAGGGCTACTGCCTCGGCGGGGCCTGCGCCCTGGTCCTGGCATGTGATTTCCGGATCATGAGCCGCTCAGCCTATGTGCGCCTGCCGGAGGTCCCGCTGGGCATGAACATGAGCTGGCGCACCCTGCCCAGGCTGGTCTCCCTGATCGGGCCGGCGCGGGCCAAGCGGTTCGTGATGTTCGGCGAGCCGGCCGATGCGGCCCTGTGCGACGTGTGGGGGATGTGCGACGAGGTCGTCGATGACGGGCAGGCGCTTGCCGCCGCTCGCGGCTGGGCGGCGAAGGTCGCGAAGCTGCCGCCACTGCCGGTCCGCATGACCAAGGAGGCGATCACGGCCATCGCGGCGGCGAACCATCACGCCTCGATCTACATGGACCGCGACCAGTTCCTGCTCGCCACGCGCAGCCACGACTATCGGGAGGGCGTCGCCGCCTTCTTCGAGAAGCGGGATCCCGAGTTCAGGGGCGACTGAGCCCGGTGGCGCTCTGGTGGAAGCTGATGGACCTGCGGCTCGGGATCGTGCCGGTCCCGGTCGCGGTGATCATCGCGGGCCTGGTCGCCGCCTTCGTGAGCCTCGGCCAGGTCCCGGCCGACCTGCCCATGGGCATCGCGGTCCTGGCGCTCGGCGGCTTCGCCTGCGCGGAGATCGGCGAGCGGATCCCCGGCCTGCGCACGCTCGGCTTGCCCGCCATCCTCGCGACCTTCCTGCCGTCGTGGCTGGTCTATGCCGGATGGCTCCCGAAGCCGCTCACCGAAGCCGTCGGCAGGTTCACCGATCAATCCAACATCCTCTACCTGTTCATCGCCTCGATCATCGTGGGTTCGATCCTGGGCCTCGACCGGCGCGTGCTGATCCAGGGCTTCCTGAAGATCATCGTGCCGATTGCGGCGGGCTCCCTGGCCGCGCTGGCCGTCGGCTGCGCCGTAGGCGTGGCGCTCGGCCTCGGCTTCAGCCACACCCTGTTCAAGATCGTGGTCCCGATCATGGCCGGAGGCGTGGGCGAGGGGGCGATCCCGCTGTCGGTGGGCTATGCCCAGCTCAGCCACATGCCGCAGGGCGGCTACTTCGCCGAGGTCCTGCCCTCGGTGATGTTCGGCAGCCTGACGGCCATCGTGCTGGCGGGCGGGCTCAACTTCCTGGGCAAGCGCGCGCCGCAGCTCACCGGCGAAGGTCGTCTGCAGCCCGGCGAGGTGGATGCGCCGCTCAGCGGTGCGGCTCCGGCGGGAGGCAAGCTCTCGGACGTGCGCACAATCGGGGCCGCCCTGGTCATGGTGGTGACGCTCTATCTCCTGGGCGCGCTCACCCAGAAGCTCTGGGACTGGCCTGGACCGGTGGTGATGCTGGGGCTCGCGGTGGCCATCAAGCTCGGCCGCATCGCCTCGCCCGCGCTCGAGGCCGGCGCCTACGCCAACTACCGCTTCTTCCGGGCGAACGTGACCTATCCGCTGCTGTTCGCCATCGGCGCGGCCAAGACTCCCTGGGAGAAGCTGATCGCCGCCTTCACCGTGCCGACGCTGGCCACCATCGTGGCCACCGTCGCCACCCTGGTCGGGACGGGTTTCGCGGTCGCCCGGCTGGTCGGGCTCTATCCGATCGAGGCGGCGATCGTGAACGCCTGTCACTCGGGTCAGGGCGGCACCGGGGACGTGGCGATCCTCACCGCCGCCAACCGGATGCAGCTGATGCCCTTCGCGCAGATCGCCACGCGCATCGCCGGCGCGATCACCGTCACCCTCGCACTGATCGCCTTCGCCCGATTTGGCCCATGAGCGGTAATTTCCGCTTGAAACAAAGTGTCGTGCGCTGAAAGCCATTGGCCTCAGTTCAGCCGAGCTCATCTGCGACCGGCGAGGAACGCTCTGCGGTCCGCTACGGTTTAGCTTCGGGCCGACGGGACGACGGCGAGCTCGGGTGGAGGCCATATGGACGTGACGGCAGGTGAACCGCGCCGCCGACGCTACAGACTGATCTCCTCCGCACGTCCCTGGATCGCCCTGCTCGTCCTGCTTCTGGTGGCCGGCGCGATCTGGGGTGGCTGGGCGCTGGTCCACAACGCCGGCGGCGGCTCCGGCCCGGGCGGCTTCGGCCGCCGCGGCGGGCGTCCGCCGACGACCGTGGGGATCGCCCAGGCCGGGGTGGCCGACGTGCCGGTGACGCTGGATGCGCTCGGCACGGTGACGCCCACCGCGACCGTCACCGTCCGCCCGCAGGTCTCCGGGACCATCACCCGGATCCTGTTCCGCGAGGGGCAGACGGTCCGCCGAGGCCAGGAGCTGGTGGAGATCGATCCCCGTCCGCTTCGCATGGCGCTGACGCAGGCCGAAGGCCAGCTCACCCGCGACGAGGCCCAGCTCGCCAACGCGCGCCTGACGCTCGGGCGATACCGCACCCTGCTCGCCCAGGACTCCATCGCCCGCCAGGACGTGGACACCCAGGCCGCCACGGTGAAGCAGTTGGAAGGGGTCGTCACCACCGATCGCGCGGCGGTCGGCACGGCGCGGCTCAATCTCGGCTACGCCCGCGTGGTGGCGCCGGTGAGCGGCCGCGTCGGGTTGCGCGCGGTCGACGTCGGCAACTTCATCTCCGCCGGCGACGCCAACGGCCTGGTGGTGCTGACCAAGGTCGTCCCCATCGACGTCGAGTTCACGGTTCCGCAGGATCAGGCGCCTTCGATCATGCAGCGCGCCGCCCACGCGAGCCTGCCTGTCGTCGCCCTCGACCGCACGCGAACGACCGAGCTCGCCCACGGGGTGTTCTCCACCCTCGACAACCAGGTGGACCCGACCACCGGCACGGTTCGCGCCAAGGCGCGCTTCCCCAACACCGACGGGGCGCTGTTCCCCAATCAGTTCGTCAATGTCCGCGTGCAGCTCGATACGCTGCACAACGCCGTCGTCGTGCCGGTGACGGCGGTGCGGACGGGACCCAACGGCGACTTCGTGTGGATCGTCCAGCCGGACCAGACCGTGACCATGCGGGCGGTCAAGCGCGGCCAGACCACCGCGACGCAGGTGGTGATCCTTTCGGGCCTCAGCCCCTGCGAGCGGGTGGTGACCGAAGGCGGCGACCGCCTGACCGAAGGCGGCCGCATCCTGCTGCCCGGCCAGGCGCCGCGGGGCGGCTACGGCCGTGGCGGACGCGGGGGGCGCGGCGGCTCCCGGCG
>NZ_DATIMC010000090.1:0-56699 GCF_035475775.1 Phenylobacterium sp. | reverse complement strand
GGAGAAGTCCTTCTGCCGCAGGTCGAGGCCGAACCGCGACTGGGCGAGCAGCGTCAGGCTGAGCGGCAGCCCCTGACCGCGCAGCTCGGCCGAGAGGTACATCCGCCGCGTCTTGCCCATGTAGAAGAGGCCGAGCCGGCGAAGTCCCGCCTCCGCCTGGGCGGGATCGAACAGCTCCAGCGTCTCGTCGCTGCCGAGGTTCACGTCGTGCTGGAATTCGCGGAGCACCGCGAGCTCCTCCGGCAGCGGCAGGAACAAGAGCCGCGCCAGGGCGGCGACGGCGGCCCGGCGCTGGGCGGCTTCGTCAGCGGAGGCGGGCGGCCGGTGCATCGCCTCAGGCCCGGCGGCCACGAACCGCAGGGCCGCCGCCTGCACGCGCTCGCGCACCGCGCTCTGGGCGGCCTTGATGTCGTTGCGCCGCCGGACGGGGCCGTTCGCATCGTAGTCGATCACCGAGCCCTGCGAGGCGGTGCAGAGCTGTTCCAGCACGGCGACGTAGGCGGTGAGCGCCAGCAGCGTCCAGGCGTCGTGGTTTCGCCGGTCGATGAAGCCGCGCTTGTCGAGGTTCGAGACCTCGCTCTCGGAGAGCAGCAGGTAACGGCCGGCCACGTGCACGCCGAGCTCGCGGCGCAGCAGGGCGTCGATGTTGTTCTGGACCGTGCCGTTGTAGCCCAGGTCGACGAGCATCAGGGTGTCGCCGGGCTGCGGGTCCGCCACGCGGCGCACATAGTCGACCAGCCGTCCTGCGAAGGCCTGCGAGCGCGCCTTGATGCGGCCCAGGAGCCGCGGCTTGCGGAGCTCGGCCAGGAAGCGCGACCGGCGGGCCTCGATCGGCCCGCGGCCGATCGCCTGGGCGGCTTCCTCCGGCGTGAACAGGAGCTGCTTGGCGATGTACTCCGGCGCGTCGGTCTCCAGGTGCGTCTCGATGTAGGCGATCACCGCCTCGCCCGTGCCGAAGGCGGCCGCCTGGGAGGTGAAGCGGCTGATCTCGGCGGCGAGCGGGCGCGGCGCGCCGGGCGCGGCGGCCTCGTAGGCGCGCATCGGCAGGTAGCCGTCGCGCATCAGGAACAGGGGCAGGACGCGGCCGCCACGCTGCTTCTCGAGGAGCCGCGCCTCGGCTTCGATCCAGCGGGCGAAGGCGGCGAGGATCGGGCCCAGCACCGCATAACCCAGCGCCTCGGTCGGATCGCCGCGGTCGCGGTGCACGGCGAGCTGCGCGCGATGCGGCTGCAGCACCGGTTGCCCGATCTCGGCCGCGCCGCCGATCAGCCGGTCGGCGGCGGCCTCCAGCCGGAGCCGCTGGACGTCAGAGGGGTCGAACTGCTCCAGGTGCGCCGCGGCGATCCCGAGCGCCTGCGGCGCGGTGAGGTCGGCGGCCTTGTTGTCGCCGATGTGCAGGATGCGGTCGGGCGCGAGGCCCAGCGCCTTCAACACGTCCTCAAACAGCCCCCCGGCCTTCGGACGCCCGTACTGGGACGAGCAGAAGACGCGGTCGATCAGGCCCGCGACGTCTTCGCCCGCGGCCCGCGCGATCAGCTCGCGCAGCATGGACTCGTCCAGGTAGGTGTCGCTGACGATCATCACCTGGAGGCCCGCGGCCCTGGCGCGGCGCATCAGCTCGACGGTGGGCCGGAAGGCGAAGGCGTGGCGCGCCTCGGCGTCGAGCTCCGCCTGGATCAGCCGCGCCTGCGTGGCCGCATCGCCCGGCGCGGCGCAGGCGTAGATCTCGGCGATGCCCACCTCCTCGCGGCCCTGGCGCTTGGCGCGGCGGCGCGCCGCCGCCTCGGCGATCATCCGCTGGATGGGGCTGCAGCCGTGCGCCTCCAGCTCGGCGAAGACGTCAGTGGGCTTGTGGGTGTTGCGCCAGATCAGCGTGTCGAAGCAGTCGAGCGACAGGACCTCGGCCTGCGGCGCGAGCACCAGGGCCTGCGGCAGGTCGGAGGGCTTGATCGACAGGTCCATGGCCCCTCCGCGCGCGAGAAACGTCTCCGACCGGAGAGTGGGTTTGAACGGCTAACCCATGGTTAATCGGAGGTTGCGCGCGCGGCGGCGCGCGGCCGCGGCGACGCGCGGCTCTTGGGTTCGGCCGCGGGCTCTGTTAGAGGCATCGCCCATGACTTCGGTTCGGACGAGCAGGCGAATTATCCGCCCGGCGTGACGCCGCCGGACGAGACCGTTCCAGCGCGCGCCGGGTTCATCCCGCCCCCAGCTCCGGACCAACTGGAACCACCCATGGCCGACGACGCCGAAAAACCCTCGCGCGACTACCGCGCCACCATCTTCCTTCCAGACACGCCGTTCCCGATGCGCGCGGGCCTGCCGCAGAAGGAGCCGCAGATCCTTCAGCGCTGGGCGGAGATGGACCTCTACCACGCCATGCGCCGAGCGCGGCAGGCCGACGGGCGCCCGCTGTTCGTGCTGCACGACGGACCGCCCTACGCCAACGGCGCGATCCACATCGGCCATTCGCTGCAGAAGACGCTGAAGGATTTCGTGGTCCGCTCGCGTTTCGCGCTCGGCTACGATGTCGACTACCTGCCCGGCTGGGACTGCCACGGGCTGCCGATCGAGTGGAAGGTCGAGGAGGAGCTGCGCGCCAAGGGCCGCCGCAAGGACGAGGTCTCCAAGGCCGAGTTCCGCGCCCGCTGCCGCGCGTACGCCGAGCACTGGATCGGCGTGCAGATGGAAGGCTTCAAGCGGCTCGGCGTGATCGGCGACTGGGAGCACCGCTACTCGACGATGGACTACGCGAGCGAGGCCGCGATCGTCGCCGAGTTCCACAAGTTCGTGGCCTCCGGCCAGCTCTACCGCGGCTCGAAGCCGGTGATGTGGAGCCCGGTGGAGCGCACGGCCCTGGCCGACGCCGAGGTCGAGTACCACGACCACGTCTCGCCGACGATCTGGGTCAAGTTCCCGGTGGTGGAAGGCTCCAGCGCCGCGCGCAACGCCTCGGTGGTGATCTGGACCACGACGCCCTGGACCCTCCCCGCCAACCGGGCGATTTCCTATAATCCCGACATCGCCTATGCGGTCTACGAAGTCGAGGCGATGGAGGCCGGGCTCGCCTTCGAGCCCTGGGCCAGGCGCGGCGACCGGCTGATCCTGGCCGAGCGGCTGGCGCCCGACGTCATGGCCGCGGCCAAGGTCGCGCAGTATCGCCGCCTCGAGGCGATCGACTGCGAAGGCATGGTCTGCGCCCATCCGTTCGCCGGCCTCGACCGCCACTACGGCTTCCCCGTCCCGCTGCTCGCCGGCGAGCACGTGACCGAGGACGCCGGCACCGGCTTCGTCCACACCGCCCCCGGCCACGGTGCGGACGACTACGCGGTCTGGCTGGCGCACGGCCACCGCGAGATCCCCGACACGGTCGATCCGGACGGCGCCTATTATCCCCACGTGGCGCTGTTCGCGGGCCTGAAGGTGCTGGAGACCGAGGGCAAGAAGGCGGGCCGGTTCGGCGCCGCCAACGACGCGGTGATCGGCAAGCTGGTCGAGGCCGGCAAGCTCCTGGCCCGCGGCCGCATCGAGCACACCTATCCGCACTCCTGGCGCTCCAAGGCGCCGGTGATCTTCCGCAACACCCCGCAGTGGTTCATCCGCATCGACGAGCCGCTGGACGATGCGGTCCACAAGGGCCGCACCCTGCGCGAGACGGCGCTGGAATCCATCGACGCCACCGCCTTCTTCCCGGAAGCCGGCCGCAACCGCATCCGCGCCATGGTCGGAGGCCGTCCCGACTGGCTGGTCAGCCGCCAGCGCGCCTGGGGCTCGCCGCTCGCCATGTTCGTCGACAAGGAGACGGGCCAGCCGCTCAACGATCCCGACGTCAACCGGCGGATCGTCGAGGCGATCGAGACGGAGGGCGCCGACGCCTGGTTCACCCGCGCGCCCTCGGCGTTCCTCGGAAATCGCGATCCCGCCCGATACGAGAAGGTCGAGGACATCCTCGACGTCTGGTTCGATTCCGGCGCCACGCACACCTTTGTGCTGGAAGGCCGGGCGAACACCCGCTGGCCGGCCGACCTCTACCTGGAAGGCTCCGACCAGCACCGCGGCTGGTTCCAGTCCTCGCTGTTGGAAAGCTCCGGCACGCGCGGCCGCGCGCCCTACGAGGCGGTCCTGACCCACGGCTTCACCGTCACCGAGGCGGGCGAGAAGATGTCGAAGTCGCTCGGCAACGCCGTCGAGCCGATGGAGGTGATCAAGCAGAGCGGCGCCGAAATCCTCAGGCTCTGGGCGGCGCTGGTCGACTACACCGAGGACCAGAAGATCGGGAAGACCATCCTGCAGACCACCGCCGACGCCTACCGCAAGCTGCGCAACACGATCCGCTATCTGCTGGGCGCGCTGGGCGGATTCGCCGAGGCCGAGCGGCTGGGGATCGAGCACATGCCGTCCTTGGAGCGGTTCATCCTGCATCGCCTGTGGGAGCTCGACGGCCAGGTGCGCCGGGCCTACGAGACCTACGCCTTCCAGGACGTCAGCCACGCGCTGCTGGCCTTCTGCCAGGACGAGCTCTCGGCGCTGTTCTTCGACGTCCGGCGCGACGCGCTCTACTGCGACCGGCCCGACAGCCTCCGCCGGCGCGCGGTGCGCACGGTGATTGACGCAGTGTTCGAGCGGCTGACCGTCTGGCTCAGCCCCTTGCTGCCCTTCACCATGGAGGAGGCCTGGACCACGCGCTTCCCGGACGCCGGCTCCAACTGCCTGCGGGTGTTTCCCGAGACCCCGGCCGGATGGCGCAACGATGCGGAAGGCGAGCGCTGGGCCAAGGTGCAGAAGGTGACCGCGGTGGTGAACGGCGCACTCGAGATCGAGCGGCGCGAGAAGCGCATCCGCGCCTCCCTGGAGGCCGCGCCGCGCGTCAGCATCGCCGCGCCGGCCTTGCTGGCGGCCTTCGACGGGCTGGATCCTGCGGAGGTGTTCCGCACCAGCGGGGCCAGCCTGGCCGCGGGCGATGGCCCCGCCGGCGCCGTCCGCCTGCCGGAGGTGACGGGCGTCGCGGTGGAGCCGCAGCTCGCGCCGGGCTGCAAGTGCGCCCGCTGCTGGCGGGTGCTGCCGGAGGTGGCCGCGCCCAGGTTCCTTTGCGTCCGCTGCGAAGACGCCGTGGACGCGTTCGATGCGGCGAATCCAGAAGCCCGCGTCACCGCATGAGCCGCAGCGTGACAAGGTCCGGCTGGGCCGCCTACGCGCTGGCCTGCGCGGTCATCGTCGTCGACCAGGCCGTGAAGTACTGGATCCTGACCGGGCTCGCCCTGCAGCCGGGCGAGACGCGGCCGGTGCTCGGGCCCCTGCACCTGACCCTGGTCGCCAATCCCGGCGTCTCGTTCGGCTTCCTGCGCGCCGACCAGGATCTCGCGCGCTGGGGCCTGGTGGCCTTCTCGGTCATCGTCGCGGCGCTGATCGTCTGGTGGGCGAGGCGCGCGCACCGGGCGCCGCAGGCGATCGGCTATGGCCTGATCGCCGGAGGAGCGATCGGCAACGCCATCGATCGCGCCCGCTTCGGGGCGGTGGTCGACTTCATCGACGTGCAGCGCATCGGCTTCTTCCCGTGGGTGTTCAATGTGGCCGACAGCGCCATCACCGTGGGCGTGATCGCGCTGCTGCTCGACAGCCTGCGGCGAGAACACGCCACCTGAAGACGTTGGCGTCGATGCCGCTTTGGTTTATCCACGAACCGGCGGCCGGGGGCGGCCTAGGAATGGTTGGAAGTTCATGAGCGTCAGCAAAGTGATCGCCGCCTCGGCGCTGTTCGCAGCCTTCGGGTTGGCCGGCTGCCAGTCCACCGCCCAGGCGCTCGGCATGGCGAAGGTGACTCCCGACGAGTTTCGCGTCGTCACCAAGGCGCCCCTGGTGGTGCCGCCGGACTATTCGCTGCGACCGCCGGCGCCCGGCAAGCCGCGGCCGCAGGAACTGCAGCCGGAGAGCGCCGCCCGACTCGCGCTCCTGGGCCAGCGGGAGGCCGAGCAGCGCTCGGAAGGCGAGAAGCTGCTCGTCGCCAAGGCGGGCGCCGACAAGGCCGATCCCCTGATCCGCTACGTCGTCGACGACGAGTTCGGCGATATCGCCCACAAGGAGAAGAGCTTCGCCGACCGGGTCATGTTCTGGCGCGGCGGCGACAAGACCACGGCCGCGCAGAAGGCGGCCGAAACGCCGGCCCCCGTCGACGCCGCCCAGGAGGCCGAGCGGATCGCCAAGCTCACCGGCGGCAAGCAAGTGGTCATCGCCCGCGAGGGCCCGCGCAAGATCAAGCTCCCGGGGCTCTGATCGCGGGATGAGTCGACGCTTCTCCCCTTGCGGGAGAAGGTGGCCTGCGGAGCGGGCCGGATGAGGGGTTTCTCGACGCCGCTGCTCGCGTCGGCAACGCCGCTCGAATGTTCACGCGGTCTTCGACCCCTCAACCGTCAGCGTTCGGCTGACGCCTTCTCCCGCAGGGGAGAAGGCATGATGCTGTCTAATCCTCGCCGGGCGTCTTGACGGTGAAGCCGGCGGTGCGCAGACGGTCGAGCACGCCGCCCTGGCTGAGCAGCGGCCGCAGCCGCACGACCGCGATGGCATGGCCGGGCGCCTTCAGCGCAGCTTCGATCTCGGCGACCTCGTCGGCCTTGGTGCGCTCGTCGAAGGCGGCGGCGCCAGGCACCAGGGCGATGCAGCGCTCGTAGGTCCGCTCGTTGCCCAGCGCGCCGCGCACATCGCCGTCAGCCCAGGCCTTGGCGGCCTGCAGCGTCACTCCCGGGCCCGCCTCCACCTGGGCGATGACCTCGTCGAGGCAGGCCCGTCCGTCGGCGGCCGGCGTGCGGATGATCGCCCCCAGTTGCGGGGCGATGTCGTAGCTCTCCTGCCGGATCGGCACGCGCGCCTGGCGGGTGAGGATCTTGATCAGCTTGATGGGATCGGTGTTGGTGAGCCCGTTGCGGTCGCGGTAGTCGGTGAGCAGCAACAGGCCGGCGGCCAGCGGATTGCGGGTTCCGTAGCGCCTGGCGGGCTGACCGAGCCGCGCGCGCGCGGCGGCGAAGCGGGCGCGGGCTGCGGGATCGAGCGTCGCCTCGAAGGGCATCGACGAGCGCAGGCGCAGGTAATTCCAGGCCGCGCCCAGCGAGGTTGCAAACCGCACCCGGACGTCCTGGTAGGGAAGGATCACCGCCGAGGCGCCGGCCAGCCGCCGCTCGAACGCCGCGCGGTCCCACTGCATGTGCTTGGGCGCAAGCGTGGGCACGCCCAGCACCCAGACGGTCGAGGTTCCGTTCGAGACGGTCCACCAGGCCGGACCGCGGTCACGGGCGGTGACCACCAGCTCCTCGAGGATGACCGCGTCGGGATCGCGCGGATCGGGCCGGGCCGGCGTGATCGGGACGGAGCCGGGCGTGGGCGCCTGGGCCGCTGCGGGCGCGGCCAGGACAAGCGCGAGGAGAAGGCTGGCGAGGCGATGTCGCACGCTGATCGGAGGCTCCGGAATCGGCCTATAGTGGCAGGGTCAATGCGACAGCCAGCAAAAGTGTGTAGCGCTTTTGCGGCCGGCTGCGCACCAGAGGTGACCAGGCCATTTCATGCCGATCCGCCGCCTGCCGCCCGAGCTCGTCAACCGCATCGCCGCCGGCGAGGTGGTGGAGCGCCCCGCCAGCGCGGTCAAGGAACTGGTCGAAAACGCCCTCGACGCCGGCGCTTCCTCGATCGAGGTGCAGGCGGACGGCGGCGGGCTGACGCGCATCCTGGTCGCCGACGACGGCTTCGGACTCCCGCCCGACGAGCTGCCGCTCGCGATCGAGCGGCACGCCACCTCCAAGCTCAGCCCCGCAGATGACGGCGGCTATGACCTGCTGCGCATCTCCACGCTCGGCTTCCGCGGCGAGGCCCTGCCCTCGATCGGCTCGGTCGCCCGGCTCACCATCGCCTCGCGGGCCAGGGGGCAGGCCGAGGCCAACGCGATCTACGTCGAGGGCGGAGCGGTCGGGCCCGTCCAGCCGTCCGCCTTCCCCGGGCCGCACGGCGCGCGCGTCGAGGTGCGCGACCTGTTCTACGCCACGCCGGCGCGGCTGAAGTTCATGAAGTCGGAGCGCGCCGAGGCGCTGGCCATCGCCGAGGAGGTGAAGCGCCAGGCCATGGCGCACGAGGCGGTCGCCTTCGGCCTGGACCTCGACGGGCGACGCACGCTGCGGCTGTCGGCCGAGACGACCGGGCCCGCTGGGCGCCTGGCCCGCCTGTCGGCCGTCATGGGGCGCGAGTTCGCCGACAACGCGCTGGAGCTGGACCAGGACCGCGAGGGCGTGCGGCTGACCGGCTTCGCGGGTCTGCCGACCTTCAACCGCGGCAACGCCGCGCATCAGTACCTGTTCGTCAATGGCCGGCCGGTGCGCGACCGGCTGCTGCATGGGGCGCTTCGGGCGGCCTACGCCGACTTCCTGGCGCGCGACCGGCATCCGCTGGCGGCGCTGTTCCTCGAGCTGGATCCGGCGCTGGTCGACGTCAACGTCCATCCGGCCAAGGCGGAGGTGCGGTTCCGCGATCCGGGCCTCGTGCGCGGGCTGATCATCGGCGCGCTTCGCCATGCGCTGGCGGCCGCCGGCCACCGCGCCTCGACCACCGTGGCCACCGCCGCGCTGGGCGGCTTCCGGCCGGGCGGTTGGCCGCCGCCGCCGCGCGCGCAGGGGTTCTCGGCCTGGAGCGCCGGGGGCTGGCGACCGGCCGCCGCCGCGCTCGCCGCGAGCTTGCCGGGCCTGGCCGAGGTCTCGGCCCGCGCCGAGCCCGACTGGGCGCCGGGACTGGCGGAGGAGGCCGGCCCCGCGCCGGTGGTCGATCCCGTCGACTTCCCGCTCGGCGCCGCGCGCGCCCAGGTGCACGAGACCTACATCGTCGCCCAGACCCGCGACGGCGTCGTCATCGTCGACCAGCACGCCGCCCACGAACGGCTGGTCTATGAGCGGATGAAGGCGGAGATGGCGGGCGGCGGCGTCGCCCGCCAGGCGCTGCTCCTGCCCGAGGTGGTAGAGCTCGACCCCGCCGAGGCCGAGCGCGTGGCCGCGCGCGCCGAGGAGCTGGCGGCGCTCGGCTTGGCCGTCGAGGCGTTCGGCCCGGGCGCGATCCTGGTCCGCGAGGTGCCGGCCCTGCTCGGCGAGACGGATGCGCAAGGGCTGGTGCGCGACATCGCCGACGACCTCGCCGAGAACGGGGCGGCGCTGGCGCTGAAGGAGCGGCTGGAGGCGGTCTGCTCGACGATGGCCTGCCACGGCTCGGTGCGCGCCGGCCGCAGGCTCACCGCGGCCGAGATGAACGCCCTGCTGCGCCAGATGGAGGCCACGCCCCACTCCGGCCAGTGCAACCACGGCCGGCCGACCTACGTCGAGCTCAAGCTCGCCGACATCGAGCGCCTGTTCGGGCGGCGGTAGCGGGCGCGCATCTTCCCCGCGTCGCCGACATTTCCCCTGCAGGGGATGGTCTCAGGTTCGCTTCACCGATCGCTGAAGCATTGGTGCGAGCCAGGCGCTATCCTCCCCCGATGGACGCCAACATCGCCAGCCCCGCCGCCCTGATCGGCGATCCCGTGCGCGCGGCCATGCTGCAGGCGTTGATGGATGGTCGCGCCCTGCCGGCCGCCGCCCTCGCCTGCGCCGCGGGGGTCACGCCGCAGGCGGCCAGCAACCATCTGGGCAAGCTAACCGACGGCGGCCTGCTCGCGGTCACGGCCCAGGGGCGCCACCGCTACTATCGCCTCGCCGGCCCGCAAGTCGCCGAGGCCCTGGAGGCGTTGACCCATCTCACGCCGCTCGCCCACCCGCTCGAGCCGCCTCTCTCGCCCAAGGCGCGGCGGTTGCGCGAGGCCCGGACCTGCTACGACCACCTGGCCGGCCGGCTGGGCGTGGCGCTCGCCGACGCCTGCGAGCGACAGGGCCTGTTCGAGGCCGACGGGCCCGAGCGCTACCGGCTGACGTCGCAAGGCGAGGCGCGGCTCTCGGGTCTCGGCGTCGACCTCTCAGGGCTGGACAAGGTCCGCCGCGCGCCCCTCCGTCCCTGCATCGACTGGACGGAGCGCAGGCGCCACCTCGCCGGCGCCGTCGCCGCGCGCCTGCTCGACCGCCTCTTCGAGCTCGGCTGGATCGCCCGCGGCGCCGAGGGCCGCGCCGCGGTCCTGACGCCCGCCGGCGCCCAGGGCCTGCGCGAGACCTTCGGCCTGGAGCTCGCGCCTGCCGCGGCGGCTTAGGCGAGCTCCTTCCCGGCGAAGGCGCGCATGGCCTCGGTCATGTAGTCGGTGAGGCCCGCGGCCCAGCCCTCGAACATCTCGCGATAGTGCGGCACCTCCGAATAGAACCGGGCCATGCCGAGGAAACCGGTGCGGCTGATCGGCTGCACCCACGAGCGGGAGGCCCAGGTGTGCAGTCGCCGAGCGATGGCCTGCACGTGCTCGGAATGCGCCGGCGCGCCCTCCTGCAGCGCTTTCACCAGATCCCTGGTGATCTGGCCGATCTCGGCCTGGGAGCCGTCGTAGTCGGCCTGCGTCCAGCGGCTCATCGCCTGGTTTCGGAGTTCAATCCCCCGGCGGGCGCCCTCGCCATAATGCTCGACGATCCAGGCCTCGCGCGCGGCCGCCCGGTCCGGATCGAATCCCTTGTAGTATGCCTTGCCGTCCATCTTGGTCTCTCCTTCGAGGGCGGCGAGCGTGTCGTCGATGGTCCGCATCAGACGGCGGTAGCGCTTCGTCTCGGCGGCGAGATTGGCCTTGTGGGCCCGAAGCGCCGCCGCGCGGTCGAAGCCGGGGGAGTCCAGCACCTTGCCGATCTCCTCCAGCGCGAAGCCGAGCTCGCGATGAAAGAGGATTTGCTGCAGGCGCAGGAGCTCGTCCTGCCCATAGTAGCGGTAGCCGTTCGCGCCGACCGAGGCCGGCTTTAGGAGCCCCACCTCGTGGTAGTGGTGCAGCGTGCGGACGGAGACGCCCGACAGCTTCGCCACCTGCTTGACCGTATAACCGCGCACCCGATCGATCCCTTGCCGATGGACGCAGTGATCGTCTCTCACGTGGCGTGAGGGTCAATACCTCCCCCGATGCGGCAGCATCGGCGGGAGGGGGACCATACGGGGAGCGTAGCGAACACCGGATGGTGGAGGCGGCGAGCGGCGCGCATTGCCTGTGGTTCGCCCCCTCCACCACCCGCTCTTCGGTTCGCTTGCGCGATCCTCGGCGTGCGGTCCCCCTCCCGCCGCTTCGCGGGGGAGGTAGACGCCAGCCCCGAATTTCGCGATTGTCCCGCCCCATCCGAACTCGAGCGCTTCATGTCTGAGATTGTTCGCGAGGCCCGGGCCTAACAGAGCCGCGCCGGCCGCCTCCTACGCCAACGGCTCCGATCAGGCCCTTCGCCCCAGCACGCCCGCCCGCGCGGGCGCGCCCGTGCTCACGCCCCGATCCGGACATCTCCTTGAACCTTCCCAAGCCGCAGCAGCGCACGCTGCACGCGCTCGCCCAGGGCGGGCGCATCGTTCTCGAACGCGACCACAAGGGCGACATCACGGCCGTCCAGTGCCTCTCCCGCGACGGCTGGACGCTCTCCGACTGCACGGTCGAGGTGTTCCGCTCCCTCAAGCGCAAGCGCCTGATCGCCAGCCACGGCGGCGGCCCCTACCGCATCAACCGCGACGGTCTCGCCAACCTGAGGGGCCAGCTCGACAACCGGGTGGGCGGCAAGGCGTGGTGAGGCCTCAGCCGCCGTAGCGCAGGAAGTGGACGCGCGCCGCGCCATAGCTGCGCGCGTCCAGCTCCTCATATCCGTCGATGTTGAAGGCCTTCTCGTCCGCGCCTCGCTCGAAGACCACCATCGCGCCCGGGGCGAGCCAACCGCCGTCGGCCAGGCGGGCGAGCGCCACCTCGCCCAGGCCGCTGTCGTAGGGCGGATCGAGGAAGGCGAGGTGGAAGGCCGGGCCGTCGGCGCCCGGGCGGAGGCCGAGCCCGGTCGCATCGCGCCGATGCACGCGGGTGCGGCCGAACAGGCCCATGGCCTCGATGTTCTCGCGGATCGCGCCGCGGGCCGCCTCGCCGGTCTCCACGAACAGGCAGAAGGCCGCGCCGCGGGACAGCGCCTCCAGACCTAGCGCGCCGGAGCCGGCGAACAGGTCGATGACGCGCGCCTCCCTGACGCCCCGCGACCACGGCGCGTGCTCGAGGATGTTGAAGATCGCCTGCCGCGCCCGGTCGGAGGTGGGCCGGGTGGCCGCGCCGGGCGGCGCCCTGATCGCCTTGCCCCGGAACTCGCCCGACGTGATCCGCAAACTCCTCCCCCTGAGGCTTGCCCGCCCGCTGGCCGCGGCCCAAGCTCCGCCCGAGCAGGGAGGTGAGCCATGAGCTTCGTGACCGTCGATCGCCGCGGCGGGGCCGCGGTGGTGACCTACGCCAATCCGCCGATCGGCACCATGACCGCCGCCGGGGCCCAGGAGATGCTGGACAAGGTGCGCCCGCTCGCGGCCGACCCGGCGGTGCGCTCGATCATCCTGACCGGCGGCGTGCCGGGCATCTTCGTGCGCCACTACGACGTGGGCGAGCTCTCCACCGCCAGCGATGCGGCGAAGGATGCCCCCCCGCCACCCCCGCCGGGCGGCGCGAAGCCCGAACGCGGCTTCCTGGCGCTCTGCGACCTGCTGGCCGAGGCGCCGAAGCCGGTGGTCGCGGCGATCAACGGGCTGTGCATGGGCGGCGGCTTCGAGATGAGCCTCGCCTGCGACCTGCGGATCGCGAGCCGCCAGGGCGTGCAGATCGGCCTGCCGGAGACCCGGGTCGGCATCTTCCCGGGCGGCGGCGGCACGCAGCGGCTGCCGCGCGTGATCGGCGAGGCCAAGACGCTGGAGATCATCCTGCGCGGGCTGGTCGTCGAGGCCGAGGAGGCGCTCCGCATCGGCCTGGTGCACGAGCTCGCCGACGATCCGCTGGGCCGCGCCCTGGAGATGGCCGCCGAGTGGGACGGGCGCGGCGCCGAGGGCATCGCCTTCGCCAAACGGCTCATCCGCGCCGCCCTCTCCCGCCCCCTGGACGAGGGCCTGGCGGACGAGCGCCGGAGCTTCGCGGAGGTGATGCGGACGGCCTCGGCCCGCGAGGGCCTGCGCTCGGCCCGCCCCCCGGCCGAGATCCAGAACGCTTAGGCTTCGGCTTCGCCCAGCCGGCCTTATAGGCCTTCTTCGGTTTGGTCTCGGCCTCTTCATCCCGTCTCCCCTTGCGGGAGAAGGTGGCCTGCGAAGCGGGCCGGATGAGGGATTTCACCGGCCTTTCCGCTTCGCGCCTGCGACTTCGGTCGATGGACTGTTTCGCCGGTTGTCTGCGCGACCCCTCATCCGTCGGCTCCGCCGGCGCCTTCTCCCGCGAAGGGAGAAGGGGCTTTTGACGCCACTGCGCCCGCTCCCCCTTCGGCAGATTCTGCGGCGCGATGAACTCCGCGAGCTGCTCGCGGATCACGCGGGGCCCGACCTCCTCGATGTCGCCGGCCGCCAGCGCGCCCAACGCGAACGGGCCATAGGCGAGGCGGATCAGCCGGTTGACCCTCAGCCCCAGGGCCTCCAGCACGCGGCGCACCTCGCGGTTCTTGCCTTCCGCCAGGGTCAGCGTGATCCAGAGGTTGGCGCCCTGGGGGCCCTCCCTGGCCTTGTCGAGGCTGGCCTCGATCGGCCCGTAATGGACGCCCTCGACGGTGATCCCGTCCTTCAGTCGATCGAGCCGCGCCTGGCTGATCCGGCCGCGCGCCCGGGCCCGGTAGCGACGCACCAGCCCCGTCGCGGGCAGCTCCAGCGCCCGCGCCAGGCCGCCGTCGTTGGTGAGCAGCAGCAGGCCCTCGGAATTGAGGTCCAGGCGGCCCACCGAGATCAGCCGGGGCAGGTCCTTGGGCAGGGTCTCGAACACCGTCGGGCGGCCCTGCGGATCCTTGTGGGTGGTCACCAGCCCCGGCGGCTTGTGGTAGCGGAACAGGCGCGCCGGCTCGGGCTCGTTCACGACCCGGCCGTCCACCGTCAGCACGTCGCCCGCGTCGACCTTCACCGCCGGCGTGGTCAGCAGCTGCCCGTTCAGGGCCACGCGGCCGGCGGCGATCAGCCGCTCCACCTCCCGCCGCGACGCCACGCCGGCCCGCGCCAGCGCCTTGGCGACCCGCTCGCCCCCCGCCGCGGACGCAGCGACTTGACCGGGCGCGGCCGGCCCGTTTCGGTGCGGATCGTGGACCATGACATCCGGACAATGCGCATCGCGCTGGAAGCCGCGCAAGCCGCCGGCGAGGCCGGCGAGACCCCGGTCGGCGCGGTGATCTTCGATCCCGCCACGGGCGAGGTGATCGCGGTGGGGGCCAACGGCCCGATCGGGGCGCACGATCCCACGGCGCATGCCGAGATCGTCGCGATCCGCGAGGCCGCGAAGAGGCTCGGCAACTACCGCCTCACCGGCCTGGCGCTCGCGGTCACGCTCGAGCCCTGCGCCATGTGCGCAGGCGCCATCAGCCACGCCCGCATCGGCCGCCTGGTGTTCGGCGCCGAGGACGAAAAGGGAGGCGCGGTGATCCACGGCCCGCGCTTCTTCGACCAGCCGACCTGCCATTGGAAGCCGGAGGTGACGGGCGGCGTGCTGGCGGCGGAAAGCGCCGAACTGCTTCGAAGCTTCTTCCGCTCGCGGCGGTGAAACCGCAATTTGCATATTGGAACAAGTTCCATTAAGTTCACATGTATCGAATAGGAACTTATGGTCAGCGACATGTCGAAGTACGAACCCTTGCAGCGCTACCTCGCCCAGCAGGCTGTTCGGGAGTTGCCCATGACCTTCAAGGAGATCGAGACGGTCCTGGGATTCGAATTGCCGGATTCGGCGCGGACGCATCGCCCGTGGTGGTCGAACAATGTCGGCTCGCATGTGAACGCCGCGGCTTGGCGACGCGCGGGCTGGAGAACGGCGCGCGTGGACCTGGCTTCCGAGAAGGTGACCTTCGTGCGCGATCTCTTCCCCCAGGATGGCGTAGCCGAGACCGGGGCGGCGTGGAGGCGGCAGGACGAGACCATCGTGCTCACCGAGGGTGCGCTGTCCAGAACCGCCGTTAGGATGATCGACGACGCCGCCGAGCAGCTGAACGTCGACCGCACTCAGGCGATCGCCGCGATCCTCGATGCTTGCGCTCTCGAACGCCGGCGTCGCCTATTCGAGAGCTTGCCCGTCGCCAGCGTCCCCCCCGGGTTCGACAGCACGGCGATCATCCGGGCTGACCGTGACGGGCATTAGGGTCCTCGACGCCTCCGTCGTGGTGAAGTGCCTGATCGACGAGACCGGATCGGAGGCGGCCCGTCGCACCGTGGCCGCGCACCCGCACTGGATCGCGCCCGACCTGATCTATCTGGAGGTCGCCAGTGTCGCCGTGACGGCTGTGCGCCGGGGCTTGATTGAGCGCTCGGCCGGCGAGGCCGTGATGTCCGCCTTGCGCTCGCTGGTGGTGGAGACCGTTGCGAGCGAGGCGCTTGCGCGGAGTGCATTCCGACTTGCCGCCACGCACGGCTTCTCCGCCTACGACGCGGCCTATCTTGCGCTCGCGCGCGAACGCGACTGCAGCGTGCTCACCGCGGATCGGCGGCTGTGCACGCGGGCCGAGGCCGCCGGACTCCGAGATCTGGTCGAGCTCCTGTAGGCAGCTGCGCTCGCAGGCTCTTGCCTGGGCCACCCGGCGGCGCGAAGGTTCGGCCATTCAGCCAAAACAGATTTCGGAGGACGCCATGGGACTGCTCGACGGAAAGGTCGCCATCATCACGGGCGCGGGCGGCGGATTGGGCGAGGCCTACGCCAAGCTGTTCGCCAAGGAGGGCGCAGCGGTCGTGGTCAACGACCTGGGCGGCGCACGCGACGGCACCGGCGCGGATCGCTCCGCGGCCCAGAAGGTGGTCGACGCGATCAAGGCGGCGGGCGGCCGGGCGGTCGCCAACGGCGACGACGTCTCGACCATCCAGGGCGGCGAGAACATCCTGCAGACCGCGCTCGACAACTTCGGCAAGGTCGACGTCCTGGTCTGCAACGCCGGCATCCTGCGCGACAAGACCTTCGCCAACACCTCCGAGGCCGACTGGGACGCGGTGATCAAGGTGCACCTGAAGGGCACCTACTGCGTGGCCCTGCCGGTCTGGAAGTACATGAAGGAGCACGGCGGCGGCTCGATGGTGCTGACCTCGTCCACCTCGGGCCTCTACGGCAATTTCGGCCAGACCAACTACGGCGCGGCCAAGGCCGGCATTTACGGCATGGTCCGGGTGATGTCGATCGAGGGTCGGAAGTACAACATCCGGGTGATGGGCCTGGCGCCTGGCGCCTACACCCGCATGACCGCCGACCTGCCCGGCCGCAAGGACCGCGAGCCCGATCCGCTGTCGCTGCCCGAGAACGTCGCGCCCGGCGTGCTCTACATGGTGAGCGACCTGGCGGCCGAGCAGTCCGGCAAGATCCTCGGCGTCTCCTCGCGCGGCGTGCGCGAGATCAAGATGCTGGAGACCGAGGGCTTCATGCCCGGACGCCCCTACACCGCCCAGGAGGTGGCCGAGAACGCCGACAAGGTGTTCTTCAAGGAGCCGGAGAACGTCCACCGCCTCGGCCAGGCCGCCCCGCCGCAGCGCGTCCCGGCTTAGGGCGAGGACGCCCGACCCCGGCCTGCGCCCGGGCCGCCGAAACCGGCGGTTACAATATTTTACGGCGTAGCCCTTGCACCGCGCCGGCCTGCGCATATCTGTGGCCGTGCCCTTCCTGGGCGTTTCCTCCCTAATGAACTTCAGCCGGGTCTTCCAAGACCCGGCTGTTTTTTTGCCGCTACCGGCTCAGGTACAGCCGTGCGGCCCAGGCGAGGTAGACCAGTCCCGTGACGCTCACGATCAGGCGCGAGAGGCGCTTGAAATTGGCGTCGTCCATCCGCTCCAGGACCAGCCCGCCCACGGCGGTGCCCGCGAAGGAGAGCGGGATGGCGAGCGCGAACACCCACCAGGGCGGCAGGCCCCGGCCATGCAGGGCGATCAGCGGCGCGCCATAGACCACGACCTTGGCGAGGTGCGCGAACACCTGGGTCGCGGCCTTGGTGGCGACAATCTGGTGGCGGGTGAGCGCCGTGCGCACGAAGAAGATGTCCAGCAACGGCCCCGCCACGCCGGCGGTCAGGTTCAGGCCGGTCACCGAGAGCCCGCAGACGAAGCCGTGCAGCGGCCTGGAGGCGTCCAGCTCCAGCCAGCTGCGCGGAATCCACAGCAGCGCGGGCACCACGCCCATCAGCAGGTAGAGCGTGGCCTTGGTGGGCTCGTAGACGACCAGCGCCATCAGCGCCGCCGCCACCCCCGAGCCCAGCGCGTGGATGCCGACGATCCGCCAGGCGAGATGGCGCCGGTGCAGCGCCGCGCGCCAGCCGTTCGCCGAGAGCTGCAGGAGGCCATGGGTGACGAAGGTCGCCGAGACCGGCAGCACGAGCGCGATCGCGCCCTTCAGCATCAGCCCCCCGGCCATGCCGAACACCCCGGAGATCGCCGCCGTGACGAAGGCCGCGGCGACAAGGAAGCCGGCGGCGGCGAGGCTCATTCGGCCCGGTCGATGAGCGCCCGTCCCGAAGGCGTCAGGCGGACCTCGCCGCCGTCTCGGCCCGCGCCTGCGAC
Source organism: Phenylobacterium sp. (assembly GCF_035475775.1). Classification (GTDB taxonomy): domain Bacteria; phylum Pseudomonadota; class Alphaproteobacteria; order Caulobacterales; family Caulobacteraceae; genus Phenylobacterium. The sequence continues at coordinate 39,086 of NZ_DATIMC010000090.1, read as the reverse complement.
CGGGCGCACCGCGATCAGCCGCTCGGCGAGCGCGTCCTCCCAGATCGCCAGCGCCGGACACTGGGAGCCCCAGGTCTCCATCGCCTCGGCGTAGGTGCGCGGCCGCTCGGCCGCCCATTCCGCGAGCTGCCGGATCAGGCCGTCGCGGGCGTGGCCATCGATGTGGTCGGACGCGTCCATGGCGGAGCTCCCAGGTCGAGGCGCAAGGGATGGACCGATTGGCCTGACGCGTCCAATATATAGCCGCGTCGATTTGAATACCTTGCAGGTATGCCGTTGATCGAGCTGCGCCGTCTTCGATACCTCGTGGCGGTCGCCGACGAAGGCCACATCACCCGGGCGGCCGAGCGGCTCGGCATCGCCCAGCCGCCGCTCACGCGCCAGATCCGGCTGCTGGAGGAGGAGCTCGGCGTCACGCTGTTCGAGCGGCTGCCGCGCGGCGTGCGGCCGACCGAAGCGGGCCGCGTGGTGGTCGAGGCCGCCCGTGACGTGATCGCCCGGGCCGAGCGGCTGAAGGAGATCGCAGGCCGCGCCGCCCGCGGCGAGCAGGGGCGCCTCGCCATCGGCTACACCTCCTCGGCGGCCTTCCATCCCTTCGTGACCCAGCAGATCCGCGCCTTCCGCAAGGCGCGCCCCGGCGTCCTGCTGGAGCTCGCCGAGGACGGCACGCCCGAGCTGGTCAAGGCGCTCAGGGACGAGCGGCTGGACGCCGCCTTCATCCGCTCGACCTCCACCGATGTCGCCGGCCTCGCGATCGAGCCCTTGCTGGAAGAGAAGATGGTCGCCGCCCTGCCGGCCGGACACCGCCTGGCGCGGCAAGCCAAGCTGACGCTCGCAGAACTCGCCGAGGAGACCTTCGTGTTCTATCGGCGGCCCACGGGCCCCGGGCTCTACGACGCGATCATGGCCGCGTGCCTGGCGGCCGGGTTCTCGCCCGCCGTGGGCCAGGAGGCGCCGCGGCTCTCCTCCACCTTGAGCCTGGTGGCCTCCGGCCTGGGCGTGACGCTGACGCCCGCCTCCATGCAGCGGGTGAACGTCGAGGGCGTGGAGTTCGTCCGCCTGAAGGGCGCCAAGGGGCTGGTCGCGCCGTTGCTGCTCGCCACCCGCCGGCGCGACCGCTCGACGCTCGTCGAAGCCTTCCGGCGCGAGGCGAAGGCGGCGGCCGTCAAGGCGAACGCGGCAGCATGAGGCTCACGGCCTGGGCCAGGTAGACGAGCCCCACGGCGGTCACCAGCCAGCGCCTCAGCGTCCGGAAACCCGCATCGCTCATCTTCTCCAGCACGAGCGCGCCCAGCATGGCCCCGAGCATCGAGAGCGGCAGGGCGGCCACGGCCAGCCACAGCGGCGGCGCGCCGGGCCCGGAGAGCTTCACCAGGGCGGCGCCATAGAACACCACCTTCGCCAAGTGACCGAAGACCTGCACGCAGGCTTTCGTCGAGACCACCTCGTGCCGGGTCATGGGGGTGCGCACGAAGAACAGGTCGTTGAACGGCCCGGAGACCCCGGCGGTCAGGCTGAGCGCCGTCGAGGCGACGCCGGCCGCAAAGGCCTGGGGTGGCCGGGACGCGTCGAGGTTCAGCCACCGCTCCGGCAGCCACACCAGGACCGGGAGCAGGCCCAGCGCCAGGTAGATCGCGAGCTTGGAGGGCGTGAAGGCGACCAGGCTGAAGAGGCCCATGGCGAGCAAGGCGCCCACCGCATAGACGCCGACGACCGGCCAGCGGATGTGGCGGCGGTGGATCAGCGCCCGCCAGCCGTTGGAGCCGAGCTGGACGAGCCCGTGCAGGGCGAGCGCCGCGGCGGCCGGCATGACGAAGGCGAGCGCCCCCATCAGGATCAGCCCGCCGGCCATGCCGAGCGTGCCTGAGATCCCGGCGGTCACCAGCACCGCCGCCAGCACATAGACGACGGTCAGAGCGCCCATTCGGTCCCGCCGCTCGGCGGGCGGGCGAGGCTCACGCGCGCGTCTTGGCCGCGGCTTTCCGCGTCGGACACGCCCAGCCCTCGCCGGCCTTGCGGGCCACCGCCGGATAGGGGCAGAGGAGCTGGCTCGCGCCGCCCGCCCCCTTGGCCGTCACCGGGCCGGGCGCCTTGTTCTGCGTCACCCAGCCGTCGAGCTCGCCCAGCCAGTCGACCTGGGTGGGAGCCGCGCCGCCGCCGCAGTGGAGCATGCCGGGGACGAGATAGAGCCGGTAGAAGGCCGAGGTGTCGCCCATCGTCCTGCGGACGTCCTCGTAGTAGCGGATCGAGGAGCGCGCCGGAATCGCGGGGTCGTTCCAGCCGTGGTACTGGATCAGCTTGCCGCCTTGGGCCTTGAAGGCCGCGAGGTTCGGGCTCTCGCTGTCGATCATCGCCATCCTGGCGTGCGCCCGATCGAACTGGGCGCCCAGGTCCATCTTCAGGAAGTCGAAGCTGGGGTCGCCGAAGGCGAAGTACTTGAAGGCGTTGGACGAGAAGTTCAGGCCCATGGCGCGGCTGTGGTCGGCCTCGGACTGGCCGGTGATCCAGGCCGACCAGCTGTTGGGCGCGCCCTCCGCGCCGGGCGAGAACCCCGGGAAGGCGATCTTGCCGGTGCGGGGATCGCGCCGGCCCTCGTACATCACCCGCGCCGAATGCACCTGGACGGCGGTGAGGCAGCCCGCCGCCTGGCCGGCCTTGCACTGCAGCTTGCCGGGATCGAAGTGGCAGCTCATCGGATCGCGGATGAAGGGGCCGCCGTCGGCGCATTGCGCGAGCGCCGCCTTCTGCAGGAGCGCGCGCTGCTCGACCCCGAGATAGCCGCCGGGCGCAGCCAGGGCCTGCTGCTGCGCGGCCGAGATGCCGAACAGCTGGCTCATGTAGTTCGCCGGGGCGCCGGCCACGATGCCGTCGAAGTCGCCCGGGAAGCGCTGGGCCTCCATCAGCGCCTCACGCCCGCCGTCGGAGCAGCCGTAGAAGTAGGCGCGCTTCGGCTTCAGCCCCTTCTGCTCGGCGACCAGCGCCTTGCCGATTTCCGTCGTCTCCTTCAGCGCGCGCCAGCCGAAGTCGACGATCTTCTCGGGATGGCCGAGCGCCCAGGAGGCGTCGGTGCCGGCCCGGGTCTGGTGCCCGTCGTCGGTGGCCGCGGCCGCGTAGCCGCGACCCGCCATGACGCGCAGCTGGCCGGACGGGACCTGGCCCGCGAAGCCGCCGTTGCCGAGCTGCACGAACTTGCCGTTCCAGGCCTCGCCCAGCGGGATCCAGACCTCGATGCGGATGTCGGAGTCCTTGGTCGGGCGGCTGGTCACGGCGATGCGGCAGGCGTCGGCCGGCCCGGCCTTCTCCACCGTGGCCGCGGTGATCTCGGCGTGCGGCAGGCGGGTCTTGGCCAGATCGGCGCAGCTCGTCTCGGCGTGCGCCAGCCCCGGCGCGCCCAGCGCCACAGCCGCGCCCGCCGCGATCATCAGCCGTTTCATCGAATCCCTCCCCTGGTCATGTGGGTGGGATTTCAGCACAGCCTTGGCCTGTGGCGAAGCCGCTTCGTCGGCGCGATCAGCGGCGCAGCCGCCGGAGTCCGATCCGGACCAGCCCGCCGAGCGCGACCAGCGCCCAGGCGGCCTCCATGGCGGCCGCCGAGAGGTTGAAGGCGCGGGTCAGCGAAACCAGGATCAGGCTCGCGCCGACGAAGTTGGCGGCCAGCGAGGCGGCGCGCCTGGGGTCGAGCCGACCGGTGGTCGCCAGGCCATAGGCGATCAGGATCAGGAGAACGCCCGCGAGCCCCGCGGCGTCCGTGAACGTCATCGGCAAAGGTGGCCTCCGCTTTTGCGCCCGAATGACGTTCCCGCTTTCACATTGCGCGCCGTCCGGACGGCGAACCCGCGCCCACTTCGCCTGACGGCGCGCGGCGCCATCAGAAGTGGCGTTCCTGATAGAACAGCATGCCGGTGTCGTAGTTGCGGTTCAAAGGCGCGTCGTTCGGCTTGCGCCAGGTCGTGAAGTTCACCGCGGTCGAGCCGTTGGAGGCCTGGTTCTCCCACGAGCGGCGCACGCGCTTGATGCCGTCGGCGTCGACGGCGACATAGTTGGCGGTGGGCTGCAGCTCCGGCTTGTGCAGGAAGGCCCAGACGTTGATCGCCTTGAAGATCGGCGCGTCCTGGCCGATGGCGAAGTGCACCTCGGCCTGGCAGACGTCCTTGTTCACGCCCTGCGGCTGGACGGCGATGGTGTAGTCGCGGCCCGATCCGAGCGGCATGGACCAGGTTCCGTCGCGACGGTTCTTGCGCATGCCCTGCGCCTGGGCGAGCTGGTCGAGGTTGCCGCCGCGCACCAGCGGAACGCAGATGTTGTCGAGCACGCGCAGGATCGTCGCCTCGTCGCCGGTGGTGGGCAAGGTCGGCGCCGCCTCGGCCACAGGCGGCGGGGGGGTGGCGGGCGCGGCGACGGGCGCGGCGGGCGGCGTCTGGGACGGCGGCGCGGTCGTCGGCGGCGCGGGCGGCGGGGCGCTCGGCGCCGTGGCGGCAGGCGCCTGGGCCAAGGCCGGTGCGGCCAGACCCGCGGCGAGGATCAGGCTGATGAACGCGCTGCGCATGACTTGTGACCCCTGACTTCTCGGCCCGGCACTAAACTTAAGCCGAACGTCGGACGCAAGGCCCGACTACGACTGTAATGCGGCAAACGGCCAAGCTCGCCGTCACCGGAACTCCAACGCGCGAGGCCGGCCGAACGGCGACGGGCCGGCCGCGGCTTCCTCAGGTGGCCTCGACCGCGTGCTCGGCCAGGACCGTCAGCCCCTCGGGCGTCACGTCGGCGAAGCCGCCGCGCACGTCGAAGACCCGGATCTTGCCGCCGTCATGCACCCGCACCTGGCCCTCCTTGAGCGCGGTCATGAACGGCGCGTGGCCGTAGAGCACCCCGAAGTCGCCTTCCGATCCCGGCGCGTCCACCTGATCGACCGGGCCGGCGAACAGCTCGCGCTCCGGCGAGACCAGCGAGAAGTTGAGCTTGTCGGCCATGTCAGCGATCCCTGGCGAGGGTGAAGGACGACAGCGCCGTGATCGAGCCCTTCGGCGCGCCGTCCGCATAGGAGAGGGTGGCGCCGACGCCGATCTCGTCCAGGAACGGGCGGCCGTAGGTGGTCGAGAGCATGCCGAGCTCGGCGTCCCGCGCCTGCGGCTCCTTGACCGTCCAGCCGGAAGCCTTGTCCTCGAACATCGCCTTGGCGAGCGCCGCGGCGCCTGGGGCGCGCACGGCGACCACACGGCAGGCCGGCAGGTTCCCACGCCAGGCCCCGGCGACCACATAGACCGCCGCATCGCCGGGCGGCAGGGCGGCCTTGGCGATCACGCGATGATCGATGTCGGCGTCGACGCTCTCCAGGCCGGCCGCATCGGCGGGCTCGGCGGTTTCGGCGAAGCCGGCGGTGGCGGGAAGCTCGGAGCCGAACGGCTTTTGCGTCTTCAGGCCCTCGAAGCTGCGCTGGCAGGCCCCGACGCCGGCCTTGAAGGCCTCCGCGGAGCTGGCGAATCCAGGCCCGGCCTGCGCCGCCGCCGGGACCGCCAGGCAGAGGAAGACGCCGAGGAAGGCTGTCCGCGTCACGCTTCCGACGCCAGCTGCTCGGCCTTCTCGATCGCCTCCTCGATGGCGCCCACCATGTAGAAGGCGGGCTCGGGCAGATGGTCGACCTCGCCGTCCACCACCGCCTTGAACGAGCGGATGGTGTCCTTCAGCTCCACGAACTTGCCCGGCGTGTTGGTGAAGGCTTCGGCGACGTGGAAGGGCTGCGACAGGAAGCGGGTGATCTTGCGGGCCCGGGCCACCACCAGCTTGTCGTCCTCCGAGAGCTCGTCCATGCCCAGGATGGCGATGATGTCCTTCAGCGCCTTGTACTGCTGAAGCACCTCCTGCACGCGCCGCGCGACCGTGTAGTGCTCCTCGCCGATCACCAGCGGATCGAGGATCCGCGAGGTGGAATCCAGCGGGTCGACGGCCGGGAAGATGCCCTGGGCGGCGATGTCGCGCGACAGCACGGTCATGGCGTCCAGGTGGGCGAAGGAGGTGGCCGGCGCCGGGTCGGTCAGGTCGTCGGCCGGCACGTAGATGGCCTGCACCGAGGTGATCGAGCCCTTGTTGGTGGAGGTGATCCGCTCCTGCAGGTTGCCCATCTCGGTGGCCAGCGTCGGCTGGTAGCCCACGGCCGAGGGGATGCGGCCCAGCAGCGCCGAGACCTCCGAGCCCGCCTGGGTGAAGCGGAAGATGTTGTCGATGAACAACAGGACGTCCTTGCCCTCCTGGTCGCGGAAGTACTCCGCCTGGGCGAGACCGGTCAGCGCCACCCGCGCCCTGGCGCCCGGCGGCTCGTTCATCTGGCCGTAGACCAGGGTGCACTTCGAGCCTTCCGCCGAGCCGGTCTTGCGCGGGTCGACGTTGACGTTGGACTCGATCATCTCGTGGTAGAGGTCGTTGCCCTCGCGGGTCCGCTCGCCGACGCCCGCCAGCACCGAATAGCCGCCGTAGGCCTTGGCGATGTTGTTGATCAGCTCCTGCATGGTCACGGTCTTGCCGACGCCGGCCCCGCCGAACAGGCCGATCTTGCCGCCGCGCGTGTAGGGGCAGAGCAGGTCGATCACCTTGATGCCGGTGACCAGGATCTCCCGGGAGGTCGACTGGTCGGCGAACGACGGCGCCTCGCGGTGGATGGTGCTCATGTGCTCGCTGACGATCGGGCCGGCCTCGTCGATCGGATCGCCGATCACGTTCATGATCCGCCCCAGCGTCGCCGGGCCCACCGGCACGGTGATCGGGCCGCCGGTGTCGGCGACCGCCTGGCCGCGGGTCAGGCCCTCGGTGGTATCCATGGCGATGGTGCGCACGGTGTTCTCGCCGAGGTGCTGGGCGACCTCGAGCACCAGGCGGAAGGGCGCGCCGGTCCGCTGGTCGGTGTTGGTGGTCTCCAGCGCGTTCTGGATGGCCGGCAGGTGGCCTTCGAACTCCACGTCGACGACGGCGCCGATGACCTGGACGATGCGCCCGGTCGCGACCGCCCTGCCGGAGGGAACCTGCGCCTCGGCCTTCTTGGCGGGCGCGCGGCGGGCGCGGGTTTGTTTCACGGCGGCTTCTGACATGGGCTTCTGCTTCCTAGAGCGCCTCGGCGCCGGAGATGATCTCGATCAGCTCCTTGGTGATCTGCGCCTGGCGGGTGCGGTTGTACTGCAAGGTGAGGCTGGCGATCATGTCGCCGGCGTTGCGGGTGGCGTTGTCCATCGCCGTCATCTGGGCGGCGAAGAAGCCGGCCTGGTTCTCCAGCATGGCGGCGAAGATCTGGGTGGTGATGTTGCGCGGCAGCAGCGCCTCGAGGATGGTCTCCTCGTCCGGCTCGTACTCATAGGAGGCGCCCTTGAGGTCGAGCGGCGTGCCGCCCGCGGCGACTTCGGCGGGGATCAGCTGGCGGGCGATGGGCGTCTGGCTCACCACCGAGCGGAACCGCGAATAGACGAGCGTCACCACGTCGGTTTCGCCGGCCTCGAAGATCTCGCGGACCTTGGCCGCGACCTCCTCGGCCCGGACCAGGGACGGGCTGCCGCCGGCCTCGAAGACGGCGGCGATGCGATCGCCGTACAGGCGGCGCAGCTGGTCGCGCGCCTTGCGGCCGACCGCGACGATGCGCACGTCCTTGCCCTCGGAGATCAGGCTCGCGATCCGTTCGCGCGCGAACCGCACGATGCCGGAGTTGAAGCCGCCCGCCAGGCCCCGGTCGGCGGTCGCCACGACGATCAGGTGCCGCCGATCGGCGCCCGTGCCGACCAGCAGCCTGGGCGCGCCGGGCCCGGAGACGCCGGCCGCCAGGTTGGCGATCACCGCGGCCATGCGGCTGGCGTAGGGCCGCGCGCTCTGGGCGGCGTCCTGCGCGCGGCGCAGCTTGGCGGCCGCGACCATCTGCATCGCCTTGGTGATCTTCTGCGTGGCCTTCACGCTTCCGATCCGATTGCGCATGTCCTTGAGGCTGGCCATCGCGGCTGCTCAGCTCCTGCGGACGCCGGGCGTCAAGCGAAGGTCTCGGAGAAGGACGCGAGCGCGGCCTTCAGCCGGTCTTCGACGGGCGCGAGGTCCTTCTTGGTGCGGATCTCGTCCAGCACGTCCTGGTGCCTGGCGTGCAGCGACGAGAGCAGCTCGCGCTCCCAGCGGCTGACGTCGGCGGTGGCCACCTTGTCCAGGTAGCCGCGGGTGCCGGCGTAGATCACCGCCACCTGCTCCTCGACCGAGAGCGGCGCGTACTGCGGCTGCTTCAGCAGCTCGGTCAGCCGCTCGCCGCGGGCCAGCATGCGCTGGGTGGCGACGTCGAGGTCGGAGCCGAACTTCGCAAAGGCGGCCATCTCGCGGTACTGGGCGAGCTCGCCCTTGATCGGCCCGGAGGCGGCCTTCATCGCCTTGATCTGCGCCGAGGAGCCCACCCGGCTGACCGAGATGCCGACGTTCACCGCCGGGCGGATGCCCTGGAAGAACAGGTCGGTCTCCAGGAAGATCTGGCCGTCGGTGATCGAGATCACATTGGTGGGAATGTAGGCCGAGACGTCGTTGGCCTGGGTCTCGATGACCGGCAGCGCGGTCAGCGAGCCCGAGCCGTTGTCCTCGTTGAGCTTCGCCGCGCGCTCCAGGAGGCGCGAATGCAGGTAGAAGACGTCGCCCGGATAGGCCTCGCGGCCGGGCGGCCGGCGCAGCAGCAGCGACATCTGCCGGTAGGCCACCGCCTGCTTGGAGAGGTCGTCGTAGATGATGACGGCGTGCATGCCGTTGTCGCGGAACCACTCGCCCATGGCGCAGCCGGAGAAGGGCGCCAGGAACTGCAGCGGGGCGGGCTCGGAGGCGGTGGCGGAGACCACGATGGTGTAGTCGAGCGCGCCGCGCTCCTCGAGGGTCTTGACGATCTGGGCGACGGTCGAGCGCTTCTGGCCGATGGCGACGTAGATGCAATAGAGCTTCTGGCTCTCGTCGCCGCTGGCGTTGATGCTGCGCTGGTTGAGGATGGTGTCGAGGGCGACCGCGGTCTTGCCGGTCTGGCGGTCGCCGATGATCAGCTCGCGCTGGCCGCGGCCGATCGGGATCAGGGTGTCGATCGCCTTCAATCCGGTCTGCACCGGCTCGTGCACGGACTTGCGCGGGATGATGCCGGGGGCCTTGACGTCGACCCGGCGGCGCTCCGCCACGTCGGTGATCGGGCCCTTGCCGTCGATCGGCTCGCCGAGCGGATTGACCACCCGGCCCAGGAGGCCCTTGCCGACCGGCACGTCGACGATCTCGGAGAGGCGGCGGACCTCGTCGCCCTCGGCGATGGCGCGGTCCTCGCCGAAGATCACCACGCCCACGTTGTCGCGCTCGAGGTTGAGGGCCATGCCCTTCACCCCGGCCGAGGGGAACTCCACCATCTCGCCGGCCTGGACGTTGTCGAGGCCGAAGATGCGGGCGATGCCGTCGCCGACCGAGAGCACCTGGCCCACGTCGGAGACGTCGGCCTCCTCGCCGAAGTTGGCGATCTGCGACTTGAGGATGGCCGAGATCTCGGCGGCGCGGATATCCATGGGCTTACGCTCTCTTGAGGGCGAATTTCAGTGAATCGAGCTTCGAGCGGAGCGAAGCGTCGAACAGGCGGGAGCCGACCTTCACGCGGATGCCGCCCAGGATGGCGGGATCAACGCGGGTGGCGATCTCGGGCTCCTTGCCGAGCGCCTGGCGAAGCGCCGCGGCGACGCCCTTGGCCTGGGCGGCCGACAGCGGTACGGCGGTGGTGACCTCGGCGGAGACCGCGCCGCGCGCCTGGGCGGCGAGCGCCTCGAAGGCGCGGATGACCTCGCTCAGCGCCGAGGCCCGGCCGTTGGCGGCGAGCAGCCCGAGGAACTTGCGGGTCGTGGGATGGAGCTGCGCCTTTTCGGCGATGGCCGCCAGACCCTTGGCCTTGTCCGCCGCCCCGAACGCCGGGGAGCCCACCAGCGCGCGCAGATCCCGGCTCTCGGCCAGCGCCGTCTTCAGCGACCTGAGGTCGGCCTCGACCGCCGCCACGCTGTTCTGCTCGCTCGCAAGGTCGAACAGCGCCCGGCCATATCGGCCCGCCACCATCGACGCGTTGGATTGGTCCGCCACCTATCTCTTCCGCCCGGTCGGTATGGATAAGCCGCCGCGACGTCGCCGCTGCAGCTCAAAGGCCTGAAAGCGCTTGGGAAAAGCACACCGGGCTTGAGGTCCGATATGACCCCCTGCCCTAAGCCGCGCGCCTGATAGCACGCGCCCTTTCGCGCCGCAACAGAAGGGGGACGAGGCGCCGCGGCGGAATGCTCACAGTCTTCGTGAGCAGGCTCCGGGCGATCGGGCCGCCGGCGGCGTGAGCTTCCGCTGAGCATGAAAAAAGAGGGCGCCGGTGATCCGGCGCCCTCCAGGGGCAGAGCTCGTTGACGGAGCTTCTGGGGAGATCGTTACTTCTGGGCGACTTCGCCGGCCTTGGCCTTGGCCACGGCGGAGGCGTTGCAGGCGGTGAGCCGCTCGGCGGTGAAGGTCCGCGTGTCGCTGAAGGCGGCGATCGGGCCCACCTTGGCCGCCACCGTCTTGCAGGTGTCGACGGAGTAGGTGTTCGAGGTGGCCGCCCGGGCCACGCAGGCGTCGGCCTCGCAGACGAAGATGGCGCCGCCGGCGATGAACTTCACCGGCTGGGCGAGCGGCTGGGCCAGCTTGGCCGTGACCGGGTCGCTCGCGAAAGCGGCTGTGGCGGAGAGGGAGAGGAGCGCGGCGCAGGCGGCCGCAAGGGTATGGAGCTTCATGAAAGCCCTCCAGTCGTTTGGGGGAGGCGCCGCCCCGGTGGGGAGGCGGCCCAGCGGCCTGCGGAGTTCCGCCGCCGGTTATCCCCTCCGGTGACGCACAGGAACTGAGCACTGCTAAGATAACGGTGTTAAGATCGGCGCCAAGCGATTTTTTCGAACACCGGCGATACGCCGATGCACAGGCTCGCCGAAGCCGCCGCAGGCGGGTAAGAGCCTGGCCATGCCGACGATCGATCCGATCCTGCGCCGCTGGCCCGCCATTGCGCTGGCGGCCAGCCTGATCCTGCTCGCCATCGCCCACGCCTTCGAGCTGTTCGGGAAACTCGAGCCCTGCCACCTCTGCCTCGAACAGAGGGACGCCTACTGGTCGGCCGCTCTGGTCGCGCTGATCGGCCTGCTGAGCGCGCGCTTCGCGCCCGGCTGGCGGCTCACGCCGTGGATCGAGGCCCTGCTCGCCGTGATCTTCCTGGCCGGCGCGGTGATTGCGGTCCAGCAGGCCGGGGCGGAATGGAGGTTCTGGTCGGCCCCCGAAAGCTGCTCCGGCGCGACCACCGTCACCGCCGCCGACATCGCCCGCGCCATGCAGGGAAACATGACCAAGGCGCCGCGCTGTGACGAGGCGCCCTGGCGCGTCCTCGGCCTCTCCATGGCCGGATGGGACGCCGTCGCCTTCGCCGTCCTCGCCCTCCTCAGCGCCGCGGCCGCCCGGCGCAGCTTCCGCTCCCAGCGGCGCGCGTTCCGGCGCCTCGACTCCTGACCCTGAAGAGCCTCCCGCGGGTCCTGCCGACCCGGCGCCGCGCGCGATCGTCAGTCTCGTCCCGGTGTGACCCTGAGGGGCAGGCTCGCGAGGCCGCGAAGGGTGTTGTTCAACCGCGGCACGGGCGGCGCCGCGAGGTCCAGCCGCGCGATGCGTTCAGCCAGAGCCTTCAGGACGATCTCCCCTTCCAGGCGCGCGACGGCCTGGCCGACGCAGCTATGGATGCCGTAGCCGAAGGCGACGTGACCGGAGGTCTTGCGGGCGATGTCGAAGCGATCGGGATCGTCCCATCGGCGCGGGTCGCGATTGGCGGCCCCCAGGAACAGCAGGACCTTCGCCCCGACCGGCAGCCTCATGCCCCCCAGCTCGGTCTCGACCGTGGTGGTGCGGAAGAAGGTCTGCACCGGGGATTCGAAGCGAAGCGCCTCTTCGAACGCAGAGCGGGCCAGCTCCGGCTGCGCATGCAGCTGCGCCCACGCCTCGGGGTGGGTCGCCAGCGCGAACAATGCATTCCCCAGCCCGTGGACCGTGGTGTCCAGGCCGGCCGAGAGCAGCGTCCTGACGAGGAGCGCCGCCTCTTCCTCTGAAACTTCGCCCTGGTCGGCGCCCTCGAACACGCGGGCGCCCAGGCTCCCGGGCCGCAGGGCGCCGCGGTTGCACTGTCGCAGCACCCACGCGCGCCCCGCCTCGCCCTCGCGAAGCGTTGCTTCGAACCGCGCGTTGCGCGGGCCGAAGGCGTTGAACAGGAAGGCTGCGTAGCGGAGCAGGTGCTCGCGGCCATCCTCGCCAACCCCGAGGGCGTCGGCGAACACCCGGATCGGATAGACCTCCGCCAGCTCGGTCACGCCATCGAACGTCCCGCGCGACGCCAGGCGATCGGCGAGGGCATGCGCCTCGGCCTCGAATCCGGGGCGCAGGTCGCGCAGGGCCGAAGGCGACAGGGCGCGCGCCAGCACCGGCCGGGTGCGCCCGTGCAGCGGCGGATCCGCCTCGAGCAGGATGCTGGGCGGTGAAAAGAACGGGGCTTCCTTCTGGATGTTCGCCAGCCCGACGCCGGCGGCCGAGGAGAAGACGGCCCATTCCTGCAGCGCCTGCCGGACCTCCTCATGGCGTGCGGAGGCGTAGACCCCGTACGTCTCCAGCCAGACGACCGGCCCGGCCGCTCGCAATCTCTCATGCTCGGGATAGGGATCCGCCAGGAAGCTGTCGGAGAACGGATCGACATCCAAGGCGGGCGGAAGCGCGCTCAATCCAGCCCTCCGTGTCGGCAGCCGCGAGTATGGACCAGCGCCATCCGATCGCAACGGCGGACGACTTGACCCGTCCGCCCGCGCCCAGTGCTCTGGGCGCGGAGGGCCGGCGAATCTGTTCCGCGTCTTCCGCGGTTCCTAGCCGCCCGCCTCCGCGATCGCGGCGTCGAGCTCGGGCAGGCTGTGGTAGCCGGGGGTCAGCATCTTGCCGTTGACCACGAAGGTGGGCGTGGAATCGACGTGGTTGTCCTTGGCGTTCTTCTCGGTGCGGTCGTTGAGCGCCTGAATCGCCTTGTCGTCCCCGACGCATTGGTTGAACTGGGCCTCGCTCATGCCCATCGACTTGGCGATCGTCTCCAGCGTCCCACGCGGGTCGGCGAAGGCCTCCTGCTGGTTCTTGAAGATGGCGTCGATGACCGGGAAGTACTTGTCCCGCCCGGCGCAGCGGGCGAGCAGGAAGCCGGACGCGGCCACCGTCACCTCGGGGCCGCCGCCGACCAGCATCTCGCGGAACACGTAGTGCACGCGCCCGGTGTCGACGTACTTGGCGCGGAACGCCGGCCAGACCTCGAGCTGCCACTTGTCGCAGACCGGGCAGCCGACCGAGGCGTACTCGACCACCGTCACCTTGGCCTTCGGGTTGCCGAGGCTCATGTCGTCGGGCAGGGCCGTCGCCGAGCCGCCGCCTCCGCCGCCCTTGTTCTGGCTGCAGGCGGCCAGCGCCAGGGCGCTCAGCAGGACGGCCACGGCGAGCTTGATTCTCGGCATCTCCTCATCCCTCAAGACGGCGCCCAGGGTCGCGGCGCGGCGCGGAATGTGGCCCAAGCCGGGCCGCAAAGGAAGGCGCGGCCGCGGGCCGTTCACACCTCGTCAATCTTGTCGCGCGCAATCGTCCGCTGAGGTAAGGGTCGGGCCGGGTCGGGGCGGCCCACAGTAGGACGACCAACGAGAATGGCTGACGCGCAATCGCCCGGACCCGGCGGTCGCGGACCCGACAGGCGCGGTCCCCGCCCACCCCGCCCCAGGCGCACGCGGCTGCAGGCGTTCATCTATTGGACCATGGTGATGGGCGTCTGGGCGCTGATTTTCCTGGTCGCCTTCTTCGCCGTCTTCTCGGTCGACCTGCCGGACACCTCCAAGCTCTACCAGGTGAAGCGCCAGCCCTCGGTCTCCTACCTGGACCGCTCGGGCGCGCTGATCTCGGTGCGCGGCAGCCAGTACGCGCCGCCCGTCGACCTGGACAAGCTGCCGCCCTACGTGCCGAAGGCGTTCATCGCCATCGAGGACCGCTGGTTCTACTGGCACTTCGGGTTCAATCCCTGGGGCATCGCCCGCAGCCTGTTCTACAACGCCACCCATCGCGGCGGCCCGCTGCGCGGCGGCTCGACCATCACCCAGCAGCTCGCGCGCAACCTGTTCCTGACGCCCAGCCAGACCTACCGGCGGAAGATCCAGGAGCTGATCCTGGCCGTCTGGCTGGAGGCCAAGTTCTCCAAGAAGCAGATCCTCGAGCTCTACCTGAACCGAGTCTATTTCGGCGCCGGCGCCTACGGCATCGAGGCGGCCTCGGAGCGCTACTTCGGCCAGCCTGCTTCGCAGCTCACGCTCTCCGAGGCGGCGCTGCTGGCCGGCATGATGAAGGGTCCGTCGCGCTACTCGCCGGTGGCGGCGACCGACCGCGCCGCGCGCCGCGCCACCATGGTGCTGGACGAGATGGTGCGCATGCACGCCATCACGCGCCAGCAGGAGGAAGCGGCCATCAACGGCGGGCCGATCCGGGTCAACCCGGTGCTCGCCAACCAGCGGGCGCAGTACTTCACCGACTGGCTGGACGATCAGGTCCGCCAACTGGTGGGCGAACCGACCGAGGACCTGGTGGTGGAGACCACGCTCGACCTGCCGCTGCAGACCTCCGCGGAGCAGGCGCTGCAACGCGACGTGGCCGCGGCGGCGAGCCAGGGGGTCCAGCAGGGAGCGCTGATCAGCATCGACGGCGAAGGCCGCGTGCGCGCCTATGTGGGCGGGATCAACTACCTGCAGAGCCAGTTCGATCGGGTGAGCCAGGCCAGGCGCCAGGCCGGCTCGGCCTTCAAGCCGTTCGTCTACCTCACCGCCATGGACGCCGGCCGCACGCCCGATACGCCGGTGGTGGACGAGCCGATCACCATCGGCAACTGGCAGCCGCGCAACTACACCGGCCGCTACCTGGGTCCGATCACGCTGGAGATCGCCCTGAAGGAATCGATCAACACCGTGGCCGCGCGGCTCGCCAACGAGGTCGGCACCGCCAATGTGGCGATGACCGCCAAGCGGCTGGGCATCACCTCGCCGATCCAGCTCGACCCCTCCATGGCCCTGGGCGCGGTGGAGGTGAGCCCGCTCGAGATGGCCCAGGCCTACGACGCCTTCTCCAACGGCGGCTTCTTCGTCAAGGCTCACGCCATCGAGCGGATCCGCACCGCCTCCGGGCGCGTGCTCTACGATCAGGGCATGGGGGGCGCCGATCGGCGCGCCGTGATCGGCCAGCCGGCGCTCGCCTACATGATCCGCATGATGCGCGCGGTGATCGGCTCCGGCACCGGAACCCGCGCCGCCGTGCCCGGCTTCGACCTGGCCGGCAAGACCGGCACCACCAGCGACTACCGCGACGCCTGGTTCATCGGCTACACCGGCGGCTTCACGACGGCGGTGTGGGTCGGCCGCGACGACAACACGCCGATGCGCAAGGTGACCGGAGGCACTGTGCCCGCCGGGATCTGGCACGATTACATGGCCCAGGCGCTGCCCCGGCTGAAGGTCGCGCCCATCCCCGGCGGAGAGGCGCCGCAGCCGCAGCCGTCGGATCTGATCGGCGACCTGTTGAACGGCGCCCAGCAGGCGATCCGGCCGAGCAATCAGGGGCCGCCGCCGCAGCCCTATCCGGAGCAGCCGCAGTCCGACCCCAACCTGCCGCCGTACTGAGTAGCTACGATCGCGGCGGGGAGAGGGATTGGTCCTCAGGTTCCGAAGGCGTGCAGCCTGGCGCCCTCGGCGCGCAGCCAGGCGCGGTGCGGCCGCTCGTCGCCGATCAGCGCCTTCACGTGGGCCCAGAAGCGCGGCCCGTGGTTGAGCTCCAGGAGGTGCGCGCATTCGTGGGCCGCCACGTAGTCGGCGACCTCGAAAGGCGCGAGGGCCAGCCGCCACGAATAGCGGATCGAGCCCGCGCCGCCGCGCCGTCCCGGACGGCATGAGCCCCAGCGGGCCTTGGCGTCCATGATCGCGACCTTCGGCATCGGCGCGCCCAGCCGCGCGGCGTGCGCCGCCGTGCGCTCGCCGAGCACCGCGAGCGCGCGCTTCCTGATCATCAGCATGACGGCGCGCGCGTAGCCCTCGCCCTCGCCCATGGCGGCGATGCGGTGGGGCTGGCCGTCGGCGGCGTCGTGCCAGCGGGCGCGGCCGGATCCCGCCTCCAGCCACACGTCCTCGCCGAACACCTGCAGCACCAGGCCCGGATGGATCGGCTCGGCCGCGGGCAACTCGGCGAGCCGCGCGGCGATCCAGTGGGCGCGCTCGCGGGCGAAGGCGGCGGCTTCCGCCAGCCGCCGGGGAGACGGCGCCGTGGCGACGATCTGGCGGCGCGTCCGGTCGAGCCGGAGCGACACGCGGCGGGCGCGACGGTTGACCTTGAGCGTCACGACCGCGCCGGCAACCTCCAGCCGGTCGCCATCGGTGAGAGACCTGCCGAAGGGCGCCATGGACCGCGACTGTAGGGTCAGGCGCGAGTCGTGTCGAAGCCCGGGTCCGTGCGGCGGATGAACGCGCGGATCCTGGGGTAGATCTCGGCCTCGAAGCGGCGGCCGTTGAAGACGCCGTAGTGGCCGACGCCGGGCTGCACGTAGTCTTCCTTGAGCTCCGGGGGCAGCCCGCGGCAGAGCTCGTGCGCCGCGCGCGTCTGGCCAATGCCGGAGATGTCGTCGTTCTCGCCCTCGACGGTGAGCAGGCCGATGTCGGCGATCCGCTCGGGGCGCACCTGGCGGCCGCGATGGACGAGCTCGCCCTTGGGCAGGAGATAGCGCTGGAACACCTCGTCCACCGTCTGGAGGTAGAACTCCTCGGTGAGGTCGAGCACCGACAGATATTCGTCGTAGAATTCCAGGTGCTTCTCGGCGGAATCGCCATCGCCGGCCATCAGCTGCTGCAGGTATTGCAGGTGCGCCGCCTGGTGCCGCTCGAGGTTCATCGACAGGAAGGCCGCGAGCTGGATGAAGCCGGGATAGACACGCCGGCCTGCGCCGGGGTGCGGGGCCGGCACGGCATAGATCATGTTTGACTGGAACCAGGCGAACGGCCGCGCCTCGGCGAGCCGGTTGGTCACCGTCGGCGAGAGCCGGGCGTCGATGGGCGATCCCATCAGGGTGATCGAGGCGGGCCGGTTCCGGTCGCGGTCCTCGGACATCAGGGCGGCCGCCGCCAGGACGGCGGGGCCGGGCTGGCAGACCGCCACCACGTGGGCCCGCGGCCCGATCTCGCCCAGCATGTCGCAGACGCGGTCGATGTAGTCGTGGAAATCGAACGGGCCGTCGCCGAGCGGCACGTCGCGGGCGTTGGCCCAGTCGGTGACATAGACCTCGTGGTCGGCCAGGAAGGCGCGGACCGTGCCGCGCAGCAGCGTGGCGTGGTGGCCCGACAGCGGCGCCACGATCAGCACCTTCGGCTCCGGCGCGGCGCGTCCGGCGGCGGCCAGGCCTGCGGGATCGCGCCGGAAGTGCAGCAGGTTCACCCACGGCGAGGACCAGGCCGTCTCGGCCGTAACCCGAACCGGCCGGCCCTCCACGGACACCTCATCGAGGCCCCAGGCCGGCTTGCCATAGCGACGGGTGAGGTTCGCGTAGAGATCGGAGGCGGCGTAAAGGCTCCGTCCAAGCTCGGTCTCGCGGGCCGGGTTCAGCGGAGAGGACCAGAATTCCCGCGACATCAGAGCCGCCATGCGCAGCGGCGTCGCCGCGTAGTAGCCCGCCTCGTAGAGCGAATAGAGCATGCCGCCTCGCCATTGTGCGTTGCGGCATTAACATGCGAATCGTTAATCGGCCGAACAATCCGGCGCGGCGCGCGCGCTCAGCAGCTCGTCGCCGCCGCGCCCTGTGACATCGCCTTCTCCACGCGCGCGGCGATCGCCTGGGGAGGCGTATCGTAGGGGATCACGCAGGCGAAGCGCCCCTTCGGGTTCATCAGATAGGTGAAGCTCGAGTGATTGACGGTGTAGTCGGGCCCCGCGCCGGCGGCCTGATAGAAGACCTTGTAGGCATGCGCGGCCTCGGCCACCTGAGCAGGGGAGCCCGTGAGGCCGACCACGTGCTGCGGAAAGGCCGGGGTGTGCAGATAGGCGCCCAGGACCTTGGGCGTGTCGCGCGCCGGATCGACCGAGATGAAGACGGTCTGGAAATCGGCCGCCTTCGGCCCCAGCGCCTTCTCGGCCTGGCCGAGCGCGAACAGCGTCGTCGGGCAGGCGTCCGGACAGAAGCTGTAGCCGAAGAAGACGGCGCTCCACTTGCCCTTCAGCACGCTCTGGTCGACCGACCGGCCGGACGTGCTGGTGAGGTGGAACGGCCCGCCTATGGCGGCGGTTTGCTGCTGCGGGCGCAGGATCCCCCGCTCGACGGCCAGACCCGTCAGCACCGCGAAGGCCAGGGCCAGCCCGGCGAGGACGACCAGGAAACCCCGGCTCATGACGCGTTCGGGCTCCTTTTCCGCATTTGGCCTCGTCAGGGACCGCCGAGCGCGCGATCCTGACAGGGCCATGGCTGACGTGCGGACCCCCGCCACGCCTTCTCCGACGCCCGCTGGGCGTTTCGATAAAGTGGGCTCCGGCGCCGCGCAAGCCAGCGCGACGCCGGGCGAGACCGATTGGGGCGAAGGGGCGATCCACCGGGGCCGCCTTCGCGTCCGTTCGCTGGTCACCCAGCGCTGGCTGATCATCGGCGGCGAGGCCCTGCTGCTGCTGGTCGCCTATTTCGTGCTCGGGTTCCGCGCGCCGTATCCACTCTGCTTCGGCGTGGTGGCGGCGGGCGGCTGGGTCAACCTGCTGACCGGCGTGGCCTCGCCGGGCCAGAGGGTGCTTGGCGACGTCGAGGCGGCCGCCCAGCTCGGCGTCGACATCGCCCAGATCGCGGTGCTGATGTTCCTGACCGGCGGCACGGCCAACCCTTTCATGGTGCTGCTGATCGCCCCGGTGACCCTGGCGGCGGCCAGCCTGCCGCGCCGTCACCTCCTGGTCCTGGTGGGACTGGCTGCGGCGGCTTCGCTTTTGCTGGCCTACGTCTCGCTGCCGCTGCCGGAAACGGTCGGAACCAGCCTGGTGATCTCGCCGGACTATCGGGTGGGCGCGGCGATCGCCAACATCGCCGGCCTGGCGCTGATCGGCGGGTTCGTGCGGCAGAGCGCGGTGGAGGCGGCGCGCATGGCCCTGGCGCTCGACGTCACCCAGACCGTCCTGTCGCGCGAACAGCAGCTCTCGGCCTTGGGCGCGCTCGCCGCCGCGGCGGCCCATGAGCTCGGCACGCCGCTCGCCACCATCTCCATCGTCGCCAAGGAGCTGGCCCGCGAAGCGCCGACGCCCTCGGTCAAGGACGACGCCGAGCTGCTCATGGCCCAGGCGGAGCGGTGCCGCGAGATCCTGCGCAGGCTGACCGAGACTCCCGACAAGGCCTCCGACGAGGTCCACGAACGCATGAGCCTGCGCCAGCTCGTGCAGGAGGTGATCGAGCCGCACGCCGAGGTGAAGGACGTCCGCGTCGAGGCGATCGTCACCGGCGCGCCTGGCGTGCGCTCACCCGACATGCGGCGGATGCCGGAGATCGTCCACGCCCTGGCCTCCTTCGTGGAGAACGCCGTCGATTTCGCCGCCGCCGAGGTGCTGGTCACCGCCCGTTTCGATGCGGAGACGGTCTCGGTGGAGGTGCGCGACGACGGGCCCGGCTTCGCACCCGAGATCCTCGCCAAGCTCGGCGAGCCTTACGTGACCACCCGGCCGGGCGCCGAGGGCTCGCGCACCGGCCACATCGGCATGGGGCTCGGTTTCTTCATCGCCAAGACCCTGTTGGAAAGGACCGGGGCGGTCGTCACCTTTCAGAACGGAAGGCCGCGCGGCGCGGTGATTTCGGCTCGCTGGCCGCGCTCGCGCGTTGAAGTCGGTGAGGCGTGATCAAGACCGGGGCTTGCGGATAGATGAGTTCGTGCGACAGGATGCCGCGATGGTTGCGTTTAGGGAGCCCCGTCGCGGGGTGACGGCATGACCGACCTTTCCACGGAAGTCTCCGCCCTGACGGACAAGTCGCTCCTGCTGCTGGATGACGACGCCCCGTTGCGCACCCGCCTCGGCCGCGCGCTCGAGCAGCGTGGCTTCGAACCCGTCCTGGTGGCGAGCGTTTCGGAGGCGATCGCGGCGGTGAAGCAGAAGCCTCCCGCCTACGCCGTCCTCGACATGCGGCTGGAGGACGGCTCAGGGCTCAAGGTGGTGGAAGCGGTGCGCGACGCGCGGCCGGACGCGAAGATCATCATGCTGACCGGCTACGGCAACATCGCCACCGCCGTGCAGGCGGTGAAGGCGGGCGCCGTCGACTACCTGTCCAAGCCCGCCGACGCCGACGACGTGGCCCGCGCCCTGCTCTCGAAGGGCGACGTCCCGGCGCCGCCGGAAAATCCGATGAGCGCCGACCGGGTCCGCTGGGAGCACATCCAGCGGGTCTACGAGTTGTGCAACCACAACGTGTCGGAGACCGCCCGGCGGCTCAACATGCACCGCCGGACCCTGCAGCGGATCCTCGCCAAGCGGGCCCCACGCTGACCGCGGTTCCCCCTTTGGGGGAAATGTCGGCATGGGGGACGTGATCATGGGCCTCTTCCCCCTGAGGGGGAAAGCCCTCACCCCTCCGCCTTCTCGGCTCTCTTGAGCGCCTCCGCCCATTGCGCCTGCGCCTGCTGGCGGGCGGCGTTGGCGGGGGCCAGCGGCTGGCCCGAGGCGCGCGCCTGTTCGGCGACCTGCCGGCCGAGCGCGAGCACGGGCGGGATCTCCTCGTCGCGGAGCGGCTGCATGCCCTGTTTCCGCTTGAAGGCCGCCTCGATGTAGGGCGCGAGCTCCGCCGCCTTGCGGGCCTCGCGTTCGGCCTCGCCGAGGTGGAACTCGGGCATCACCTCGCCGGCGAAGAGCTCCAGCGCCTCGCAGATGTGCTCGTGTCTGTTGCGGCCGCCCTGCTGGATGAACGCCACCTGGTCGACGCCCACCTCGGAGAACTTGCGCAGGTGCGCGCGCAGCGTCTCGGGCGTGCCGATGCCGCCCTCGTCCGCCTGGCCCTGGGGCATGTTGGCCAGCGCCGTCTGGAATTTCTCCCAGATGTTGGTGCGGCCGGGGACCTGCTCGCCGAACCCGTAGTGCCAGCCGAGCGCGAAGGCGAAGAAGCGGAAGCCCTCGCGGAAGCGTCGCCTGGCCTCCTCGGCGTCGGCGTGCACCCCGAAGGAGGAGACCATGCAGATGTTGGCGTTCACCGCGTGGCCGATCGGCACGCACTCCTCCTTGAGGATGCGGTAGTAGTCGTCCACCCACTGCTTGGCCTCCGCCGGATCGACGAAGGCGAAGGTCAGGGCGCCGATGCCGAGCCGTGCGGCGAGCTTGATGGTTTCGCGGTTGGAGCAGGCCACCCAAAGCGGCGGGTGCGGCTTCTGCACCGGCTTGGGCACGATGTTGCGGCAGGGCATGGAGAAGTACTTCCCCTCGAAGCCCGGATAGGGGTCCATGGCCAGCATGTTGGCGGCCTGCTCGACCGCCTCGCGCCACTGGTCGCGCTTCTCGCCGACCGGCACCCGGTAACCGCCGAGCTCGAGGGCGGCGGAACTCTCGCCGGTGCCCCATTCCACGCGACCGTTCGAGACCAGGTCGAGGGTGGCGATCCGCTCGGCGACGCGGGCGGGGTGGTTGTAGTTGGGCGGCATCAGCGTGATGCCGTGGCCCAGCCGGATCGTCTTGGTCCGCTGCGAGCAGGCGGCCAGGAACACCTCCGGCGCGGAGGAGTGGGAATATTCCTCCAGGAAGTGGTGCTCGACCTCCCAGACGTTGTCGAGGCCCAGCCGGTCGGCGAGCTCGACCTGATCGAGCGCGTCCTGGAACAGCTTGAGCTCGAGCCCCTCGGTCCAGGGCCGCGGCAGCTGGTGCTCGTAGAAGATCCCGAAACGCATGGCTCAAATCCTCGCCTTGAAATCGTTCCTCAAATCGGCTCCGGATGCTCGACCCGCCAGGCGGCGAGGCGCTCTTCGCGCTCGCGCTGACGCTGTCCCCGCAGCTCCGGATCCCAAGCCTGGCGCGGGCCGGTGAACATGCCGCCGTCCACCAGCATGTGCACGCCGGTCACGAACTCGGACTCGTCGGAAGCGAAGAACAGGGCGGCCGCGGCGATGTCGGCGGGCTCGCCGGACTTCGGAATCGGCTGCGCTTCCGGCGCGCTCTGGCGCATCTCGGCCTTGATCATGTCGGCGAATCCGGCCGGCACGCCCGGCGTGAAGATGTTGGTCAGGATCAGCCCCGGACAGATGGCGTTCACCCGGATGCGGTCGCGGCCCAGCTCGGCCGCGGCCAGGCGCGTCAGGTGGATCACGGCGGCTTTCATCGTCGAATAGGCGATCGGGCCGGCGCCGGCCTGCATGCCGGCGATCGAGGCGGTGTTGATGATCGAGCCGCCGCCGCGGCGCTTCAGGTGCGGAATGGCGTAGCGCATGCCGAGCGCCACCGAGCGCAGCAGCAGGGCGTGGGTGCGGTCCCACGCCTCGCCGGTCATGTCGGCCAGCGTCTCGCGCGCCCCGCCGGCGCCGGCGTTGTTGAACACCACGTCGAGACCGCCGAACCGGGCGGCCGCCTCGTCCATCAGGGCGGCGATATCGCCCTCTTCCGTGACGTCGCACCGCCGGAACGCGACCTCGCCGCCGTAGCGCGCCGCCAGCGCCCGGCCCGCGGTCTCGTCGATGTCGCCCACCAGGACGCGCGCGCCTTCCGAGGCGAAGCGCTCCACCGCGCCCAGCCCGATGCCCGACGCGCCGCCGGTGATCACCGCAATCTTGCCCCCGAGCCGATCCATCAGGGCCGTCCTCCGCCGGGCCGTCGCGCGGCCCTGGGTTATCGATGATTAGCGCCGGGGAGCGGTCGCTAGCAAACCGCAAGTTCAATCGTCGCGGGCGCCGCCGCCGACCGACGCCGCCATACCGCTTTCTCAAAGCAGGTTGACGCCCGCGAAGCCCTCCCGCAGCTTGCGGCCACCGACGGAGACGCGGGAGACAAGGCCTTGACCACCAACTCCCTGGCCAGCGCGCGGCGTCTCGGCCTCCCGACTCGGATCTTCTACGGCTTCGGCTCGATCGCCTTCGGCGTGAAGGACAACGGCTTTTCCTACTTCCTGCAGTTCTTCTACGCCCAGGTGATGGGCCTGCCGGCGGCGACGGTGGGGCTGGCGATCATGTTCGCCCTGATCCTCGACGCGTTCATCGACCCGATCATCGGCCAGATCTCCGACAACACGCGGAGCAAATGGGGGCGCCGGCACCCCTTCATGTATCTCTCGGCCGTGCCGGTCGCGGTCTCCTACATCTTCCTGTGGAATCCGCCGAAGGGCTGGGAGCAGGGCGCGCTGCTGGCCTACCTGTTCTTCACCTCGGTGCTGATCCGCACCTTCATCTCCTGCTACGAGATCCCCTCGGCGGCCCTGGCGGCGGAGCTGACCACGGAATACGACGAGCGCACGCGGCTGTTGTCCTACCGCTTCCTGTTCGGCTGGGTGGGCGGGCTGCTGATGTACGGCCTGGCGCTCCTGGTGTTCTTCAAGCCGGACGCGACGCACGCCGTGGGGCAGCTCAATCCGGAGGGCTACGCCCACTACGGCCTGTTCGCAGGCGCGCTGATGATCTTCGCAATCCTGGTCACCTCGATCGGCACCCACCGCGAGATCCCCAATCTGCGGCCCCCGCCGCATGCCCACATCGCGCTGAGCCGCCTGGCGCGGGAGATGTTCGGGACCCTGGCGAACCGCTCGTTCCTGATGATCCTCGCCTCGAGCTTCTTCTATGCGATGGGCATCGGCCTGGGGTTCTCGATCAACCTCTATTTCACGACCTACTTCTGGGAATTCTCCTCCTTCCAGATCGGCATGTTCACCTTCTCGAGCCTGCTGGCGGCGATCTTCGCGTTCGCCGTCGCCCCGCAGATCGCCAAGCGGTTCGACAAGAAGCCCGCGGCCATGGTCCTGATCCCGCTGGGGCTGGCGATCGGCGTCGGCCCGATCGTGCTTCGCTTGCTCGGCGTGTTCCTGCCGAACGGATCGCCGGCGCTCTATCCGACCATCTGGATCATCAACGTGTTCGCCACGGGCCTCGGCATCGCGGGCTCGATCCTGTTCTCATCGATGATCGCCGACGTGGTCGAGAACTCGGAGCTCGCCACCGGACGGCGGCAGGAGGGGCTGTTCTTCGCGGCGGTCGCGTTCATCAACAAGGCCGTCTCCGGGATGGGCATCTTCACCTCCGGCATGATCATCAGCGCGATCCACTTCCCGCACGCGGTGCGGCCCGGCGCGGTGCCGGCCGGGGTCATCCGGGCGCTCGGGATGACCTACGTGCCGGTGCAGGTGGCGCTCTACGGAACGACGGTGCTGCTGCTGATCGGCTACCGGATCAGCCGTCGGAGCCACGAAGACACCCTGCGCAAGCTTGCCGCGGCCGCCGATCTGTCGGTCGAGGGCGAGCCGGCGTCTGCCGAGCCCGAGGCCGTCTAGCGCGCGAAGAGGCCCATCAGCAGCGGACGGACGAAGACGGCGGGGGCGGCCTTCTGCTTCACGCCGGGCACCCAGAAGCGGAGCTCGGCGCCGGCGTTGAGCGTCGCATTCAGCATCTGCGCCGCGATGGCCGGATCGACCGGCCGGAGCGAACCCTCGGCGATTCCACCGGAGATCATCGCGGCGAACCGATCGGACACGCGGTCCAGTTGCTGGACCATCTGCTTGCGGATCGGCTCCGGCAAGGCGGCGAGCGCCGAGGTCCTGAGCAACGGGCCGCTGTCGGAGAGCTGATATTCCGCCAGGGTGGCCGCCGCGCTGCTCAGCTTCATCCATTGGTCGCCGGGCAGCTCCAGGGCCAGGCGCTGGACGCGCCGCATGACCTCGAACGTGCGCTCGAAGCAGGCGACCACCAGGTCGTCCTTGGCCTCGATGTGATGATAGAAGCTGCCTTTGGTGACGTTGAGCGCGGCGGAGATCTTGTCCACCGAGGCGCCGCGGTAGCCTCGGACGTTGATGAGCTTGGTGGCGGCGAGCAGGAAGGTCTCGCGGCCCATCTCGTGGACGTCGCGCGGCTGCAGCTCGGCCAGCGGAATGGACCGCGGCGCCCAGACCGCGCCCTCCGACGCCAGCCCGCCGGCCAGGATGGCGTGCATCCGCTCGCCGATGCGCGGGTAATCCTCGGCGTCGTACTTCGGCAGCCAGGCCGCGCCCCAGAACAGCTGCTCGAGAAGCATGTGCGTGCGCGCCGTCCGCCGGCCGCGTGTCAGCCACTCCAACTCGGGCGCCTCGAAGAGCTGCCGCAGCCTGCGGAACAGCTTCATGAACGCCTCGAAGACGAACCCCAGGGCCGGCGGGTTGAGGGCCCGCAGGTCGGCGAGCACCGGCAGCGGCGGCGCCGCCCCGACCACGGCGGCGCGCACCCGCTCGAGATAGAGGTTGAGCAGACTGCGCAGGCGCCCCTCCGGAGTGGGCTCAGCGAGCGCCTGGTCGAGCATCCGCTGCATGGCCTCGATGCCGCGCAGCATGCAGGCGGCGGCGAGATCGTCCTTGCGCTTGAAGTAGTAGGTCACGCTGGTGGTCGAGAGGTCGACCGCGGCCGCCGCATCGGCCAGCGTGAGGCCCTTCACGCCGCGCTGGTTGAGAAGCGCGGTGGCGGCGTCAAGGATCGCCTCGCGCTTCCGCTCGAAGCGATCGGTCGAGCGAACCACGGTGCGCTGCATGGGTCCGGCGCCCCTCCCCAAGTCGCATTTGCGCATGCACGCCCGAGCGACGCCAGAGGTTGCAGCTTCAGGTCGAGGCGAACGGATAGGGCGAGATCGACTTCGAGAAGTCGTCGACCATCAGGGTGCGGCTGATCGGCTCGGCCGCGCGCTGCGGGCAGGCGGGCCGCTCGCAGAGCCGGCAGGCCGGACCGATGGGCGTGGCGACCGGCTCCTTCAGGTCGAGGCCCCGGGAATAGACCAGCCGCTCGGCGTGCTTGAGCTCGCAGCCCATGCCGACGGCGAGCTCGGAATCGTCGCCGGCGTAGGGCGTGGCGACCCGCGCCACGGTGCGCGCGAGGGTGAAGTAGCGCTGGCCGTCGGGAGTCTCGATCACCTGGGTGACGATGCGGCCGGGCGTGCGGAAGCTGGAGTGGATGTTCCAGCGGGGACAGGCCCCGCCGAAACGCGAGAAGGGAAAGGTCGAGCCGGCGAACCGCTTCGAGATGTTCCCCGCCGAATCCACCCGCACCATGAAGAACGGCACGCCCCGCGCGCCGGTCCGGGCGAGGGTGGTGAGCCGGTGGCAGGCCTGCTCGAAGGAGACGCCGAACCGGGCGCGCAGCAGCTCGATGTCGTAGGCCGTGCGCTCGGCCGCCTCGTAGAAGGCGCCGTAGGGCATCAGCACCCCCGCGGCGAGGTAGTTGCCGAGCGAGACCTTGAGCAGATTGCGGGTCGGCCGGTCGGGCGGCGCGCCGCGCTCGGCCAGGCCGTCGAGGAGCTCGCCGTGCTCCAGCAGCGCCAGTTGGTAGGCGAGCGAGAATGACCGCCCGGCGCCGGTCAGCACCTCCGACAGGAACAGCCGCCGCCGGTGGTGGTCGAAGCGGCGCACGCTTTCGGGCAGCACGTCGACCGGCACGACGCGGACCTGGATGCCGTGCCGGCGGGCGAGGCGCTCGCGGGCGGCGGCCTGGAAGTCCTGCGGCTCCGCCTTGAGCTCCGAGGAGAGGGCGTCGGCCGCTTCCTCCAGCTCGGCGAAGTGGTTCTTCTGGGCCTGGATGAAGTCGCGCACCCAGTCCGACGGCGTCACCACCGGCGCCTGGTAGGTCCCCTCCTCGGGCCGCCCCACGGCGCCGAGCTCGCTCAGCCGCCGCTGGTCCAGGTAGGCGCGGTAGAGCCGGACGACCGCTTCCGAAAACCCCGGGGCGCTGTCGGCGACCTCGGCGATCTCGTGGCGCGGCACCGCCAGGTCGCGGAACATCTGGTCGGAGAGGATCTCGGCGAGGTCGGTCGCGGCGCCCGCCTCCGGGTCGCCGGACAGGCTCTTCAGGTCGAGGTCGTAGGCCTCGGCCAGCCTGAGCAGCACCTGGGCGGTGACCGGCCGCTGGTTGCGCTCCAGCAGGTTCAGATAGCTGGGCGAAACCCCCAGGTCCTCGGCCATGCGCGTCTGGGTGAGTCCCAGCTCGCGGCGCAGGCGCTTGAGCCGGGCGCCCAGGAACAGCTTGCGATCGGCGGTCACGGCGGCCATGGCTGTCAAGTTGTCACAGATTTACATGACACACAAGGTTCAGCTGTGACACATTCGCCTCTTCTCACGACTCGACGGCTTCGCACCCGCAATATCAAGCGTTAGAGGAAAGCGCGGCTTGTCAAAGGCCAGCCGCGTCATGGGCGAGTGGAAGAGACAGATGTCCTACCAAGACCACATCATCGAGATGAGCCAGCTCATCAAGAGCAAGAACGGAACCTGGGACGGCGTCACCCCCGAGGCCGTGGCGCGCATGCGCCTGCAGAACCGCTTCAAGACCGGCCTGGAGATCGCCAAGTTCACCGCCGACATCATGCGCAAGGACATGGCGGCCTATGACGCCGACCCGTCCGACTACACCCAGTCGCTCGGCTGCTGGCACGGCTTCATCGCCCAGCAGCAGCTGATCTCCATCAAGAACCACTTCGGCTCGACCAGGGGCCGCTACATCTATCTCTCCGGCTGGATGGTCGCGGCGCTGCGTTCCGAGTTCGGGCCGCTGCCGGACCAGTCGATGCACGAGAAGACCTCGGTGCCCGCCCTGATCGAGGAGATCTACACCTTCCTCAAGCAGGCCGACGCCCGCGAGCTCGGCCTGCTGTTCCGCGATCTCGACGCGGCCCGCAAGGCCGGCGACGCCGCCAGGGAAGCCGAGCTCGTCGAGACGATCGACAACTATGAAACCCACGTCGTGCCGATCATCGCCGACATCGACGCCGGCTTCGGCAACGCCGAGGCGACCTATCTGCTGGCCAAGAAGATGATCGAGGCCGGGGCCTGCGCCATCCAGATCGAGAACCAGGTCTCCGACGAGAAGCAGTGCGGCCACCAGGACGGCAAGGTGACGGTGCCGCACGAGGACTTCATCCAGAAGCTGCGGGCGGTCCGCTACGCCTTCCTCGAGCTCGGCGTCGACAACGGGATCATCGTGGCGCGCACCGACAGCCTGGGCGCGGGCCTCACCAAGCAGATCGCCTACTCGCAGGAGCCCGGCGACCTGGGCGACCAGTACAACGCCTTCCTGGACTGCGAGGAAGTTTCGCCCGGCCAGCTCAGGGCCGGCGACGTGGTGATCGGCCGCGGCGGCAAGCTGCTGCGCCCCAAGCGGCTGCCCTCCAACCTGTTCCAGTTCAAGCCGGGCTCCGGCGAGGACCGCGTGGTGCTGGACTGCATCACCTCGCTGCAGAACGGCGCCGACATCCTGTGGATCGAGACCGAAAGGCCCGACGTGGAACAGATCGCCGGCATGGTCGACCGCATCCGCGCGGTGATCCCCAACGCCAAGCTCGCCTACAACAACTCCCCGTCGTTCAACTGGACGCTGAAGTTCCGCGAGAAGGTCTACGACCTGTGGGCCAAGGAGGGGAAGGACGTCTCGGCCTACCAGCGCGACCGGCTGATGAGCGTCGACTACGACGCGACGCCGCTGGGAATCGAGGCGGACAACCGCATCCGCTCGTTCCAGGCCGACGCCGCCAAGCGGGCGGGGATATTCCACCACCTGATCACCCTGCCGACCTACCACACCGCCGCGCTCAGCACGGACAACCTGTCGAAGGAGTACTTCGGCGAGCAGGGCATGCTGGGCTACGTGCTCAAGGTGCAGCGCGAGGAGGTCCGCCAGGGCATCGCCTGCGTAAAGCACCAGAACATGTCCGGCTCCGACATCGGCGACGACCACAAGGAGTACTTCGCGGGCGAGGCGGCCCTGAAGGCTTCCGGCGCGCAGAACACGATGAACCAGTTCGCCTGACGGTGCAGATGGGGCGCCGCGGGCCCAACCAAGCCCGCGGCGCGTTCGACAGATGATGACCAAGGAACGGTTCTGGGTGGTCGGAGGCGAGTACAGCTGCCTGGCCTTCAAGACGCTGAAGAACGGCGCCCCTGAGGTGATGGGGCCGTTCGAAACGCGCGACGAAGCCAAGGACGCATGGCGGCGCATCTCCGACGAGACCCGCAGCTGCGCCACCGCCAGGTACGCCATCGCCACCGAGCAGCTCGTGCTGCCGAACTGAGTGCTAGATTAGGTCCGCCCGCCCCGCGCAAGCCGGGGCAAAAGCTGAGCCTCCGCACGGTTCCCGCCTCCGCGGGAGCAGGCGGGGGCGGGAGTCTCCGCCATGTCCGTCGAGCTCGAATCCCGGCCCGCCGCCCAGCTGCAGGCGCCGCCGGTCGCCCGCGGCGAGGAGGTGCTGACGCCGCAGGCGCTGGCCTTCCTGGCCGAGCTGCACCGCCGGTTCAACGATCGCCGGCTCGAGCTCCTGGCGCTGCGCGAGGAGCGCCAGACCCGCTATGACGCGGGCGCGGCGCCCGACTTCCTGGCCGAGACCCGGGCGATTCGCGAGGGCGACTGGAAGGTCGCTCCGATCCCCGCCGACCTCATGGACCGCCGCGTCGAGATCACCGGCCCGGTGGACCGCAAGATGATCATCAACGCCCTGAACTCCGGGGCCAAGGTGTTCATGGCCGACTTCGAGGACGCCTCCTCGCCCACCTGGGCCAACATGGTCGAGGGCCAGGTCAACCTGAAGGACCGCTGGGCCGGCAAGCTCGGGTTCACAGATCGCGCGAGCGGCAAGAGCTATGCGCTGAAGGACCGGGTCGCCACCCTGATCGTGCGGCCCCGCGGCTGGCACCTGCCGGAGGCGCACGCGCTGGTCGACGGCGAGGAGATGTCCGGCTCGCTGTTCGACTTCGGCCTCTATTTCTTCCACAACGCCAAGGCGACGCTGGCCGCCGGGACCGGGCCCTACTTCTACCTGCCGAAGATGGAGAGCCATCTGGAGGCGAGGCTCTGGAACGATGTCTTCGTCTTCGCCCAGGAGGCGCTGGGCGTCCCCAACGGGACGATCAAGGTCACGGTGCTGATCGAGACCCTGCCCGCCGCCTTCGAGATGGACGAGATCCTCTACGAGCTGCGCGACCACATGGCGGGCCTCAACTGCGGCCGCTGGGACTACATCTTCTCGTTCATCAAGCGGCTGAAGACCCACCCCGACGCGCTGACGCCCGATCGCGGCCTGATGGGCATGGGCTCGGCGTTCCTGGCGGCCTACTCGCTGAAGCTGATCCAGACCTGCCATCGCCGGGGCGCCTTCGCCATGGGCGGCATGGCGGCGCAGATCCCGGTGAAAGGCGATCCCGCCGCCAACGAGGCCGCCTTCGCCAAGGTCCGCGCCGACAAGGAGCGGGAGGCGGGCAACGGCCATGACGGCACCTGGGTGGCGCACCCCAATCTCGTCCCGGTCGCCATGGAGGTGTTCGACCGGCTGATGCCCGGTCCCAACCAGCTCGACAAGCTGCGCGAGGACGTGAGCGTCGCGCGCGAGGACCTGCTGCGCGTCCACGTGGGCGAACGGACCGAGGCCGGCCTGCGCGAGAACATCCGGGTCGGCGTGCAGTATATCGAAGCCTGGCTGCGCGGCCGGGGCGCCGTGCCGCTCTACAACCTGATGGAGGACGCCGCGACCGCCGAGATCAGCCGCGGCCAGATCTGGCAGTGGATCCGCCACAAGGCGAAGCTGGCCGATGGTCGCGAGGTGACGGCCGAGCTGTTCCGGAGCCTGCTCGACGAGGAGATGGCGGCGCTGCGCCAGGCCCTTCCCGCCGAGGCCTTCTCGGGCGGGCGGTTCGCCGAGGCGGTGAGGATCTTCACCGACATGAGCCTGTCGGACGCCTTCGAGGAGTTCCTGACGCTCCCCGCCTACCGCGCGCTGGGTTAGCCCTCTTCCCTCCCCGTAATGGGGAGGGACAGACCGCGAAGCGGTCAGGGTGGGGAAGTGTGGATCGAGCTCTGACGTGAGGGATGAACCAGAATCCCCCACCCTGCCGTCGCGTCGCTCCGGCTGTCCCTCCCCGTTAAGGGAGGGACCTCACTTCCTGATCCAGCCGCCGCCGGCGGGCTTGTAGTACTCGCCGGGCTTCAGCTTCTCGCGGACCACCGTGTTGAAGGCGGACGCCCCGGCGGCCTCGGGGCTGACGCCGTTCTTGGCCGCCGCCTCCCGGTAGACCTGGGCGCGGCCGGCGTTGATCTCCGCCACCGCCGCCTTCAGGGCCGGATCGGCCGCGCCGGTCACGAACCCAAGGAAGCCGTCCGCCTGTTCGCCCACGACGCCGGCCGCCTTGGCCGCGTCCACCCGGGCTTTTGCGTCGCTCTGGGCGACAGCCGCCGCACCGGTCAGGACGACCGCGGAGCCGGCGAGGAGGCCGAGGATGTCTCTGGCTTGCATGGCGCTACCTCAGAACAGATCGGGGTTTTTCTGGATCAAGGCCTTCACGTCCTCGTCCAGCCGCAGCCGGACGTCCGCGTCCAGCTTGGCGTAGATGGTGATCGGATCCACCTTCACGTGCACGGTCGGCGCGCAGCCGTAAGCGGCCAGCAAGATCGCCGCGTATCCCGCCACGGCGGCGGTCGACCGGAGGCGTCTGGTCATGCGCTCGCTCCATCTCGGCGGCCATGGCAGCGCATCATCGCTGAACCTGGCCTGAACCCTTCAGCCGCTCGAACTCGGCGTAGTCGCTCAACAGGTCGTCCAGATTGAGCGTCGTGTCGAGGGTGAGGTCGACGCCGGTGCCGGACGGCAGGGGCAGCTTCCGGCCCAGGAACCTGCGCCGCACCAGGTCCCACCACGACAGCGTGATCTCCTGGTGCGTCGGCGGATCGTGGTAGCCCACGATATGGAACAGGACGCCCAGCCGCCCGTCGGGACGCGTGTCGACGCGGGCCTCGAGCGACCTGAACGCGAGGTTCTCCAGGGCCTGGTAGGCGAAGTCGCTGAACGTGTCGGCGCCGGCGACCGGGGGGGCGGCGGCGGACGACGCCTGGGCCGAGCCCTGGGCCGTCAGCGCGGTGAGCGCGGCGCGCTGGATGGAGAGCCGGCCCGGCGCGACGGCGTGCAGGTCTCCGCCCGAGATGCGCACCTTTCCGCCCTGCGCCTCGAACGGGATGCGGCCCGAGACCCTCGCGTCGAGGTCGACGCGGTCGCCGAACGGGGAGGCTTCCACCAGATCGTGCAGCTGCACGCCCTCGAACAGCAGCGCGCCCCTGATCGGCTCGCCGGCCGCGAGCGGCACGTCGAGGTCGCTGACGATCAGCGCGCCGCCGCCTGCCGAGCCGCGGGCGCGCGCGACGCGCAGGGTCTCGCCGTCGAGGGCCAGGGACGCGCTGACGTCCGACAACGGCAGGGCGGCGGCGATCCGTTCCGCGCGCACCATCTGGCCCACGGGGGCCGTCAGCGGATCGAGGCTGGTGAAGCGGATGTCTCCGGAGAGGTTGGTCACCGCCCCGATGGCGCTCTTGAAATCCACCTGCGCCAGCTTGAGCTCGCCTCGGCTGGTCCCGCCCGAGGGCGTCCAGTGGAACCCGCCGGAAAACTCGGCGCGCCCCTGCACGGCGCTCCCGAGCGATTGCGCCAGGGGCGTGATGTCCGTCGGCTGCAATCCGCCCGAGCGGAAGTCGAGCGCGCCGGTCTCGATCCGCACCTCGCCCTCGCCGCTCCTCGCATCCTGGCGCAGCGCCGCGTGCGCGACCGGGGCGCCCTTCGGCAGCCGGACGTCGAGGTCGCCGGTCCAGAGATCCCTGGCGAGCTTCACCGCGCCGGAGATCGCCAGGGGGCGGAAGCGTTCGGCCTTCGCGGCGTCCCGCACCCGGGCGCCGGAAACCTTGAGCGAAGCCGAGAGCCTGCCGCCCTGGTCGGCGAGCCGGACCAGGCCCGCGCCGTCGCTGAGCCGCGCCTTCAGGGAGGGAACGGCGCCGGCCGCGCGCTCGGCCCGTGCGGCCAGGCTCCAGCCGCCGCGGCCGACGCTCAGCAGCGGCCGGTTCGTCGGGCAGAAGGCCGCGGAGGGCCTCTCGACCGAATTGGCCCCGAGGTCCAGCCTGGCCGCCGTCAGCTCGGCGCAGCGGCTGGCGAGGAAGCTGGCCTCGCCGCCTGCGATCCGGAGCTCGCCCGCCGCGTCATAGACGCCGTCCTGCAGCGGGCCGATCGAGAGGGCGGCCTTGACCGCACCGGTGGCGGCGACGCCGCCGCGGCTCACGCTGACCGCATGGATGTCGGCGGCGAGCGCCGGCAGGCCGCCGCCCGCGGCGGTCAGCCGATAGCCCGCCCCCCGCGGCATGAGCCGGAGCTCGCCCCCGGCGTCGGGGATCAGGCGCGCCGGGCCCGCAAGGCGCGCCTGCGCGCCCGATCGGTCGAGCGCCATCTGCAGCCCCTGGACCGAGGCGCGGAAGGCGCGCAGCGCCCGCTTGAGGGCCACGATCTGTAGGGAGTCGCCCTTGGCCGGCGGCCCGAGCCCGCCCCAGCCGCCACGTGCATCGGCGCTGCCGGTCAGGCGGACCGACGGCTGCGCGCCGGTCGAATAGCCGCCGGTGAGGTCGGCCGCGAGCGTGGCCAGCCGGAGCTCGGCGGCGGCCACATCGCCGGCCGTGGCGCTGAGACTCAGGTCTCCCGTGAGCGGGGCCGCCGCCGCGCGCGTCCAGCGCCAGCCTGAGCGCGCCTGCAGACGCAGGCTCTTGCCGCTCGCGCCCATCGCCTGGATCGTGGCCGCGCCGAGCGCGGCCCGCGCCGTCCCGCTCGTGATGGCGGCGCGGCTGAGGTCCGGATAGGCCGCGTCGAGCGCGAGCGTCAGGGTCCCATCCTGCAGCGCCGCCCCCTGCTTCAGCTTTGCGTGGACGAGCCGCGCGCCAAGGCTGGCCGTGAGCCGGTCGCCGCGGGCTTGCGCCTCCAGGGTCGCCGAGCCGAGGTCCGCCTGCAGGCCCGCCGCCGCAACGTGCATCGGCTGGGTGACGACGGCCAGCCGGACGAGCCTGGCGTTTTCGATCAGCGCATCGGCGTTCGCCCGAAGAAGGCCGTAGTCGGTGTCGAGCACCAGCCGGCCGTGCTCGATCTCGATCCTGGGGCTCGGCGCGCCCGGCCTGGGCGGACGCTTGCGGAATTCGTCGATCAGGGGATCGAGCGCGCCGGCGCTGAACCGGCCGCGCCGGAAGCGCGCCTTCAGCACCGGGCCGAGCAGCCGGATCGAGGTCACCTGCACGCCTTGGCCGGCGATCAGGCCGGCGAGCGAATAGTCGACCTCGGCCCGTTCGACCGTGAGGTCGGGCGCGTCCGCCGGGCCGACGCGGAGACGGCCCACGAGCCGGCCGGGACCGAGCTCCTGGAACGAGCTTTCCGACGCGATCCCCTTCGAGCGCAGCCAGCCGGTCACCGCGTCCCGTGCGATCTGCCGGCGCGCCGCGTAGAGGCCGAGCGCGAGCATCAGCATGGCCAGGCCGAGCGCGAGCGCGATGGCGGCGAGCACGCGCCCGGCCCGGGCGCGGACAGGATCGGCGGCGGCTTCGGTCACGGCCCTCGGTGTCGCACAACGCCCCTCATGCGCAGGGAATGTCGCGAAACCGTGGCCGTTCCGAGGACGTCAGCCCGCCGCGCCCACGGCCGGCAGGCTCGCCAGGGCCACGCCGCCGTCGACCGGGATGGTCGCCCCCACCACGTAGTCGCCCGCGCGGCTCGCCAGATAGATGGCGACGGCGGCCATGTCGTCGTCGCGGCCGATGCGGCCCTGCGGGATAGCCTTCGAGACCACGTCGGCGTGGTCGCGGGCGGCCCGGTTCATGTTCGAGGCGAAGGCGCCGGGCGCGATGGCGGTCACCAGGATCTGGTCCTTCACCAGCGTCGCGGCCATCCGGCGGGTCAGGTAGATGAGGCCCGACTTGGAGGCGTGATAGGAATAGGTCTCCAGCGGGTTGAGGTAGATTCCGTCGATCGAGGCGACGTTGATCACCTTGGCGGGCCGGTCCGCGCTGGCGGCCTTCTTCAGCGCGCCATGCAGCGCCTGGGTCAGGAAGAACGGCGACTTGAGGTTCAGGTCCATCACCTTGTCCCAGCCGCTCTCCGGGAACTCGTCGAACGGCGCGCCCCAGGCGGCGCCGGCGTTGTTGACCAGGATGTCGAGCTTGGGCTCGCGCGCCTGCAGCCGCTCGGCGAGCGCCTGGCACCCTTCCACGGTCGAGACGTCCTGCGGAAGCGAGACGCAGCGCTCGCCCAGCTCCTCGGCGGCGGCGTCGCAATCGGCCCCCTTGCGCGAGGAGATGTAGACGCGCGCCGCACCCGCCTCGATGAAGCCGCGGGCGATCATCTTGCCGATGCCGCGCGAGCCGCCGGTGACGAGCGCGACGCGCCCTGCGAGCGAGAACAGATCGAGCGCCGACATCGGGCCCCTCCCCTTCCTTGTTGAACCTCGTTCTTAGACGCCTTGACCGGGCCTGCACAATTGACTCGCGGGCGCCCGGCGAGGCCTATAACAGGCGTTTGAATTCCGGCCGCCGCCTCCCCAGCGCGGCCGCGACCCTGGCATATTCGAGGACGCTCCCATGGCCGAGATCAATTCGGTGACCACGCTCGAGATGGACGGCGAGGTCGCCGTCATCACGCTCAATTCGCCGCCGGTGAACGCGCTCTCGGCCAGGGTGCGCGAGGGCCTGCACGAGGGCTTCAAGGAGGCGATCGCCTCCGACGCCAAGGCCATCGTGCTGATCTGCGAGGGCCGCACCTTCATCGCCGGCGCCGACATCACCGAGTTCGGCGGCGCCGCGCAAGGCCCGAGCCTCTTCGACGTCCAGGACATGATGGAGAACTCGCCCAAGCCGGTGATCGCCGCGATCCACGGCACGGCGCTGGGCGGCGGCCTGGAGGTCGCGCTCTGCGCCCACTACCGCGTGGCGGTGCCCTCGGCCCGCTGCGGCCTGCCGGAGGTGAACCTGGGCCTGCTTCCGGGCGCCGGCGGCACCCAGCGCCTGCCCCGCATCGCAGGCGTCGAGAAGGCGCTCGAGATGGTGACCTCCGGCCAGCACGTCCCGGCCGGGCAGTGCCTGGAGATGGGCCTGGTCGACGAGATCGTCCCGGAAGGCCAGCTCCGCCAGGGCGCGGTCGCCTTCGCCCGCAAGGCGGTCGCCGAGAACAAGCCCCTGGTCAAGGTGCGCGAGAACAACGCCAAGGTGGACGCGGCCAAGGGCCATCCGGAGATCTTCGAATCCTTCCGCAAGGCGAACGCGCGGAAGTTCCGCGGCTTCCTCGCCCCGGAATACAACATCCGCTGCATCGAGGCGGCGGTGAACGAGCCCTTCGAGGAGGGCCTGAGGACCGAGCGCAAGCTGTTCGCCGAGCTGATCACCGGCCCGCAGTCGGCCGCCCAGCGCTACTACTTCTTCGCCGAGCGCCAGGCCCAGAAGATCCCCGACGTGCCGGACGACACCCCCACCCGGCCGATCCGGAAGGTGGGCGTGCTGGGCGCCGGCACCATGGGCGGCGGCATCTCCATGAACTTCGCCAACGTCGGAATTCCGGTGACGATCGTGGAGGTGAAGCAGGACGCGCTCGACCGCGGTCTCGCCACCATGCGCAGGAACTACGAGCGCTCCCGCGGCGCCAGGCCGGAGGAGACCGAGAGGCGCCTGGGCCTGATCACCGGCTCGCTCGACATGAACGCCTTCGCCGACTGCGACCTCGTGATCGAGGCGGTGTTCGAGCGGATGGACATCAAGAAGGACGTGTTCACCAAGCTCGACGCGATCTGCAAGCCGGGCGCGATCCTGGCCACCAACACCTCGGGCCTGAACATCGACGAGATCGCTTCGGTGACCAAGCGGCCGCAGGACGTCATCGGCCTGCACTTCTTCTCGCCGGCCAACGTCATGAAGCTCCTGGAGATCGTCCGCGCCGACAAGACCGCCAAGGACGTGATCGCCACCTCGATGAAGCTCGCCAAGCAGATCGGCAAGGTGGCGGTGCTGGTGGGGGTGACGCCCGGCTTCGTCGGCAACCGCATCCTCGGCCAGCGGCAGCGCGAGGCGCAGAAGCTGGTGCTGGAAGGCGCCATGCCCTGGGACGTCGACCGCGTGCTCTACGACTTCGGCTTCCCCATGGGCCCG
Organism: Phenylobacterium sp.; assembly: GCF_035475775.1. Lineage (GTDB taxonomy): Bacteria > Pseudomonadota > Alphaproteobacteria > Caulobacterales > Caulobacteraceae > Phenylobacterium. The sequence goes on along the minus strand of NZ_DATIMC010000090.1, from coordinate 1,887 downwards.
TTCGCGATGAGCGACCTCGCCGGCCTCGACATCGGCTGGGTGAAGGAGAAGTCGAACGGAGCCACCATCCGCGACGTGCTCTGCGAGATGGACCGCCGGGGCCAGAAGACCGGCGCCGGCTACTACGACTACGACGAGAACCGCAACGCCAAGCCCAGCCCGGTCACCGAGAAGATCATCAACGACTTCATCGTGAAGTCCGGCCGCAATCCGCGGAAGATCTCCGACGAGGAGATCCTCGAGCGCTGCATCTATCCGATGATCAACGAGGGCGCGAAGATCCTCGACGAGGGCAAGGCGATCCGCGCCTCGGACATCGATGTCGTCTGGGTGAACGGCTACGGCTGGCCGGTCTACCGGGGCGGGCCGATGTACTACGGCGACCAGCTCGGCCCCGACAAGGTGCTGGCCAAAATGCAGGAGTTCCAGGCGAAGATGGGCGAGGACTTCAAGCCCGCCGCCCTGCTGGAGCGCCTGGTCGCCGAGGGCAAGAAATTCGCGGATTTCAAGCAGCCGCAGCGCCAGCCCGAACCCGCCTGAATCCACCTCCCGCCACAGGATTTCCCTATGCGTGAAGCCGTCATCGTCGCCGCCAAGCGGACGCCCATCGGCAAGGCCTACCGCGGCGCCTTCAACAACACCTATGGCGCGACGCTCGCCGCGGCGCCGATCGCGGCCGTCGTGGAGCAGGCGGGGGTCGATCCCGGCGAGATCGACGACGTCGCCATGGGCTGTGCGCTGGAGCAGGGCACGACGGGCAACAACATCGCCCGCCAGGCGGCGCTGAGGGCCGGCCTGCCGAACACCGTCGCCGGCATGACCATGGACCGGCAGTGCTCGTCCGGCCTGATGGCGGTGGCGACGGCGGCCAAGTACATCATCCACGACGGCGCCCCGATCGCCATCGGCGGCGGCGTGGAATCCATCTCCCTGGTGCAGAACGACAAGATGAACCGGTTCATGGCCGGCGATCCCTGGCTGCGCGAGCACGTCCCCGAGCTGCAGACCTCGATGATCGAGACCGCCGAGATCGTCGCCGAGCGCTACGGCGTCTCGCGCGAATACCAGGACGAGTACGCCCTGCAGTCCCAGCAGCGCACCGCCCAGGCCCAGGCGGACGGCCGCTTCGACCGGGAGATCGTCCCGGTCAGCACGGTGATGAAGGTGGTGGTCAACCGCGAGACCGGCGAGACCCAGGACAAGCAGATCACCGTCAAGGGCGACGAGGGCAACCGGCCGCAGACCACGCTCGATGACCTCAAGAAGCTGCAGCCGGTGTTCAAGGGCGGCCGCTATGTGCAGGAAGGCAAGTTCGTCACCGCGGGCAACGCCTCGCAGCTCTCCGACGGCGCCGCGGCGGTGCTGATGATGGAGGCCAAGGAGGCCGAGCGCCGGGGGCTGCAGCCGCTCGGCGCCTACCGCGGCATGGCGGTGGCCGGCTGCGGGCCGGAGGAGATGGGCATCGGGCCGGTGTTCGCGATCCCGAAGCTCCTCGAGCGCAACGGCCTGAAGATGGACGACATCGATCTGTGGGAGCTCAACGAGGCCTTCGCCAGCCAGCTGCTCTACTGCCGCGACAAGCTCGGCATCCCGAACGAGAAGCTGAACGTCTCCGGCGGCTCGATCTCCATCGGCCATCCCTATGGCATGACCGGCGCCCGCTGCACCGCGCACCTGATGTACGAGGGCAAGCGCCGCGGCGCGAAGTACGGCGTCGTCACCATGTGCGTCGGGGGCGGCATGGGCGCGGCGGGCCTGTTCGAAATCTTCTAGGCCGACGCCGGCTGGAACGATCAGGGCCGTCCGCGAGGGCGGCCCTTTTCATGACTCTTGTCATACCTGGAACTGCTAGGTATATATGCCTCGTGGTTCTAGGCATGAGGTGAG
>NZ_DATIMC010000089.1:0-39919 GCF_035475775.1 Phenylobacterium sp. | reverse complement strand
CCGCGTCGAACGCATGTGGTGCAGGCTGAAGGACTTCCGCCGCGTCGCCACCCGATACGACAAGCTCGGCCGCAATTACCTCGCCGGCGCGCTCATCGCCGCCACATGCGCCTACTGGCTCAATTGAGTCCGGACCCTAGGACGCGAAGCCTCGGCGCGTTCGCGCCGGCTTGGCTCCAGCTTGGCTCTAGGCGCGCATCTCGAAATAGGCTGTGCCGCTGCCGGCCGAATGGCCGAGCATGGTGATGCGATAGGTCGACCCGCTCTCGAGCGTGAGCTCGCCGTCGCCGTCGCGGAACGCCTGTTCGGCGATCTCGGGCGAAGCGTTGAACGAGCCGCGCAGGCGCGTAGGTCCGGGCTTCAGCGTGGTCGGTTCGCCGAGGATCTCATAGTCCACCGATCCGCGGAATCCGCGGCACTTCAGCTCGCCCGTGCCCGGGTGAGCGGGGAGTTGCTTTCGGATGCGAGCCATCCGTCATCCTTCTTGTGGGAAACCCTAAGAACGGCTGAGGCTCAGGTTCGATCCCGGCAAGCGCTTGTTTATCTGTCGGATCAGGCCTGGCCAGGCGCGGTCGGGCCGCCCCGGAGCCGGAGGATGCAGGTGGGGCCTTCCCAGACCTCGACCGCATGATGGCTCGTGAGCCGCGCGGCGGCGAGATCCCGGATGTGCGGCCGTTGGTCCGCCGAGAGCCGCTCGGCGAGCACGGGCTCGCCGGCTTCGTTCAGCCCGTAGAGCAGAAGTTCCACGCCCCGTCCCCCAACCTGATTCCGCATTACGCGCACGGAAAGCCGTGGTCTGCCCGTTTTCCGACATAGCGTCTCGGGGCGGCTGGCGGTCAAAAGACAGCCCGCGAAGCAATCCCGCTCTTGGAGCGTTGTTCCGGCGGCATGGCCTGGAGCAACCACTTCCTCGACAGCCTCGGCGGAGCGGACATCGCGCGCCTGCAAGGGGACCTCAGGGAGATCGAACTGCGCCGCAGCCAGGTGCTCGACGAAACGGGCCGGCCCGTCGGCTTCGTCTACCTTCCGATCGACTGCATCCTCTCTGTCCTGACGGTCATGCGCGACGGCGCCCAGGTGGAGAGCCGCACCATAGGCCATGAGAGCGGCTATGGCCTGCTGCAGGCCCTGGGCTCGCCGATGAGCTACGAGCGGACCCTCGTGCAGGTGGGCGGACGCTGCTGGCGGCTTCCGCTCGAAGCCCTGGGCCAGGCCGCGGCCGAGAGCCCGACCCTGCGCGAGGTCATCGTCCGTCATGCTCAGGCGAGCCTGTTGCAGGCGGCGCAGTCCACCGCCTGCAACACGCTGCACCGCGCCGAACAGAGGCTCTGCCGATGGCTGCTGCTCAGCGAGGACCGCCTGCGCTCGGACGTGCTGCCGCTCACCCAGGAGCACCTGGCGATCATGCTGGGCGTGCAGCGCACGACGGTCACCGCGACCGCCTCGAGCCTTCAGGCGCGCGGCCTGATCGCCTACAGCCGCGGGCGGATCCGCATCCTGGACCGTCCGGCGCTCGAGCGCTGCGCCTGCGAGTGCTATCGGGCTATCGAGCACGGCGCGGCGGCCATGCTGGGCGAGGGCTGATGCGCCCGAGCGCGCGGCCCCGGGGCGCGCCCTGACGTCGCGTGAGCCTTGAACCTTGCGCCTGACCGGGGCCTCATCGCGCAAACGCGCGGAGGCATGGATGGCGACGGCGAGCGGAGGATCGACGCGGCTCTCGCTCGGCAGGGTCGTGATCTTCGCGCTGGCGGGGTTGCCGGTCGGGGCCATGGCCGCGGGCCTGCTGATCTACGTGCCGCCCTATCTCGCCACCCAGCTCGGCGTCTCGCTGGGCGTGGTCTCCACGGTCTGGCTGGTGGTCCGGCTGATCGACATCGGCGTCGATCCGGCGGTCGGCATGCTGATGGACCGCACCCACAGCCGGATCGGCCGCTACCGGCCGTGGATGCTGGCGGGCGCGCCGGCCTTCATGCTGGGTGTGGCCATGCTGTTCTTCGCGCCGGCCGGCATCACCTGGATCTACCTGGTGGGCTGGCTGCTGATGCTCTACCTCGGGATGTCGATCCTGGGGCTCGCCCACACCGCCTGGGCCGCGACGCTGGCCACCGACTACAAGGACCGCTCGCGGATCTTCGGGATCATGACGGCGATCGGCATCCTGGCGCTGCTCGTCGTGCTCTCGATCCCGGTGATCGTCGGCAAGACCAGCAAGGGCGATGCGGGCGCGATCCATGCCATGGGCTGGTTCCTGGTCGGCATCGCGCCGGTCGCGATCGGCATCGCCACCTGGCTCACGCCCGAACGCCTGAACGCCGACCAGAAGCGGCGGGGCGGCGGCATGCACCTGGGCGACATCGCCATGGTCTTCAGGAAGCTCGACCTCCTGCGGCTCTACCTGGCGCAGATGGCCTTCACCCTCGGGCCGGGGTGGATGACCTCGATCTACATCTTCTTCACCCGCGACTACATGCACTTCACGACCGCGCAGGCCTCGATCCTGCTGCTCTTCTACGTGACCGCGGGGCTGTTGGGCGCGCCCTTCTGGGCGCACGTCTCGGGCCGGATCGGCAAGCATCGGACGGTGATGGTGATCGCCGTCGCCTATTCTCTCGGGCTGATGACCGTGCTGTTGCCGCCCAAGGGCGTGCTCGTCTGGTCGATCCCGGTGAACCTCTGGTGCGGATTCGCCGGTTCGGGTTTCGAGCTCACCGTGCGCTCGATGCTGGCCGACGTCGCCGACGAGGTGCGGCTCGAGCAGGGCCGCGACCGGCTCAGCCTGATCTATTCGTTGGGAACCGCGACGGCGAAGATTTCCTCCGCCGTGGCGATCGCGATCAGCTACGCCATCCTCAGGCAAGTGGGCTACATCCCGACGCTCGGCCACGGCAATTCGGCCTCGGCGGTGCGGGGCCTGGGCTTCACCTTCTGCATCGGGCCGATCGCCTGCGTCATGCTTGGCGCGGTGTGCATGGTCGGCTGGCGGCTGACCGCGCAGCGCCACCGCGACATCCAGACGGCGCTCGAGGCGCGCGACGCCGAGCGTGCGCTGGGCATCGGCGACGGGGAGCCGGTGGGCGAGGCCGCTGCGGTGGCGGCCGGCCACGCCGCCTGATCTCGCCGGGGCTAGGCGCAGGCGGGGGGAATCGGCATAGCTCGCCGCATGTCGAACATGCCCTTCTACACGGTCGATGGCGACCGCTTCGTCCCGACCGACGCCGCGCGCGGCCCCTGGGATCCCAAGTCCCTGCACGGGCGGGTGATCGTGGGCCTCCTGGGCGCCGAGATCGAACGCCTGCACGGCGGCGCGGAGTTCGTCCCGGCCCGCCTCACGGTCGACATGTACCGGCTGCCCGACCTTTCCCCCGCGGAGGTGACCACGCGGGTGGTGCGCGAAGGCTATCGCATCAAGGTCATCGACGCCGAGTTCTTCTCCGCCGGCGTCTCCGCCGGGCGCGCCACCTGCCAGCTGCTGCGCCGCACCGAGCAGCCCGAGGGCCAGGTCTGGAGGCCGACCGTCTGGGAGGTCCCCCGCCCCGAGGAGATCGCCCCGCCGGAACCCAACGGCCGTCCGATGGGCGGCATGTGGGCCACCCGGCGGATCGTCGGCGACTTCGGCTCGGTCGGCCAGAAGCGGACCTGGATCAGCGAGGTCCGCGAGCTGGTCGAGGGCCGGCCGCTGACGCCGTTCGTCCGCGTGGCGGGCGCCGCCGACTTCGCGAGCCCGTTCGCCAACGCCGGCGACCAGGGGCTGAAGTACATCAACTCCGACGTCACCCTCTACCTGCACCGCGAGCCGGTCGGCGACTGGATCGGCTTCGAGGTGGTGAACCATGGCGCGACCGCCGGCGTCGCCATCGGCGAGTGCTTCCTCTACGACGTCGAGGGCCCGATCGGCTCGGCGGCCTGCTGCGCGCTCGCCCAGCGGCGCCGCATGTGAGCCGCTCAGCTCCGGTTCAGCGACGGCGCGTGCTATGCAGCCTCGATCACAGGAGCCGCCCATGAAGACCCTCACCGCCGGCGCGATGGCCATCTCCGCTGCGCTCGCCCTAGCCGGCGCGGCCGAGGCCCACGCGCACCTTGTCGCCGCGAGCCCCGCCGCGGGAGCCAAGGGGCCTGCGCCGGCGCAGATCAAGCTCACCTTCAGCGAAGGCCTGGTCGGGAAATTCTCGAAGCTCGCGCTCGCCGACGCGGCCGGCCGCAAGGCGCCGCTCGGTCCCGCGGCGGTCAGCGGCAAGCAGATGTCCGCCCCCGTCGCCGGCAAGCTCGCGCCCGGCGCCTACAAGGTGACCTGGACCGCGGTCTCCACCGACACTCACCGGGTCTCGGGCTCCTACGGCTTCACCGTCACGCCGTAGGATGTCGTGGGGCCTGATCGGGGCGCGGTGGCTGCACGAGGCGGCCCTCCTCGTCCTGTTCGGCGCCGCCGCCTTCCCGCTCTACGCCGGGCCGGGGCTGCTGGCCGAGACGCCGGGCTTCGCCGCCTGGCGCCGGGCGCGGCTGACGCTCCTGGCGCTCGTCGCCCTCATCGGCGGCGCAGCCTGGCTCGCCTTCACGACTGCGGGCATGAGCGGTGAGCCAGCCGATGCGGCGAGCCCCTCGGCCTGGCTTTCCACCATCACCGACACCGACTTCGGCAAGCTCTGGGCCGTGCGGCTCGGGCTGATCGTGGTCGTCGCGGCGGCGGCCTGGCTGCGTTCGGTCCCGCTGCAGGCGGCGCTGGCGGGCCTCGCGCTCGCGAGCCTCGCCTGGACCGGCCACGGCGACCTGCCGGAGGGCGCGCTCGGCCAGGCCCACCGGCTGGGCGACGTCCTCCACCTGCTGGCCGCCGGCCTGTGGCTGGGCGCGCTCTGGGCGCTGGCCTGGATGGCCGCTCACCTGCCGGACGCGGCCGAGACCGAGCAGGCGCTGCGGCGCTTCTCCGGGGCCGGACAGCTCGCCGTGGCGGTCCTGATCCTCACCGGCCTGCTGAACGCCTACGCCATCCTGGGCGACCTGACCAAGCTCCTCACCACCGCCTACGGGCGGCTGCTCGACGTCAAGCTCGCCGCCTTCGCCGGCATGCTGGCGCTCGCCGCAGTGAACCGCTTCGTGCTCGTGCCGCGGATCGCCGCGGGGGGCGACCTCGGGCGTCTGCGCCTGCAGATCGCCGCCGAGCAGGCGCTGGGCCTCGTGGTCGTCGCCATCGTGGCGGCGATCGGGACGATCGATCCGGGGGCATAGCCGTCAGCCGCGGATGCGGGTGTTGGGCATTGCGGCGAGCGCCTGGCGCACCTCCGACAGCGGATCGTCGACGACCTTGCTCGGCAGGTTGAACTCCATCACCGGCCGGGTCTTGGCGTCGTAGGCCGGCCAGTGCGGCAGGCCCGGATGGTTGGGGTCGCCCTTCCGCGCGAACGCCACCCAGGCGCCGGCGATCTGGTCGGCCATCCGCTTCGGCTCCGGACCCGGCCCGACGAAGGCCCGCACCTTGTCGAACGAATAGAGCATGAACGGGATCTCGATGGTGTGCGGCGCGCGGAACACGCCGCCGCCGGCCGGGGTCTCCCAGGTGGTCATGTAGACGTAGGCGGGCGCGCCGCCTTGCGCGGCCTTGCGGTCGGCCAGCGTCTCCGATCCGCCCATGCCCAGCCCGGTGCTCATCACCTGCACCCACAGGTAGGTCGGCGAATAGTCCGGGTAGGCGCGGCGCAGCGCCGCCAGCAGCTTCTGGCCGGGCTCGCCCAGCGGCTTCATGCGCGCCTGCAGGTCGGCCTCGGTCATCCGTCCGAACCACGGCTCGCCGGCCGTGAAGATGGTCATCTCGTCCTTCGCCCAGCCGACCAGCACCGGCACGTCGGCGGAGACCGCCGGCGCATCGGGCGTGAACGGATCGCGGGGGATCACCGTCCCGTCGACGATCGGGCCGGAGCCTGGGCCGCCGAGCCCGCCGCGCGAGAGCTTGCCGGCGGCCTCCAGGACGATCGGGGCGGGCACGCTCTCCAGCGCCGCCCGGTCGCCCGGCTTGATGCCCAGCGCGTCCAGCAGCTGCCTGGCCTGCGCCGCGGCGGGCGCCGCCTTGCCCAGCGTGAGCCCCGGGCCGCTCTGGATCGCGGCCTTGTGGAACAGCCCCTTGGCCGACGGCATGGCCATCAGCGTCGAGACCTTCACCCCGCCGCCCGACTGGCCGGAGATCATCACATTGCCCGGGTCGCCGCCGAACGCCTCGATGTTGTCGCGGATCCAGCGCAGCGCGGCCACCAGGTCCTGCATCCCGACCGTGCCTGAGGCGGTGTAATCCGGCCCGAACGCCTCGGCGAGGTTCAGGTAGCCGAACACGTTCAGCCGGTGGTTGAGGCTCACCGCCACGACGTCGAAGTGCCGGGCCAGGCCGTCGCACTGGTAGATCGGCTGCGCGCCCGAGCCGTAGGCGAACCCGCCGCCGTGGATCCAGACCATCACCGGCCGCCGCTTGCGGTCGGGCGCGGGCGTCCAGACGTTCAGGTAGAGGCAGTCCTCGTTCATCACCTTCATCTCGGAAGGCGTGGTGAACACCCGGTGCATCTGGAAGCTGAAGTCGTTGGACGCGACGACGCTCGTGCCGCCGGCCATCTGCATGGCGGGCGCGCCGTAGTCCGACGCATCGTAGGTGTCGGTCCAGGGCGCCGGCGGCTGGGGCGGCATGAACCTGAGCTTGCCGATCGGAGGCGCGGCGTAGCGCAGCCCCTTGAAGGCATGGACGCCGTTGTCGACGAGCCCCTGCACGGGGCCGTGCTTGGTCTTCACCACCGGGGTCGGGAGCGGCACGCCAGGGCCGGTCTCGGCCGTCCCGGGCGGCGCGCCCGGCGAGCGCCGGGGAGCCTTCGCGGCCGCAGGCTTGGCCAGCGCCTTGGCGGGCTTGCCCGCCGCCTTGGCCGCCGTCGCGCCGAGCGCCGCGGCGCCTGCCGCCAGGCCGAGCATCGCGCGCCGATCGAATTTCTCCATCGAATCCTCCCCAGGGCGCCTCGTACCGGACGCTCAAAATGCCTGTCCGCCAGAAGACGGCGCGGGCTCGGCCGTTGTCAATTGACGCGGAGGGAAGACAAGCCGCTGACGCCTGTGTCATCTATCGCAGAAAGAGGCTCCGGGAGGGATTGTCATGCGTGCGTGGAAGTTGATCGGCGGCGCCTTGGCCGCGGCCCTGCTGGCCTCTGCGCCGGCCCTGGCGAATCCGAAGAACGCGCTGGACGCCTACGTGGCCAAGTCCGATCCGGCGTTCGGCTGGAAGGTGGTCGAGCAGCTCTCCGGGCCGGGCTACCGCGCCACGGTGCTCGACCTCACCTCGCAGAGCTGGCTGACGCCGAAGCAGGTCGACCACACCGTCTGGCATCACTGGCTGACGGTGATCGTGCCCGACAAGGTGGAGCACCGCACCGGCTTCCTGTTCATCACCGGCGGCGACATCGGCGATCCGGTCCCGGCCAAGGCGCCCGAGCGGTGGGCGCAGATGGCGGTGGAGACCCACTCGGTGGTCTCCGAACTGCGGGACGTGCCGAACCAGCCCCTGCGGTTCGCGGAGGATCCGAAGCCGCGCGTCGAGGACGAGATCATCGCCTACCAGCAGGCGAAGTTCGCCAGGGACCACAATCCGCTCGACCTGGTGCGCCTGCCGATGGTCAAGAGCGGCACGGCCGCCATGACCGCCATCCAGCAGTACCTGGCGAGCCCGGAGGGCGGGAAGCTGCCGCTCGACCGTTTCGTGGTCTCCGGCGGCTCCAAGCGCGCCTGGACCACCTGGCTGGTGGGCGCGCTCGATCCCCGGGTCTCGGCGATCATCCCGATCGTCATCAATGTGCTGGATGTCGACGCCACCACCCGCCACCACTGGGAGGCGATGGGCTACTTCTCGCCGGCTCTGAAGGACTATGTCGAGAACGGCCTGATCCCGAACATGATCGGCAAGCCCGGCATCGAGGCGGACAATGTGATCGAGGACCCGCTGAACTACCGCGACCGGCCCTCGATGAAGATGCCGAAGTACATCATCAACGCCGTCGGCGACCAGTACTTCCCGCCCGACAACACCAGGTACTCATACTACCTGCTCCCGCAGGTGAAGCGGCTTCGGATGATCCCGAACTCGAAGCACTCCACCGCCGGCACCGACATCGACGAGAGCATCACCGCCTTCTACGGTGCGATCCTCGATCACCAGCCGATCCCGAACTATTCCTGGACCGTCGGGAAGGACGGGGCGATCACCTTCCACTCCTCGGTCAAGCCGCTGGAAGTGAACCTCTGGCAGGGCACGGACCCGAAGGCGCGGGACTTCCGCGTCGACACCATCGGCAAGGCCTTCACCTCGACCCGGCTGACCGCGCGGCCCGATGGGACCTATCGGGGGAACGTGCCCAAGCCCAAGTCGGGCTTCACCGCCTACTTCCTCGAGGCGCTCTACCCGAGCGGGACCAAGTATCCCTTCAAGTTCACCACCGAGGTCTACGTGAAGCCCGACGTGCTGCCCTACCGCTGGAAGGACGCCCGGCCGATCATCGCCCCGGACGCCAAGTGGAAGCCCGCCGCCGAGGCGCTGAAGGCGAAGGGCTGAGGCCGGCCTTCTCGGCCGAACGGAGTCGCTCAGCATGAAATCGGCCGCCGGGGACGCGCTCTCGAAGGTCCCGCAGGTCACCCTGGCGTTCTGGATCATCAAGGTCCTCGCCACCACCCTGGGCGAGACCGGGGGCGATGCGCTCTCCATGCAGCTCGGCCTCGGCTATCTGGTCAGCACGCTGATCTTTCTGGCCTTCTTCGTCGTGACGGTGATCGCGCAGGTCTCGGCCAAGCGCTTCCACCCGCTGTTCTACTGGGCCTGCGTGGTCGCCACGACCACCGTCGGGACCACCACCTCCGACTACTTCGACCGCAGCCTGGGCCTGGGCTACGTCAAGTCGTCGGCCATCCTGCTGGCCGGCGTCATCGTCGTGCTCGCGGCCTGGCGGCGGACCACCGGCTCCATCGCCGTCGACCGTATCACCAGCCGCACCAACGAGGTCTTCTACTGGCTGACGATCCTGGTCTCGAACACGCTCGGCACCGCGCTGGGCGATTTCACCGCCGACGACGCCGGGCTGGGCTTCGAAGGCGGGGCGGTGCTGTTCTCGGCCTTGATCGCGGCGGTCGCCGGGGTCCACTTCCTGTGGAAGCGCGCGCCGCAGGCGATCCTGTTCTGGGCGGCCTATGTGCTGACCCGCCCGCTCGGCGCGACGCTGGGCGATACGCTCACCAAGCCCTTCGCGCAGGGCGGCCTGAACCTCGACCGGATCGCCGCCTCCGCCGTGATCCTGATCGCCATGGTGGTCGGCGTCTGGCTGTCCGAGCGGCGCCAGGCGCGCGCCTCGGCGGAAGCGGCCTAGTCACTCCCGCAGCCCGGGCGGAGCCTCTATGAAGGCCCGATGCTTCCGCCCGTCGCCCGCCCCGAGGTGCTTGCGCTGCGCGCCTCCAGGATCCGTGAAGTCGCCAACGCCGCCTGGGGCCGCGAGGGGGTGCTCACCTTCTGGTTCGGGGAGAGCGACCGGGCGACGCCGGCGTTCATCCGCGAGCGCGCCGCCCAGGCCCTGAGCGAAGGCCGCACCTTCTACACCCACAACCTGGGCACGGCGGAGCTGCGCGCGGCGCTCTCGGCCTACCTGAGCGGCCTGCACGGCCGGCCGATCGGCGAGCGGCGGATCGCGGTGACCAACTCCGGGGTCAGTGCGCTGATGATCGCCGCCCAGGCGGTGGTCTCGCCGGGCGACCGCGTGGTCGCGGTGACGCCGGTCTGGCCCAACGTGGTGGAGATCCCGCGCATTCTGTCGGCGCAGGTGGAGGGCGTCGCCTTGGAAGCCGCGCAGGACAGCTGGCGGCTCGACGTGGGCCGGCTGCTCGCGGCGCTGACGCCGGGGACCAGGGCGCTGTTCCTCAACTCGCCGAACAATCCGACCGGCTGGACGCTGCCGGCCGACGACCGTGCAGCGATCCTGGAGCACTGCCGCAAGCACGGAATCTGGCTGGTCGCCGACGACGTCTACGAGCGCATCGCCTTCGGGCCGGGACGCAGCGCGCCCTCGTTCCTGGCGCTCGCCGAAGACGGCGATCGGGTGATCGGCGCCAACTCCTTCTCCAAGGCCTGGCGGATGACCGGCTGGCGGCTGGGCTGGCTGGTGCTGCCGCCCGCCCTCCTGGAGTCCGTGGGCGTGCTCCTCGAATACAACACCTCCTGCGCGCCGGACTTCGTGCAGGCCGCCGCGGCGGCGGCGCTCGCCCAGGGCGAGGCGCATGTGAGCGAGCTGCGCGCGGAGCTCGCCGCCGCCCGGGATCAGGTGCTCGCCGGCCTGCGCGCGATGCCGGGCGCCGAGGCGCCGGAGCCGGACGGGGGCATGTACGCCTTCTTCCGCGTCGCCGGCTGCTCCGACAGCGTCGCCTTGGCCAGGCGCCTGATCGACGAGGCGAGCCTGGGGCTGGCGCCCGGCGCGGCGTTCGGCCCGGAGGGCGAGGGCTGGCTGCGCTGGTGCTTCGCCAACCGCCCCGAGAAGAACGCGCTGGGCCTGCAGCGGCTGGGGCGGTTCCTCACCACCTCAACCGCCCGTCCCCGCGCAGGCGGGGACCCGAACTGAACCGACCGGGACCGGCTGCGTCAGCTCAGCTCGAGGGTCGCATGGATCCCCGCCTCCGCGGGGATGAGCGGAGTCAATTGGGTTTGTCGGCGCTCGCGGCCGCGTCGGCGGGCTTGTCCGCGGCGGGCGGCGCATCGGCCGCCGGCGGATCGGCGGGCTTCGGCGCCGCGGCCTCGGCGGCCGGCGCAGCCTCGGGCGCAGCCGTCTCCGCCTCCACGTTGACCTTGAACGCCGGGCCCATCAGCAGGGCGCGCTTCTGCAGCGCTTCTGCGGTGTCGACGCAGCGGCGCGGCGGCTCCCAGCTCATCCACTCCTGGGCGAGGCGCGCCTTGGTCACGCCGGCCGTGACCGTCCACATGGCGTGGCCCTTCGCGACCGCGGCGGCGCCCAGGGTGTTGATCGGCTTGAGGCTCGCCTTCTCGGCGGCGGTCATGGCGGCCTGCAGCTTGCCGAGGTCCTTGTGGCCCTGCCGCTGGGCCTCGGCATAGACCTTGAGGTCGTCGGAGAGCTTGGAGCCCGGCCGGCGGAACTCCGATTCGATGCGGGTCACTTCGGGCATCACCTGGTCGTGCAGGTCGAGATAGCCGCGCAGCGCCCCGTAGCACCAGGCGACGAACTGGTAGTCGTCCTTCGGGGCGCCGGCGGGCCGCGGCGCCTCGGCGGCGGGCGCGGGATCGGTCGCCTGGGCGACGGCTGCGGCCGCATCGGGCTGGTCGGCGAGCAGCAGGGCGAGGGCGAACGCGAGCGCGGGCATCGACAATCCTCAGAACAATGCGCATCAGGCGTCGCCCGCCGATCCGAACCCGCCGCCCCCCGGGGTCTCGATCTCGATGACGTCGCCGGCCGCGACCTGCACGGAGAAGCAGCCGTCGAGTGGTGTAACCGCGCCGTCGGCATGGATCAAACGCTGAGCGCCGCCCTGCGCCACGCCGCCGCCGGCGAGCCCTTGCGGCCGATGCTCGCGGCGGGTCGACAGCAGCGCCGCCTCCATGGGCGCGAGGAAGCGGATGCGCCGCACCGCCCCGTCGCCGCCCGGGTGGGCGCCTGCGCCCCCGGAGCCGCGCCGCACGCCGAACGCCTCGACCCGCACCGGGAAGCGCCGCTCCAGGATCTCCGGATCGGTCAGCCGGGAGTTCGTCATGTGGGTGTGCACCGCGCTCGCGCCCGGCCCCTGCGCGGTCGCGCCGGCCCCGCCGCAGATGGTCTCGTAGTACTGCCGCTCGGCGTCGCCGAAGGTGAAGTTGTTCATCGTGCCCTGGCTGTCGGCCATCACGCCCAGGGCGGCGTAGAGCGCGTCGACCACGTGCTGGCTGGTCTCGACATTGCCGGCGACGACGGCGGCGGGCGGGCGGGGATCCAGCATGGAGCCTTCGCGGGTCACGATCTTCAGCGGCTTCAGGCAGCCCGAGTTCAGCGGGATGTCATCGTCCACCAGGGTTCGGAACACATAGAGCGCCGCGGCGTCGACGATCGCCGAGGGGGCGTTGAAGTTCGAGCCGAGCTGGTCGGCGCTGCCGGTGAAATCCAGCACCGCCTCGCCGCTCGCCCGGTCCACCGAGGTGCGCACGACGATCTCGCCGCCGCCGTCCATCGGCACATGCGCCGCACCGTCCGACAGCTTGCCGATCGCGCGGCGCACCGCGCTGGCGGCGTTCTCCTGGACGAAGCTCATGTAGCGGGCGACGGTGTCCGCGCCGTGCGTGCGGATCATCTCGGCCACCGCCGCCGCGCCGGCCTGGCAGGCGGCGATCTGCGCCTTCAGGTCGGCGAGGTTCTGCTCGGGATTGCGCGCCGGCCAGCGGCCGGCGGTCAGCGCCGCCCGCGTCTGCGGCTCCAGGAAGCGGCCCTCGCGCATGATCGGCAGCGCGTCGAGCAACACGCCTTCCTCGCCGATCGTCCTGGAGAACGGCGGCATGGAGCCCGGCTGCACGCCGCCGACGTCGGCGTGGTGCCCGCGCGCGGCCACGTAGAACGCAGGCGCCGCATCGGCTTGGTCCATGAACACCGGCATGACGACGGTGATGTCGGGCAGGTGGGTGCCGCCGGCGTAGGGATTGTTGAGCGCAAAGGCCTCGCCGGGCGCGAGCTCCGGATGGCGGTGGCGCACCGCGCGGACGGAGGCGCCCATGGAGCCCAGGTGCACCGGCATGTGCGGGGCGTTGGCCACCAGGCCGCCGTCGGCGTCGAACAGCGCGCAGGAGAAGTCGAGCCGCTCCTTGATGTTCACCGAATGGGCCGTGCGCTCCAGCGCCGCCCCCATGGCCTCGGCCACGCCCATGAAGCGGCGGTTGAACAGCTCCAGCGTGACCGGATCGGGTTTGTCGAGGCCGAGGGCGGCCCGCGCCGCGGCCGCGACCCGCGTCAGCCGGATCAGGCCTTCGCCGTCCGCCGCGGCGCGCCAGCCGGGCAACAGCGCGATCTGGGTGTCGGCCCGCACGATCAGCGCGGGACCGTCGGCCCCGGTCAGCGCCTCGGCCTCGATCACCGGCGCGTCACGCCATCGGCCGTGAGCGAACATCCTGACCCCCTTCTCCCCGTGCGGGAGAAGGTGGCGGCCGGAGGCCGCCGGATGAGGGGTTTCTCCGCCAGTCCGACGCGACCCCTCACCCGACCCGCTCCGCGGGCCACCCTCTCCCGCAGGGGCAGAGGGAACGGAGACCGCCTCCGCCTCGACCGCGGCGATCAGCACCCGGCGCTGTGGCTCTACGAAGCCGAACAGGCGGCGGTGGGCGTCTTCGAAGGCGGCCTGGGCCGCCGCGGCGCCCGAGAGCGGGACCGGCAGTTCGGCGTCGGCGCCGTCGTAGCGCAGCCGCAGCGTCCGGCGGACCTCATGCGGTTCGGCGCCCTGTTCGGCCAGGGCGGCGCAGGCGGTCGCCGCGACGTCGGCGAGCAAGGCCTCGGCGCGGGCGAGACCGGCCGCGTCCAGCGGCGCCTCGAGCCCGGCCTGGCGCAGCGCCGTCACCTCCGCCTGGCCGATGCCCCAGGCGGAGAGCACGCTGGCGTAGCGGGGGCACAGCACCTCGGAGACGCCCAGCGCCTCGGCCGTCTGGCAGGCGACCTGGCCGGCCGCCCCGCCGAACGCCACCAGCGCGTGCCGGCGCGGATCGAAGCCGCGCTCCGTGGAGATGCGGCGCACCGCCTGGGCCATCTGCTCCACGGCGACGGCGAGGAATCCCTCGGCGGCGGCTTCCGGACTTTCGGCGCCCATCGCCCTGGCGAGCTCGGCCAGGCGGGCGCGCGCGGCTTCGGCATCGAGCGGCGCGTCGCCGTCGGGGCCGAACACCGGCGGAAAGGCGAGCGGCTCGAGCCGGCCCAGCACCAGGTTCGCATCCGTGACCGTCGCCGGGCCGCCGCGGCCATAGCAGGCGGGACCGGGATCGGCCCCGGCGCTGGCCGGGCCGGCGCGGGCGCGGTCGCCGTCGAAGCTGAGGATCGAGCCGCCGCCGGCCGCGACGGTCTCCACGTCGAGCATCGGGCTGCGCAGCTTGACGCCGGCGACGCGGGCCTGGTCGCGCCGCTCCAGCCTGCCCGCGTAGCGACAGACGTCGGTCGAGGTGCCGCCCATGTCGAAGCCGAGCGCGGCCGGCGCGCCGGCCGAGCGCGCCGTCCGCGCCACGCCCACCGCGCCGCCGGCGGGGCCGGAGACCACCGCGTCCTTGCCGCGGAACGCCTCGGCGCGGACCAGGCCGCCGGCCGAGGTCATGAAATAGAGCGGGGCCCCGGCGACCGCGCTCGCCACCTGGCGCACATAGGCCTGCAGGACCGGCGTCAGATAGGCGTCGGCCACCGTGGTCTCTGCGCGCGGGACGAAGCGCGGCAGGGGCGAGACCTCCGAGCTCAGGGAGACGGACCGGAATCCGGCGGCGCGGGCCAGCGCGGCCGCGGCCTCCTCGTGCTCGGGGTTGAGGTCGGCGTGCAGGAAGGCGATGGCGACGGCGGCGTAGCCCTCGCGAGATGCGTCGGCCAGCTTGGCGGCGAGATCGCCGCCGTCCAGGGGAATAAGCACGCGCCCTTCCGCGTCCAACCGTTCGCGGGCCTCGATGACGCCCGCGTAGAGCGGAGGCGGCCGATGGATGTTCAGCGCGAACAGCTCCGGGCGCGCCTGGTCGCCGATGATCAGCGCATCGCCGAAGCCTTGCGTGGTCACGAACAGCGTCCTCGCCCCGGCGCGCTCCAAAAGGGCGTTGGTGGCGACCGTCGTGCCCATCTTGATCGCCTCGACCTCGCCCGCCGGGAACGGCGCGCCGGGCGCGACGCCCAGGATCCGGCGCATGCCCTCGACCGCCGCGTCGGCGTAGGCCGCCGAGGCGGAGAGCAGCTTGAGCGAGGTTTCGATCCCGTCCGGGGCGCGCCCGATCACGTCTGTGAAGGTGCCGCCCCGATCGATCCAGAAACTCCAGCGCCTGTCCAAATCTTAAGGTCCCGCAGAATTGTGTTCGCCGGGCGAACGGCTTAAGGCTCCCGCATAGTCAACATGAGCTTCTGGCGCAAAATCGCAGGCCTCGCGGTGAAAAACCTCGACGAGGCCGAATGCCCGGACTGTCCGCCAGGGCTGCCCGGCGAGGATCCCGCGTTCTCGACCGCGGTGACCGCCCTGGGCGCCAAGCTCGCCAAAGCCGACGGCCGCGCCCAGGCCAGCGAGTACGACGCCTTCTCGGAGGTGTTCCAGCCCGAGCCCGGCTCGGAAGGCAACGTGCGGCGGCTCTACCAGCTCGCCCGGCAGACCACGCGCGGCTTCGAGAGCTATGCCCGGCGGCTCGCCAAGCGCTACCGCCACTGCCCGCAGCTTCTCGAGGACGTGCTCGACGGGCTGTTCCATATCGCCGCCGCCGACGGGGCGGTCACCGCCGAGGAGCTGCGCTATCTGGAGCGGGTCTCCGAGCTGTTCGGCTTCTCCCCGCTGGTGTTCCGCCGGCTGAAGGCGACCCATCTCGGCCGCGAGCGCGATGATCCCTACGCCGTGCTAGCGGTGCGCCACGACGCCTCCGACGCCGAGGTCCGCGCGGCCTGGCGCGCGCAGCTCTCCGAGTCCCACCCCGATCGCGCCCGGGCCCGCGGCCTGCCGGCGGAGTTCATCGAGGTCGCCGAGGCCAAGGCGGCGGCGATCAACGCCGCCTTCGACGCCATCATGCGCGAGCGCCGCGCGATGGCGCTCGCCGGCGCGGCATAATCGTCTCTGCGGCCTAATTGCGCCTCATCTTGGGTTCATCTCTTGTTGACGTAAGGAACCGTCAAGCCGACAAACTTCGTTTACTTTGTCACCCTCGGGCCAAGAGGAAACCATGGTGAAGGAATTCGCCAACGACCACGGATCGGCGCTGCGCAGCCTGGCGGCGGTCGGCGGCGCCTTGGCCGCGGCGGCGGCGGTGATCGTGGGCGCGGTCCTGGCGGTCATCTTCGCGGCCACCCTGGCGGTGATCGCGGTGATGTCGAGCGCGCTGCTGGCGCTGGCCGGCCTCGCCCTCCGGGCCCGCCGCACCGCGCGGGCCCGGCGCAGCGACGGCGTCATCGAAGCCCGGCGCCTGGGCGGCCACCACTGGGTCGCCTACGGCTGGAACGAACGCAGCTAGGCCAGGCGCCTCTCGATCGCTAAGGTCGCCGCCCACGGGGGGCGTGCATGGCCGAGGCGACGATCTCCAGTCCATCGACGGGATTGCGCATCGCGGCGCTCACGTCGGTCGCCATGCTCGCCTTTGCGGCCAATTCCCTGCTCTGCCGCCTGGCCATGGCGGGCGGCCGGATCGACCCGGCGAGCTTCACGGCCATCCGCGTGGTCTCGGGCGCGGTCGCGCTCAGCCTCATCGTGACGCTCCAGCGCCGCCGGGCGCCGTCGCTGAAGGCGGATTGGCGCTCGGTCGCGGCGCTCACGGCCTACATGGTCTGCTTCGGCTTCGCCTACCTCACGCTGAAGGCGGGGGCCGGGGCGCTGATCCTGTTCGGCGCGGTGCAGCTCACCATGTTCGCCTGGGCGCTGCGCACCGGCGAACGCCCGCAGCCGCTCGCCTGGCTGGGCCTGGCCGCGGCGCTCGGCGGCCTCGGCTACCTGGCGGCGCCGGGCCTCTCGGCTCCCGATCCCGTGGGATGCCTGCTGATGGCGCTCGCCGGCCTCGCCTGGGGCGTCTATTCGCTGGTCGGCCGCGGGGCCTCCGATCCGCTGGCGCAGACCACGGCGAACTTCATCTGCGCGGCGCCGATCGTGCTGATCGTCGCCGTCGTCTCGCTGGCCCGGCTGCACGCGAGCCCCGAGGGCGCGGGGCTGGCGGCGGCCTCCGGCGCGCTCGCCTCCGGCTGCGGCTACGCGATCTGGTACGCGGCGCTTCGCGGCCTGAGCTCGGCGCGGGCGGCCATGGTGCAGCTCTCCGTGCCGGCGATCGCCGCCCTGGGCGCCGTCGCCCTGCTGGCCGAGCCGCTGACGCCGCGGCTGGCGATCGCCTCGGCGCTGACCCTGGGCGGCGTCGGCCTGGCGCTCTGGCGGCGGACGCCGCGTCAGGCTTGAGCCCCGGTTCCTCCGGCTCTACCGTCCGGGTTCAAACAATCGTTGGAGGCACGGCATGGGCATCGGGATCGTCGCGACGCTGAAGGTGCAGGACGGCAAGAACGCGGACTTCGAGGCGGTGTTCGCCGATCTCGCCCGGCAGGTGCGCGCCAACGAGCAGGGCTGCCTGATGTACCAGCTCACCCGCAGCCAGTCGGACCCCAACACCTACAAGGTGCTCGAGCTCTACAAGGACGCCGAGGCGCTCAGCCATCACGGCCAGACCGACTACTTCCGCGCGGCCGGACCGAAGCTCGGGCCCTGCCTGGCCGGCCGCGCCGAGATCGAGCGCCTGGATACGGTGGAGTAGGCCCATGGACCTCGACTTCAGCCCGCACGACCTCGCGTTCCGCGACGAGGTCCGCGCCTTCATCGCCGAGGCGTTCGACGCCGACATGCGCGCCCACGCCGCCCAGTCGAAGAACGCCCACCTCGACAAGGCCGGCCAGGTCCGCTGGCTGAAGCGGCTCCACGCGAAGGGCTGGATCGCCCCCGACTGGCCGGTGGAATACGGCGGCACGGGCTGGAGCCTGACCGAGAAGTACATCTTCGAGATGGAGATGGCGCTCGCCGGCGCGCCCTCGACCAGCAACATGGGCCTCAAGATGTGCGCGCCGGTGATCATGGCGTTCGGCTCCGACGAGCAGAAGCGGGAGCACCTGCCGAAGATCCTGGCGACCGACGTCTGGTGGTGCCAGGGCTACTCCGAGCCGGGCGCCGGATCGGATCTCGCCTCGCTGGCCCTCAAGGCGACGCGCGACGGCGATGACTACGTGCTCTCCGGCTCGAAGATCTGGACGACCTACGCCCAGTGGGCCGACTGGATGTTCTGCCTGGTGCGCACCAGCCAGGCGGAGATCAAGCAGAAGGGCATCTCCTTCCTGCTGCTCGACATGACGACGCCGGGCATCTCGATCGTCCCGCTGCCGACGCTGGACGGCCCCCGGCCGGGCGACCAGGAGATCAACCAGGTCTTCTTCGACAACGTCCGCGTGCCGGTCGCGAACCGGATCGGCAAGGAAGGCGAGGGCTGGACCTACGCCAAGTACCTGCTGCAGTTCGAGCGCGGCAGCGCCTATGCGCCGGGGCTCGCCCACATGCTGCACCGGGTGAAGGAAATCGCCGGCATCGAGCGCAGCGGCCTGGGCGGCCGGGTGCTGGACGATCCGGTGTTCCGCCGCAAGCTGGTCGAGGCCGAGATCAAGACCGAGGCGCTGAACGCCACCGAGCTTCGGGTGTTCGCCGGCCGCTCCAGCGGCGAGGCGATGGGCGCGGTCTCCTCCATGCTGAAGCTGGAGGGCAGCCAGATGCAGCAGGTGATGACCGAGCTCGCCCTGGAGGCCGCCGGCGTCTACGCCGCCCCCTTCGTGCAGGACACCTGGGCCGAGATCGAAGGACGCACCAACGCGCCGCGCGCCGGCCCGGACTGGGCGGCGCCCGTCGCGCCCATGTACTTCAACTACCGCAAGACCTCGATCTACGCCGGCTCCAACGAGATCCAGCACAACATCATGGCCAAGATGGTCTTGGGGCTGTGAGGGCCGCAACCCTTCTCCCCCTTGCGGGAGAAGGAGATCATTTCCCGAGCTGGCCGCGGATCGCGCCGGCCTTGAAGGCCGTGGAGTGGACGTTGACGTAGTAGTTGCCGGGATTGTCGGCGATGTCCTTGACCACGGCGGCGTCGGCGCTGGCGCAGCCCTGGCTGTGGCCGTTGGCGTCGGGCGGGGTGAGCGGCACGGCGACAGGACCCGCCGCATCGGGGCCGCCCTTGTGGATGTGGGCCATGATCGGCTGCGCGAGGTTCTGGGTGGTCAGCTCGTAGCAGACCTGGTTCTTGTCGGTGTCGACGGTCAGATGGGCCATGCCGGTGGCCTTGGCGTCGCCGGCGGTCGGCTTCTCCTTGGCGCCGGACATGTTTGCCATCAGATGGGTCGTGGCCGCCTGCGCCGCGCCGGCCAGCGCCAAGCTCGAGACCGCCGCAAGCACGGCGGCGAATTGCATCGTCATGTGATCCTCCCCTGGTTTCCCGACCCGGGCGCAGATCAGAGGGTCTGGCGCAGGCGCCGTCAACCTCAGTTGCGCGTCGGGATCACCACGGGCAGGTGTTCGTAGCCGTGCACGAAGGAGGAATAGACCCGCTTGGGCGGGCCCACGACCTCGATCCGCGGAAAGCGCTTGAGGATTTCCTCCCAGATGATCTTCAGCTGCAGCTCGGCCAGCCGGTTGCCGACGCAGCGGTGGATGCCGAACCCGAAGGAGAGGTGCTGGCGCACCCGCGGCCGCTCGATCCAGTAGTCGTTCGGCCGGTCGATCACCGTCTCGTCGCGGTTGCCCGAGACGTACCACATGGCGATCTTCTCGCCCTGTTTGATGGTCTTGCCGCCGATCTCGAAGTCCTCGAGCGCGGTGCGGCGCATGTAGGCGAGCGGCGTCTGCCAGCGGATGGTCTCGGAGACCATCGAGGGGATGATGTCCGGGTTGGCGCGCAGGATCCGCTCCTGGTCGGGGTTCTGGGAGAGCGCGTAGATCGAGCCGGAGATCGTGTTGCGGGTGGTGTCGTTGCCGCCGACGATCAGCAGGATCAGGTTCCCCAGGTACTCCATGCGGTCCATGTCCTTGGTGGACTCGCCGTGCGCCAGCATGGAGATCAGGTCGGGCCGGGGCGGCGCGTTGACCCGCTCGTTCCAGAGATTCATGAAGTAGTCGACGCACTCGAAGAGCTCGACGCGCCGCTTCTGCTCGGCCTCCTCGGGATCGGTGGTGCCGAAGATGCCGCTCTCCGGCGCGGCGGTGGCCACGTCCGACCAGCGGGTGAGCTTGCGCCGGTCCTCCCACGGGAAGTCGAACAGCGTCGCCAGCGTCATGGTGGTGAGCTCAATGGAGACCTTGTCGACCCAGTCGATCTCCTCGCCGATCGGCAGGTCGTCGAGGATCTTGGCCGCGCGCTCGCGGATCACCGGCTCCATGAGCGCCAGGTTGGGCGGCGCCACGATGGGCGAGACCGTCTTGCGCTGCTGGTCGTGCTTGGGCGGGTCCATGGCGATGAACATCGGCAGCGTGAAGTCTTCCGCCGGGTCGGGCAGCACGATGGTCGGGATCGAGGAGAACACCTGGTGGTTGGTGTCGATGGCCATGATGTCGTTGTAGCGGGTGACGGACCAGTAGCCGCCGACGTCCTCTTCCTCCGACTTGGCCCAATGGACGGGGTCCTCCTTGCGCAGCCGCTCGAAATAGGGGTGCCAGGTGTCGTCCCTGAACATCTGCGGGTCGACCGGATTGATGTCCTCGAGCGGCATCGAATAGGCGGCTTCGCGCGCGGCGCGCTTCACGTCGATCGAAGCGTCGTCCATGGGGTGTCCTCCTGCAGAGCCGGCATCATCGCCGATCGCCGGCCCGCGAACAAGATGACGCGGGCGTCAGGTTTCCTGCTGACACCAGGCTGGCGGCAAGCCACCGCTAGGATCGAGCCATGACGGAGCTTGCCGGCCGATGCGCCTGCGGGGCGGTCACCTACCGGATGGCCTCGCCGCCGATGATCACCCACTGCTGCCATTGCCTGGACTGCCAGCGGCAGACCGGCTCGGCCTTCGTGCTGAACGCCCTGATCGAGGCGGACCGCGTGCAGGTCGAGGGCGAGGTGACGGTTTCGCGCATGCCCACCGACTCGGGCCAGCCGCACGACATCATCCGCTGCGCACAATGCGGCACGGCGCTGTGGTCGGAGTACGGCGCCGGCCCGGCGGTGCGCTTCATGCGGGTGGGCACGCTGGACGATCCCACCGCCCTCCCGCCCGACGTGCACATCTACACGCGCTCCAAGCAGCCGTGGGTCCGGCTGCCCGAGGGCGCGAAGGTGTTTGCGGCCTACTACAGCTCCGCCGAGGTCTGGCCCGCGGAGAGCCTCGCCCGCCGCAAGGCGGTGCTGGGCTAGCCGGATGCTCCCCTGAGGGCAGGGCGATCGCACATCGAGCTGGACCCAGGAGCGCCGCGCACCGGAGCTGGGTCCCGGCTCTGCAGCCCGCGAGGCGGGCTTGCGGCCGGGATAACGGACTAAGCGAGCGCCATATGCGGTAGCCCCCCTGAGGGGAGGAACATGGGTCAGGCGTTGAAGTTGAGCTTCAGGCCCGGGCGCGGCCAGCGGCACTTGTAGAGCTTGCCGGTGGAGGAGGCGGTGATCCAGGCGTCGCGCAGGTCGGCGCCCCCGAAGCAGATGTTGGTGCACACCAGGTCCGGGAACGGATAGTGCTCGATCGCGCCGTCCGGGTCGAAGGCGGTGATCCCGCCGTTGATGATGGTGGCCACGCAGACCTTGCCGCCGGCCTCCACCGCCAGGCTGTCGAGCAGCTGGTAGCCCGCCAGGTTGTGCACGACGCGGCCCGGCGCGAAGCCTGGCCCCGCCGCCAGCGCGCCGGGGCTCTCCACGTCGAACGCCCACAATCGCCCGAGGTTGGTGTCGGCCACGTAGACCACCGTCTCGTCGGGCGAGAGGCCGATGCCGTTCGGCGAGATGATGTGATCGCGCTGTCGGGAAATGGAGCCGCCGTCCGGCCGGGCGTAATAGACCGCCCCGAATTTCCGCCCCTCCGGCGTCGAGCAGCCATGGTCGGTGAACCAGATGTTGCCGGCCTTGTCGAACACCAGGTCGTTCGGCCCGATCAGGCGCCTGCCCTCGCAGCTGTCATAGACGGTCTCCACCTTGCCCGAGGCGATGTCGACCCGCTGGATCGAGCCGCCCGTGTGGCTCGCGGGCGTCGGACCCGGGATGGTCAGGCCGTTGACGTCCAGCCACTCGAAGGAGCCGCCGTTGTTGGTGACATAGATCGCCCCGTCCGGCCCGATCGCCGCCCCGTTCGGCCCGCCGCCGGTCTCGGCCACCACCTCCTTCGAGCCGTCCGGCTTCACCCGCGTCAGCCGCCGGCCCTTGATCTCGGTCAGGATCACGGAGCCGTCGGCCATGGCGATCGGGCCCTCGGGGAATTCCAGGCCCTCGGTGACGAGCTCGATATCCACAGGCGTCTCCCTTGCTGATCCTTGAGCGGCGGCGACTATAGCCACGCCGCCCGCGGGGAAGGGAAGGGCTCAGCGCCGGTCGAGCACGCGGAAGGTGAAGGCGTACTGGTCGGCCTCCGAAGCCGGGTGATGCTCGCGCCGCACCTCGCGCCAGCGGCTCTCGTCGATCGGCGGCAGGGTCACGTCGCCGTCGGGCTCGCCTTCGACCTCGGTGAGGTAGAGGCGCTGCGCCCTGCCGAGCGCCAGCTCGAAGAGCGAGGCGCCGCCGATCACGCACACCTCGCCCGCGCCGTCCTCGGCGGCCTGCTCGCGGCCGATCTGCACCGCCTCGGCGAAGTCGTCGCAGACCACGGCGCCCTTCGCCTCGTAGCCGCGCCCGCGGCTGAGCACGATGTTGGTGCGGCCCTTCAAGGCGCCTCCGGGCAGGCTCTCGAAGGTCTTGCGTCCCATGATCACGGGCTTGCCCATGGTCACCTCGCGGAAGATCGCCAGGTCGGACTTCAGTCGCCAGGGCAGATGGCCGCCCTTGCCGATCACGCCGTTGCGGGCGCGGGCGACCGGTCCGGCGGCGAGGGTGACCGAGGGCATGGCGTCGTCTTAGCAATTCCGGCGGCCGATGGAACGCCCGGGGGTTAGAACGGCTTGGGCGGGCGCGACGGCAGCAAGGGAGACGAGGCATGATCCGCAAGGCCAACGCCATCTGGACGGGTTCGGGGCGCGACGGGACGGGCCGGTTGACGACCGCCTCGGGCGTGCTGTCAGACAGCCCCTACGGCTACAGGACCCGCTTCGAAAACGAGCCGGGCACGAACCCGGAGGAGCTCATCGCCGCCGCGCACGCGGGCTGCTTCGCCATGGCGCTGGCGTTCGCGATGCAAGGCGCCGGCGTGACGCCGCAGGAGCTGCGCGTCGAAGCCGCGGTGGACATCGAACAGGAGGGCCAGGGCTTCCGGATCACCCGCTCGGCGCTGACGCTGCGCGCCCGCGTCGCGGGCCTGGACGAGGGCAAGTTCAGCGAGCTCGCCAACGGCGCGAAACAGAACTGTCCGGTCTCCAAGGTGCTGAACGCCGAGATCAGCCTGGATGCGAAGCTGGAGGGCTGAGGCGGCGCGCTAGACCGCGATCGGAGCCGCGATGCTCGGATGGGCGCGGTAGCCTTCGAGCTGGAAGTCGTCGAACTCGAAGCTGAAGAGATCCGTCTTCGGCGCGAGCTTCATCTGCGCAAAGGGCAGGGGCTCACGCGAGAGCTGCAGGCGGGCCTGCTCGACGTGGTTCAGGTAGAGGTGGGCGTCGCCCAGCGTATGGACGAACTCGCCGGGCTGATAGCCCGTCACCTTGGCCATCATCAGGGTGAGCAGCGCGTAGCTGGCGATATTGAACGGCACGCCCAGGAAGACGTCGGCCGAGCGCTGGTAGAGCTGGCAGGAGAGCCGCCCCTCGGCCACGTAGAACTGGAACAGGCAGTGGCACGGCGGCAGGGCCATGTCGTCGACCTCGGCTGGGTTCCAGGCCGAGACGATGTGGCGGCGCGAGTTGGGATTGGTCTTCAGGGCCTCGACCACGCCGGTGATCTGGTCGATCACCCGGCCGTCCGGCGCGGCCCAGGAGCGCCACTGCTTGCCGTAGACCGGCCCGAGCTCGCCGGCCGGATCGGCCCACTCGTCCCAGATCGAGACCCCGCGCTCCTGCAGCCAGCGCACGTTGGTGTCGCCGCGCAGGAACCACAGCAGCTCCAGGATGATCGACTTGCGATGCAGCTTCTTGGTGGTCAGCAGCGGGAAGCCGTGGGCCAGGTCGAAGCGCATCTGGCGGCCGAACACGCCCAGGGTGCCGACGCCGGTGCGGTCGCCGCGCTCGACGCCGTTCGCCAGGATGTCGGCCAGCAGCTCCAGGTACTGCCGCTCCGGATGCTCCGGGGCGGCCTGGTAGCGATCGGCGATGGAGACCTGGACGGGCATCGGAGGGAGAGGGTGCCTGATTCGCGATGCGCGCTGGATTAAAGCTGAGTCGCAATCCACAACTCAAAAGACCCGTGATCCCGGTCGGACGCCCGCGCAGGCGGGCGGGAGAGCCGGAACCCAGTGCGAGGGCTCACCCCCCGAATCCGCCCTCGTCGAGGAAGGCCTGCTCCTCGGGCGTGGTGGCGCGGCCGAGGCAGGCGTTGCGGTGCGGGAAGCGGCCGAAGCGGGCGATGATGTCGCGGTGGATCTTGGCCCACTTGGCGATGTCGGGATCGGCGAGCTCATCGGCCAGCCGGCGCGCCTGGTCCTGGTCGGCCATGGCCTCGGAATGCTCGAACGGCAGCACGAAGAACTGCCGCAGCTCCGGGGCGACCTCCCTGTGGAAGCCGGCGGCCACGGCGGCGCGGGCGAAGCTGCGCGCCTTGAGGTCGGTGGCGAAGGCGTGGCCCGAGCCGCGGTAGAGGTTGCGCGGGAACTGGTCGAGCAGGATCAGGAGGGCGAGCGCGCCCTCGGCCGTGTCGGCCCAGCCGTCGTGCTCGCCGCGGGCCGCGGCATGGTGGACGGCTTCGAACTTCAGGCGGATCGATCCGTCGAAGCGGTCGGACTTGGCGAACCACCTGGCGGGGCCGGCCTCGCGCCAGAAGTGCAGGACGTCGTTGGGCGTGGCGGGCACGAGCTTGGGCGTCTCCGAAACGATGCGGCACAGTTGGGGCCGGCCAAGGCGGCGTTCAAGCACGGTTCAGATAGGGCCGCGCAAGCTTGTCGCAGAGGGTCGACCAGAAGGGTCGCGACGAACCGATGAAGACGAAGACCACAGCCGCGCTTGCGGCGCTGATCCTGGTGGCGGGCGGCGGCGCCGCGCTCGCCCAGGAGGGGGGTCCGCGCGGCGACCATCCACAGGATGGGCGCGGCGAAGGCCGCCCGGGTTGGCGCCAGCATTCCGCCGAAGCCCGCCAGCCGGCGCCCGCGCCGGCCGCCTCCATGGCGCCGCCCGCGCCTGCGCCCGCCCATGCCGCCCCGCCACGCATGGGGCCCGGCGAGGGCCGCGCGTTTGCGCCCGGACGGGGCGACCACGCCTGGCCGGGCCGCAGCTTCGCGCCCGGCGAGCGGGCGGCCGAGGTCGCTCCGCAGGGCCCCCCGCCCGATCACCGGCAATGGAGCCGCGACCGCGCCGGTCCCGGCCCGCAGTGGCGAGGGCGACCCCAACAGCGCGCCCCGCAGGTGGTCGGACCCGACGCCGACCGCTGGCGCGGCGGGCCGCGGCCCGGCGCGCAGGTGATCCCGAACCGGCCCGAGGGCGAGCGCTTCCGCGACGTGCGCCCCGACCAGCGCTTCGGCGCGGGCGACCGCCAGCGCTTCGTGCAGCAGCACGACCGCACCGGCTGGGACCACGACCGGCCGCATTGGGACCAGCACCGCTATCCGCACATGTTCCGCAGCCATCACCGGTTCCACCGGGGCCGGTTCTTCTGGCCGCGCGGCTTCGGGTTCCGCGAGTTCGCCTTCGGCGAGATCCTGCCGCCGATCTTCTGGACCAGCCCCGACTACCTGATCGAGGACTGGTGGGACTACGATCTGCCCTATCCGCCGCCCGGCTACGAGTGGGTGCGCGCGGGCGACGACGCCCTGCTGGTCGACGAATACGACGGCCGCATCGTCCAGGTGATCCGCGAGATCTTCTGGTGAGCGCTCAGATGTAGCCCATCGCCCGCAGCGCCTCGATGGAGCTGCGGGCGTCCTTGTGGTGGACGAAGACTCCGCCCTCGGCCTCCCAGAGATGGCGGTAGCGGTCGCGGTCATCGACCAGGACGTCGCCGGGATGGCGGTGCTCGTGCTTGACCGCGGCCATGGTGGTGATCACCGGCACGCCTGGGAAGTGGCGCTCGGCCCAGCGGCGCTTCTGCGGCTCGGCCCAGGTCCCGCGCGGCATGCCGGTGAGGATCACCGGGTCCTTGTGCTTGACCGCGTCGTAGAGCTCGTAGGCGTCCGGCATCGGCGGCAGGCGCTCGAAGAACCCCTCGGCGCGCGCCAGCCTGCGCCAGAACTCGCGCGCCCCGTGCCGCGTCTCGAAGACCTGCGGCGGCAGGCCGAGCACGGCCTCGGCGCCGGCGTCGAAGTCCGCCAGGACGCCATCGCAATCGAGGAAGATCTGCCGGCGCATGGCATGCGCTAACGCCTCGCCCATCGCCGGGGTCCGGGGCCTAGTCGCGGCAGGCGGCGCAAAGTCCGCGCGCTTCCAAGGTGATGCTCTGGACCGCATAGCCCGCGGCGTCGGCGGCCGCGAGTTCGGCGCTGAAGTCCGGCTCGAATTCCTCCGCGGCTCCGCAGCAATCGCAGATCAGGAACGCCGCCCGATGGTCCGGACCGTCGAGCCGGCAGGGGACATAGGCGTTCAGGCTCTCGATCCGGTGGGTGAAGCCGAGACGCTCCAGGAAGCCGAGCGCGCGGTAGACGGTGGGCGGCTTGGCGGGCTCGCCAGCCTCGCCGTAGGCGGCGATCAGGTCATAGGCCTTCAGCGGCTGGTCGGCCTCGAGCAGCAGCTCCAGAACGCGGCGGCGCGGCGGGGTGAGGCGCTCGTGCGTGCGCGCGCAGCGGGTTTCGGCCGCGGCCATGGCGCGCCGCAGCGCCAGGCCTTTCAGCCCGGGATGATCCTGATCCCCATGGTGACAGTCAGACACGGCCAGCCTCCGCGGCGAGCTAACCGCGAATGTGCTTTCACGGCAACAGCCGGCCGTGCGGCTCAGGCCTCTTCCGCCTCGTTGGAGGCGCGTCCGCTCGACTCACCGTCGAGGGGGCGCGGGGTGCGGCGGCGGCGCGGCTTCCGCGCCTGGCCGGCGTCCTCCTCGCCATCGCGGCGGGCGGGGGCCTGCAGGAAGGCCGGCGCATGGCTCTCCCCGCCCTCCGCGTCGCGCAGCACCGGAGAGCCGCGCTCCTCGCCCAGTGGGGCGGCGGCCCGCGGCTCGACCACGGCCAGCGGATCGCGCGCCTCGCCGCGCTCGGGCTCGCGGTCGCGACGCTCGAAGCGGTCGCGCCGCTCGTCGCGAGGCCGCTCGTCGCGCGGGCGTTCGTCGCGCGGCCGCTCCTCCCGCGGACGCTCGTCGCGGGGGCGGTCGTCCCGCTCCCCGCGCCAGCGGTCGCGGCGATCCCGGTCGCGGCCATCGCGGGACCGGTCGTCCCGAGGCCGCTCGTCGCGAGGCCGCTCGTCGCGCGGCCGCTCGTCACGGGGCCGCTCGTCGCGAGGGCGCTCATCGCGCTCGCGCCAGCGCTCGCCGCCGCCGCCGCGGGCGTCGGCGGTCTCGGGCTCGCCCTCGGCGGCCTCATCGGCGGCTTCGGCCTGGGCCTGGGCGCCCTCGTCCTCGAAGTCGATGTCGAAGCCGGAGGCGAACTGGTCGCGGCCCAGGATCTCGCTGGCCGAACGCTGCGGCTGGATGGCGCGCAGCAGGCGGAAGTAATGCTCGGCGTGCTGCAGGTAGTTCTCGGCCAGCACCCGGTCGCCGCCGGCGTTCGCGTCGCGCGCCAGCTGCTGGTACTTCTCGAACACGTGCTGGGCGTTGCCGCGGACCTTGATGCCCTCGGGCCCGTTGGAATCGAAGGCGCGATTGGCGTTCTGCTGCTGCGGCTTGCCGCCTCCACCGCCGCGGTTACGTCCCCGCTGACGCTTCATACCCTTGAAATCTCTCATTATTCTTTGACCGTTTTGTTGGCTGCTCCCCAGGCGGCCTCGTCGAGAGGTCGGCTGGTCCTTCAGCGGGATCGGGCGGCGGCCCTGTCAATGGTGAAGACGCTATGTTCCCCGTCTTCCGCCCGGAAGCTGTTCAGCGAGAGGCTTTGTTAGAAGCGTCGCGCCTGCCGGGCGGTCGCGTCCGACGGGACGCTCGGGCCGCAAGCCGGCTTTGGGTGGAGACGTCCCTTAAGTAGCGAGTCAGGTCTTCGTTTCCAAGGGCTTTTTGGCGCCTGTGACGACACGGTCGCGATCGCCGAGGTCGCGGAGCGTGGTCACCTCCGCCGCGCCGGCCGCCCGGAACAGCGCTTCCACCGGCGTCTTCTGGTCGTAGCCGATCTCCACCGCGAACCGGCCGCCGGGCTTCAGAACGCGCAGGATCTCGGGCGCCAGGGTGCGGTAGGCGGCGAGCCCGTCGGGGCCGCCGTCCAGCGCCAGGCGCGGTTCGTAGCGGGCGACCTCAGGCTCCAGCGTCTCGATCAGGTCGGAGGCGATGTAGGGTGGATTGGAGACCACCAGGTCGAAGCTCGCCTCGGCCAGGCCCTCGGTCCAGTCGCCGCGCAGCAGGGCGAGGCGTCCCGCCAGCCCCAGCGAGGCGGCGTTGTCGCGCGCCACCGCCAGCGCTTCCTCGGAGGCGTCCACCCCCAGGCCGGTGGCGGCCGGGCGCTCGGCGAGGATCGCCAGGAGGATCGCGCCCGAGCCCACGCCGAGGTCGAGGATCGACGCCGGCGCGTGGGGCGCGACCGCCTTCAGGGCGGCGTCCACCACGGTCTCGGTGTCGGGCCGCGGCGTCAGCACATGGCCGTTGACGTTCAGCATGATCTTCCAGAAGCCCTTGCGGCCCAGGATGTGGGCGACGGGCTCGCGGTGCTCGCGGCGCGCGAGATAGGCGTTCAGCCGGTCTTCCTGCTCGGCGCTGAGCTGACGATAGGGATCGGTCACGATCTCCGCTCGCGTCGCATCGCAGGCGGCCTCGACCAGCAGGCGCGCGTCGATCACCGGGCCTGCGAGCCCCGCCCGCTCGAGGCGCTCCCTGGCGGCCTGCCAGGCGGAGAGCAGGGTCAGCGTCATGACAGGGCGGCGGGCTCCTCCTGCGGCGCGGTGCAGGCGTCGCCCAGGCTAGCCCGGCCGGGCCGGGTCACCCGCACATAGACCCCGCAATGCATGTCGCCGAAGGCCTCGAACAGCGCCTTGGGAATGTCCTGGTCGCGCTCGGCGGTCGCCGGATTCACCTCGGTGGCGGCGCAGCGGACGATGGGCTTGAACACCTCGGCCTCGGCCCAGCCGAGCATCAGCTTCCTGCCCGTCCAGCCGTGCTCGGCCCAGGCCGGCCAGCCGTCCACATAGAGGTTGGCGCGGAAGCGCAAGGGATCGAGCTCCGCCCCCATGCGCCGCGAGAGATCGGCGATGCTCGCCAGGTTGATCACCGAGACCTGGCCCAGGGGATGATCGGTGAAGCGCCAGGACTCCGGCGACGCGATGACCTTCAGCGGCCCCGGCGCGTCCTCCCCGAGGATTCCGGCCAGCCAATGGGCGAACGCGGCGCGGCCCGCCGGCGCGGTCAGCTGGCCGAAGAACGGCGGGGCCCCCGGCGCGCTCGCCTCCAGATCGCCGGACGCCCCGTGATAGCGGGTGCGCACCGCCGCCACCTTGGGCAGGGAGGCCAGCACCGTGAACTTCTGCTTCGGCACGAACGCCGGCGCCCGTTCGTCGAAGCCGGAGGGGCCGTTCTCCACCGCGTAGATGCGGTCGAACGGGAAGCCCTGGCCGGGGGCCAGCTCGACGCTCGTCAGAGGTTCGGGCGTGAAGCCCTTCACCGGATGCCGGAAGATGCCCGCCAGGAGACCGCTCATGGCGCTGGCCTAGCCGGAACAGCCCGCGCGGCACAAGCGCCGGGCGGCCTCAGCTCTTGGGTTTCAGGTCCGGCCGGCCGGCGAGGAATGCGGCGCGCTCGGCGGCGCTCAGCACTCGGCCCGCCTTCTGCCGCGACACCCTGGGGGTCGGCGGCGCATAGGTCTCGGTCGGGCGGGCGGGCTCCTTGGACGGCGGCTTCATCGGTTCTCCTGGGTCGCCCTCGCGCGCTGGCCTTCATCGCAGATGCGCGCCTGGCGCGCGCGCAAAATCGCGGGCGCGGCTGCGCCAGGCGCTCGGAGCGGTCAGGCCAGTTCCTCTTCCAGGGCGGCGAGGCGGGCGGCCTGGTCCTCGGCGATCAGGGGATCGATGACGTCGTCCAGCGCCTCGCCCTCCAGCACCTTGGGCAGGTTGTAGACGGTCAGGTTGATGCGGTGGTCCGTCACCCGGCCCTGCGGGAAGTTGTAGGTGCGGATGCGCTCGGAGCGGTCGCCGGAGCCCACCTGGGCCTTGCGGTTCTCGGCGCGGGCGCTGTCGAGCTGCTCGCGCTGCTGCTCGTAGAGCCTGGCCTGCAGCACCTTCATCGCCCGCGCCCGGTTCTGGTGCTGCGACTTCTCCGAGGAGGTCACCACGATGCCGCTCGGCAGGTGGGTGATGCGCACGGCCGAATCGGTCTTGTTGACGTGCTGCCCGCCGGCGCCGGAGGAGCGGTAGGTGTCGATGCGCAGGTCCTGGTCGCGGATCTCGATGTCGACGTCCTGCGGCTCCGGCAGCACCGCGACGGTCGCCGCGGAGGTGTGGATGCGGCCTTGCGCCTCGGTCTCGGGCACGCGCTGCACGCGGTGGACGCCGCTCTCGAACTTCAGCCGGCCGAACACGCCCTCGCCGGTGATCGAGGCGATGATCTCCTTGTAGCCGCCCATCTCGCCCTCGGAGGCGCTTTCGATCTCCACCCGCCAGCCGTGCGCCTGGGCGTAGCGCTGGTACATGCGGAACAGGTCGCCGGCGAACAGCGCCGCCTCGTCGCCGCCGGTGCCGGCGCGGACCTCCAGGATCGCCGAGGCGTTCTCGTCGCGGTCCTTGGGCGCGAGCAGCAGGGCCACCTGCCGCTCCAGCTCGGGCAGCCGCTCGTTCAGCTCGATCAGCTCGCCTCGCGCCAGCTCGGCCATCTCCGCGTCGCCGGAGCCCGCCATCTCCTCGAGCTCCGGCAGCTCGGCGCGGGCGCGCTCCAGGCCCTGCACCGCCTCGGCCACCGGCCTGAGCTCCGCATGCTCCTTGGCCAGCCGGACGATCTCGCCGCCCTCGGTGGCGGCGGCCATCCGCGCCTCCACCTCGCGGAAGCGGTCGAGCACCTGGTCGAGCCGGGCCTGGGGAAGTCGCAACGTCTGGACGCCTTGCCGAAAGGGGAGCTTGTCTAGCCTTCCCGGGGCGGCTTGCAAACCGGCGCGGGGGGAGGCGATGCGGCCATGTACCACGAGGGCAATCGCGAGCTGCAGGACGCCTTCGGCAGCCGCGCGCTGGCCGACCGGCTGGCGGAGAAGCTGAGGCGCGACCGCTTCAACGACGACGACGCGGCCTTCGTCGGGGGCCTCGGGTTCTTCTTCCTGGCCACCGCCGATGCGCAGGGCCGGCCCGACTGCTCGTTCAAGGGCGGCCCGCCGGGGTTCGTCCGCGTCGCCCGGCCGGACCTGCTGGTGTTCCCGGACTACGACGGCAACGGCATGTTCAAGAGCCTCGGCAACATCGCGGTCAATCCGCATGTCGGCCTCTTGTTCATCGCCATGGGCGAGGCGCCGCGACGGCTGCGGGTCAACGGCCGGGCCGAGGTCGTGCGCGACGATCCGCTGATCGCGCAGATCCCCGGCGCCCAGCTGCTGGTCAAGGTGACCCCGGTCGACATCTTCCCCAACTGCCCGCGCTACGTCCCGAACCTCGAGCTCAAGGCGGCCTCGCCCTACCTGCCGCAGGCCGCACTCCCGCCGCTCGAGCCGAAATGGAAGAGCTTCGAGATGTTCGCCGACGTGGTCCCGCCGCGCCGCCGCTGAAGCGCCGCTGTCGGAACGCCTCCAGCGCCCAGCGGGTTACGGCGCAGGTGACACGATGGAGATTCACAAATGGCGACTGAACGAGTGACGGAGCACCCGGACGGCTCGACCGATCGCGTGGTCGAGCGCGACAGCGGCACGACCTACGTCGACCGCGGCGGCTCCGGCGTCGGCGGCGTGATCATCGGCATCGCGGTCCTCGCCCTGGTGGCGATCGTGGCCTTCTTCCTGCTGACCGCGAACCGCAACGACACGCTGCGCACGAGCGCGGTGACCGGCGCGGCCTCCAGCGTGGGCCATGCCGCCGACAGCGTCGGCTCCGCGGCCAACAACGCCGCCGGCAGCGTCAATCCGAGCAAGTGACCGCAGCGGCCGTCCCGGCCTCGAGCCGGGATCCAGCCCACGGAAAAGGCCCGCTCCGTCGCCGGCGCGGGCCTTGGCCGTTGCGGAGGCGGCGGCTAGACGCGAACGCCGCTCAGCGGCGCGTTGCCGAACATGCCGAGCTTGACGTTGCCGTTCATGTTGTCGCCCGCGACCGTGGCCGTGAACTCCAAGGTCATCGGCATCGGCTGCGTGATGTCGGCGTTCCAGGTGAGGGTGTCGCCATTCACCTTGCCGCTGACCTCTTGCTTGCCCATCTGCCCTTCGGTGGTGCCGGTGAAGGTGTCGCCGTTGGTCTTGATGTTGGCGTTCACCGTCTGCGCGCCCATCGGCGTGTTGATCGTGATCTTCCAGTTGCCGTCAGCGGACATGGGTCCCTCCGGTTATGAGGGCGTCACCTAACCGTGGTTGACGGACCCGCGCAAGAGTGACGCAGGCGTCAGGTTTAGTTCCTCCCCCAGGCGCGCAGCGCCGTTGAGGGGGAGGTGCTCCGAAGGAGCGGAGGGGGTTTCATCCGCGGCCCGGCTGTGGGTTCTGGGCGGAAGCCCCCTCAGTCGCTCCGCGACAGCTCCCCCTCAGGGGGAGCAACTATTCCGCCGCCAGCGCGGCGGGCTTGGCCGCCTCGATCTCGCGGGCCCTGGCTTCGACCAGCTCGACGATGTGGTCGACCATAGCCGCGTTGTCCATCTTGTGGTCGGGCTTGCCGGCCAGGTAGACCATGCCCGCGCCCTTGCCGCCGCCGGTGAAGCCCAGGTCGGTCATCAGCGCCTCGCCCGGCCCGTTCACCACGCAGCCGATGATCGACAGGCTCATCGGCGTGGCGATGTGCGCCAGCCGCTCTTCCAGGGTGGCGACGGTCTCGATCACGTTGAAGCCCTGGCGGGCGCAGGAGGGGCAGGCGATGATGTTGACCCCGCGGTGCCTGAGGCCGAGCGCCTTCAGCATGTCGAAGCCGACCTTGATCTCCTCGACCGGGTCGGCCGCCAGCGAGACCCGGATGGTGTCGCCGATCCCGGCCCACAGCAGCGAGCCCATGCCGATCGAGGACTTCACCGTGCCCGTGCGGGTCGCCCCGGCCTCGGTGACGCCCAGGTGCAGCGGGCAGTCGATGGCCTCGGCCAGCAGCTGGTAGGCGGCGACGGTCATGAACACGTCGGAGGCCTTCACGCTGATCTTGAACTCGTGGAAGTCGTGGTCCTGCAGGATGCGGGCGTGCGAAAGCGCGCTCTCCACCATGGCTTCCGGGCAGGGCTCGCCATAGCGCTCCAGCAGCTCGCGCTCGAGCGAGCCGGCGTTGACGCCGATGCGCATCGAGCAGCCGTGGTCGCGGGCGGCCTGGATCACCTCGCGCACCCGCTCGGGCGAGCCGATGTTGCCGGGGTTGATCCGCAGGCAGGCGGCGCCCGCCTGCGCCGCCTCGATGGCGCGCTTGTAGTGGAAATGGATGTCGGCCACGAGCGGGACCTTGGCGGCCTTGGCGATCGCCCTGAACGCCGCCGTCGAGTCCGCATCCGGGCAGGAGACCCGCACGATGTCGGCGCCCGCCTCCTCGAGCCGGCGGATCTGGTCGATGGTCGCGGCCGCATCGGCGGTCAGCGTGTTGGTCATCGACTGCACGGTGATCGGGGCGTCGCCGCCCACCTCGACCTCGCCGACGCGGATCTTGCGCGACGGGCGGCGCTGGATCGCGCGCCAGGGGCGATAGTGGGCGGCATCGGTGGTGCGGACGGGGGCGGTCATGGCGGCGCGAAAATAGGCGCTTTTCCGGCTGGCCCCAAGTGCGGCGCTAGGTCGGCGGCAATTCGGTCGGCGCGCTCGCGCGGGGCTTCGGGACGGACGGCTTGGGTTGGGTGACCTTCGGCGAGGCGGCGGCTCTCACCGGCTTGGGCGCGGCGACCGCCGGCCTCGCCGCGCCGGCCGGCGCCGCCCGGGCGGTCTTGGCCGGGCTCGCGGCGATCCCGAGCAGCTTGGCGACCGGGGTGAGCGGAGCGGGCAGCACGCCCTTGGACTGGCCGCCCACGAACACCTGGAACGCCCCGGGCTCGGAGACGTCGACGCTCAGCCCGCCGAGCTGCGGCACGCGGTAGGCCTCGCCGGGCGTGAGCTGGCGGGCGAAATAGACCGAGCCGTCGGCGCCGTGGATCACCAGCAGCGCCGGCCTCAGCGCCTGCAGGATGGCGGCGGCCGGCTGGCCCTTCGGCGCGCCGAACAGCGCGCCCTGCGGCGTGAAGGCGGCGGGCAGGTTGGGGTCGGCCGAGGCGGTCGCGGATCCGGCCGCCGCGGCCGCCGCGGCGGCGGGATCGAGCGGCGTGCCGTCCGCCTTCTTCGCCTTCTCGATGCCCGGCGTGAGGTAAGGCGGCGGCGTGGTCGACTCCACGGGCGCCGGCAGCGGCGCGCCCAGCGTCACCGGGCCGGCCTTGACCTCGGCCAGGGCCTTCTCGGCCACGGTCGCCGAGGCGGTCGGCGTCGGCGGCGCCGTCTCGCTCATGATCCGCTGGACCACGTTCCAGGCGATGATCGCGGCGACGAGCACGCAGGCGCCGGCCACGAAGATCCCCACCCTGGGATCGCGCTCGTCGCCCATGCCGAGCGGCGCGGCGAGCGGCTCGTCGAGTACCGGCTCCTCGGCCTTGAACCGCTCCGCCGCCACGTCCGGGTCGAGGCCGAGCGTCTGGGCGTAGGCGCGGATGTAGCCGATCACGAACGGGCGCGAGGGCAGGGTCTCCAGGCGCATCTGCTCGAGGGCCGCCAGGAAGCTCGCCCGCACGCGCGTGCGTTCGGCGAGGTCCTCGATCGACAGCCCGAGGTGCTCGCGGATCAGGCGCAGCGCCTCGCCGATATCGGCGCCCGAATGCAGGTCGGGCGCGCGCGCCGCCGCCGTCACGCCGACGGCCGGCTCGGCCGCCTGCAGCGGAAGATCGGAGAGGCCGCCGGTGTCGAGCGCCATGGCTGTCAGCACCCCGATGCGCACGCCGCGCCGAGACCGTCGCGGCGGACCAAAGCCCCGGGACTCGCGCGTGTTCGTGGATGGACCCTCGCGTAACATGCGCCCCGGTGACGCTCAATGCGGTCTTCGGTCACGTGATTCGGCCCAAACCTCAGATCGCCAAGTAGATTTTGCGCGCCAGTGTTTCGATTTCGTTGCGTACCGAACCGGCGCTGCTCTTCAGCAACGCCGAGACCCCCCGTCGGGCTGCCTCGCGGTCGCACGACAGCACCATGCGCTTGACCGGGCCCACGCCGGCCGGCGGCATGGAGAGCGCCTCGAAGCCCAGCGAGACGAGCGCGAAGGCCTCCAGCGGCCGGCCCGCCATCTCGCCGCAGACGCTGACCGGGGTGCCGGTCTCGGCGCAGGCCCGCTGGATCTGCTCCAGCGCGCGCAAGGCGGGCGGCGACAGGGGATCGTAACGATCGGAGACCCGCGCGTTGCCGCGGTCGGCGGCGAACAGGTACTGCATCAGGTCGTTGGTCCCGACCGAGACGAAGTCCGTCATCGGCAGCAGGGCGTCGAGGTGCCAGATGACCGACGGGGCCTCGATCATCGCGCCCACGTCGAGCCGCGACGGCGGCAGGCGGCCGCGGCGCTGGGCCCAGGCCACTTCGGTGTCCACCAGGGCGCGGCCGGCGCGGAATTCGTCGACGCTGGCGACCAGCGGGAACATCACCCGCAGCGGCCGGCCGCGCGCGGCGGTGATCAGGGCGCGCAGCTGCAGCCTGAGCAGCGCCGGCCGGTCCAGCCCCATGCGGATGGCGCGCCAGCCGAGCGCCGGGTTGTCCTCCCGCTCGGCCTCCAGATAGGGCAGCACCTTGTCGCCGCCGAGGTCGAGGGTGCGGAAGGTGACCGGCAGGTCGCCCGCGGCGTCCATCACCCGCCCGTAGAGCTGGGCCTGGGCCTCCAGCCGCGGCATCTCCTCGGCGACCATGAACTGGAACTCGGTGCGGAACAGGCCGATGCCCTCCGCGCCCGTCTCGCCCAGGATGTCGAGGTCGACGTCGAGGCCGGCGTTCATCAGGATGGCGACCTTGCCGCCGTCGCGGGTGAAGGCCGGGGTGTCGCGCAGCTTGGCGAATTCGGCGCGGCGCTGGCGGCGGACGTCGATGCGCGCCTGGATCGCCTTCACCACGTCGGTCCGCGGCCGCAGGTAGGCCTCGCCGGTCTCGGCGTCGACGATCACCATGTCGCCTTCCGAGACCCGGTCCCTGAGGCCCGGCAGCCGGCCCACGCAGGGGATGTCCAGGGAGCGGGCGATGATCGCGGCGTGGCTCGCGGCCGAGCCTTCCTCCAGCAGGAGGCCGCGCAGCTTCTTGCGGTCGTATTCCAGCAGGTCCGCCGGCCCCAGGTTGCGGGCGATCAGGATCGCGTTCTCCGGCAGCGTGCGGGCGATGTGGCCGTCGCCGGACAGGTGGCGCAGCAGCCGGTCGTTGAGGTCCTCCAGGTCGTGCAGCCGCTCGCGCAGATAGGGATCGCGGGCCTGCCCGAGCCGCGCCCGGTGCTCGGAGCGCACCCGCTCGACGGCCGCCTCGGCGGTCAGGCCGTTGCGCACCGCGTCCTCCAGGCTGCGGTTCCAGCCGCGGTCGTGGGCGAACATGCGGTAGGTCTCGAGCACCTCGAAGGGCGCCTCCACCAGCCCGGCCTGGCCCTCCAGCATCTGGTCGATCTGCGCCTGCAGGCCCTGGACGCCGGCCTTCAGCCGCGCCTCCTCGGCGACCACGTCGTCGGCCAGGAGCTGCGAGGGGGCGACCGGCGGCTCGTGCAGCACGGCCACGCCGTAGGCCAGCCCCTCCGAGAACCGCAGCCCTTTCAGCCGCTCCGGCCGGTGCGGCGCGATCTCCACGCCCTTGAGCTCGTCCTGGCTGATCAGCTCGCCGGAAGCGACCATCTCGGCCAGCACCATGGCGACGATCTGCAGGTCCTCGACCT
This sequence comes from Phenylobacterium sp., assembly GCF_035475775.1. GTDB lineage: Bacteria > Pseudomonadota > Alphaproteobacteria > Caulobacterales > Caulobacteraceae > Phenylobacterium. The sequence goes on along the minus strand of NZ_DATIMC010000089.1, from coordinate 2,887 downwards.
CGTCGTCGGTGTAGACGCGCTCGGTGCGGTTCTGCACCACCAGCACGCCGATGGCCCGGCCGCCGCGCAGCAGCGGCACCCCCATGAAGGCGTGGTAGGGGTCCTCGCCGGTCTCCGGGCGGTAGGAGAAGGCCGGGTGCTCCGGCGCATCGGCCAGGTTCAGCGGCCGGCCGGCGCGCATGATCTCGCCCACCAGGCCCTCGCCGGGCTCCATGCGGGTCACGTGCACCGCCTTGGGGTCGAGGCCCTCCGAGGCGAACAGCTCCATCTCGCCGCCGGCGCGGCGCATGTAGAGCGAGCAGACCTCGGCCACCATCGAACGGGCGATGATGCGCACGACGGCGTTCAGCCGCGCCTGCGCCGGCCCGCCGGAGGCGAGCGCCTCGCGGATCTGCTTGAGCAGGCTCCGCTGGCCTCGGATCGCAACCCCCGGAACCGCCATCTGCCCTAGGCCCTCGAGCCTCCCTCTCAACCCCGGCGCGCTCGTAGCAGCATTACGTGTCGCTACGGAGACGGAAAGAGCCCGCTTGCGGCGATTGGCGCATCTGCCGCCCGATCGGGCGCCCCCGCTTAGGTAGGCGCTTCCGCGCCCCGCAGAAGGCGCAGCTTGGGGTTTCTGCGGCGCTAGATGTGATGGGAAGCTTCGGTGAAAGGAACCGCGGAAAACGCGGAAGGCGCGGAAGGAGTGAGCGCGAAGCGCTCGATTTCGACGCGCGGACTTGCGCCGAGGTTCACGAACAAGCCCACCTCCAGTCCGGTCGCGCGCAAATACGAAGGACAATACGAGAACTTTTATCCGCGCCTTTCCGCGTTTTCCGCGGTTGTCTTCAACTTTTGAACTGAGCTCGGCTCCGTTCGTCGGCGATGGTGCGCGCGAGGGCCTCGTCCGGCGCCGTGATCTCGGCGTAGCCCAGCTCGGCGCGGATGCGGCGGGTGTCCATCGCCAGCGGATAGCTGAGGTCGAGGCCGTCCAGCGCGCCGCGCAGCGGCTGGGGGACGTCCTGGCGCGCCACGCGCCGCAGCTCGCCCCGCCAGCCGATGAGCCGCGCCAGGCGCCCGGCCCAGGCGGCGTGGTCCGGCGTGTCCGAAGGCCCGGCGTTGAAGATTCGTCCGGCCGCGGCCGGATGCACCGCGGCGAGCGCCGGGGCGTGGGCGACGTCGTCCACGTAGCCGTAGGTCGAGCGCCAGGCGGCCCACTGCGCGTCCACCTCGATCGCGGGCCGCCCGGCCAGCATCGGGCCGATCGCCCAGCCGAAGCGCCGGTTGCGGTCGCCCGGCCCGAACACCATCGGCAGCCGCACGACGGCGGCCTCGAGGCCCGGCTGCGCCAGGGCGGCGCGCTCGATGGGGATCTTGTCGTAGTCGTCCATCCAGGCCTGCGGATCGTCGGGCGCGCGCGGCCGCTCGCCGCGATAGGGGTGGGGGTTGGTCCTCAGCGGCGCGTCCTCGGTGAGCCGCGCCAGCGGCGGCCCGGCGCCGGGCTTCCGACGCCAGCCGTCGGCCTGCCGGTAGACGTCGCCCGAGCTCGCCAGCACATAACGGCCGACGTTTCCCGCCAGCGCCTGCAGCAGGGGCTCGGTCGCGGCCGCCGTGTAGGCGATGAGGTCGATCACCGCCTCGATCCTCTGTTCGCCCGCCAGCCGGGCGATGGCGCCTGGGTCGCCTCGATCGCCGCGCAACGATCCCGAGCCTTCGATGGGATGGCGGGAAACCGCCAGCGCCTCATGGCCGAGCGCGGCGAGCCGCCGGAGCACCGCCGGCCCGATGAACCCCGTCGCCCCCAGCACCATCACCCGCATGCCGCCCTCTCCGCGAAGATGGCGGCGAAGCTACCCCGCAGAAGCGGTGAGCGCGTCTCCGACGCGGCCGCGCCGAATGCCGGAAAGGCTCATCACCCGACCAGCCAGCCGGTTGGCGCCGAGGATGGAACCAAGGAGACCTCGTCGAACACCGGCGCGCCGACGTTGTCCGGGTCGACGATGCGCAGAGTGAGCGTGTCCACGCCCGGCTGCCCGATCACGGTCGCCTCATAGGTCAGCTCCTCCGAAATGATCAATGGATCGAGGATGTGGGAGGCGACGATCGTGACGTCCACGGGCGAGCCGTCCCAGATGACCTGCGGCGTCGGGTGCGGGACGAGCGATGAAAAGACGCTGATCGCCCCGAAACGCAATGTGTAGGCCTCGCCCGTGCGGGCGTTGACGTCCTGCGATATCTGACCCTCATACGAACCCCCGGGCAGCGGTTGCAGCCCCAGCCCGAGAAAGGGGTCGGGTCCCGAGCTGACGCTGAATTCTTGACCTGCGGGCGCATACCAGCCCGGGACCTGGCCGTTGACCAATGGCTGATCAAACTCCCCGTTGACGATGAGGTTTTGGTCCGAGGTGCTGGTCTCGCCGAGGTGGAGGCCCTTGTTTCCGTCCAGGGTGCGGTCGAGCACTTGGCCAAGGTGCAGGCCGTTGTTGTCGGGATTTGTGCGGTCCGCTGTCTGCCCCAGGTGAAGGCCAGCGTCCGATGCAGATTTCGTTTGCGGCACAGGCGTACCTCCCAGAATTCACGAACCCGGGACCACCGAAGCCGAGCCGCCGAAACGCGAGGTCGCGGCGGGATCATCGACGAGATCGGCGCTTTGCTGGATGCACCGCCGCAAACTGGCGTAAAGTTCATCGGCTCACCTTGGCTCCGGCGGAACCTCCTTCCCAATCGCCGGACGCCCGCCCCGCCGGCGCCACCCTCTCCTGACGTCTCCGTCGCGCTCTGCGCCCGGGAGAGGCCCGCTGCGCGCAAGCTTGAGCGCAAGCCGGTTCCGGCCCATCGTGCGCTGCGGGGCAATATCGGGGGACAGCGATGCGCAGGTGGGGCTTCTTCGCGCTCGGGCTGGTGCTGA
>NZ_DATIMC010000088.1:0-1692 GCF_035475775.1 Phenylobacterium sp. | reverse complement strand
CACGCGCGCTGCCCGTGTTTCTCGCCGTCGTCGCCATGGCCGCGCCGGTGCGCGCGCTGGCCCAGACGGCCGGGGCGAGGCCGCTGTTCAGCTATCTCGGCGACTGGGACGCCGTCGCGGCGGGCGGCCGCTCGAGCTCGGGGACCTATGCGCACGCGCTCGCGGCGGGCTTCACGGGGCCGATCGGCGGCGGCTGGAGCTGGACCGTGCAGGGCGCCTGGACAGCCGGCGCGAACCTCTCGGCGCGCGCGATCGGCGACGTACAGGGTGTGCAGGGCCCGTTCAACACCGGCGACGGCCTGTGGCTCTACGAGGCGAAGGCGAGCTACCAGTCCGAGGCGGTGACGTTCCAGGCCGGGCGGCTCTCGGCCGGCGACGCCCTGCCCGGCGCTGCCGGCATGGGGCAGTTCGTGAACTCCGCCTTCTCGTCCAACGGCGGGGCGATCACGCTCAATGATCCCGGCCGGGCGGCGACGCCGGCGGCGACCTGGGGCGCCTGGGGCACGTGGACCGGGGCTCCCGTGGAGCTGCGCGGCGGAGCGCTGTTGTCGGATCCGCGGCGGACGACGCTCGCCAGGCATGGCGTCGAGCTCGGCTTCCATCCCGCCGACGGCGTGCTGGGGTTCGGCGAGGCGGTCGCGCCGGTGGGCGGCGGCTTCCGCGCGGGCCTCGGCGGCTATGGCGACAGCGCGCGGTTCCAGACCTTCGATGGGCGCACGGTGCGCGGCAACGGGGGGTGGTATCTGTGGCTCGAACGGCCGGCGGCGGAGAAGGGCGAGAGCCTCAGCGGCTTCGCCATGCTGCAGGCCGCGCCGCGCCGCGACCGCAGCCTCGAGCCGCTGTTCCTGATGGGCGGGATCACCTGGCAGGGGTTCAATCCCGCTCGGCCGTCGGATTCCGTGTCGCTGGGCGCGACCTCCGGTGAGTTCAGCAGAACGAGCCCCTTCCGCGGCCACGAGAGCCTGATCGAGGCGAACTACCGCTGGGCGGTCAACGAGCACCTCGGGTTCAGGCCCGACGTGCAGTGGGTGATCTCGCCGGGCGGCAAGAGCGGCGGCCGCAATGCGCTGGTCGTGGGCGTGCAGCTCGAGGCTGGGCTCTAGCGACGATATTGCACACGTCGGCTGTCTGTATTACTGACTGACTGGTCAGTTATCTGGAGCGGTCATGCCCTCCGCGGACCCCAAATTCCGCCGCCGCAAGGCCGACCGGCCGGCCGAGATCGTGGCGGCGGCGCTGGCGGTGTTCGCCGAAAAGGGCTTCGCCGCGGCGCGGCTGGAGGAGATCGCAGCCCGCGCCGGGGTGTCCAAGGGCGCCCTCTACCTCTATTTCGAAACCAAGCAGGACCTGTTCCACGCCGTCGTCGAGCAGGCGATCGCCCCCAACATCCAGGCCGTGCGGGCGATGATCGCGGCCCATCCCGGCCCGTTCCCGGACCTCATCCGCCAAGTCCCCGACCGGATCGCGATCCTGCTCGACACCCTGCCGGTGGGCGGGGTGATCAAGATGGTGATCGGCGAGGCTGGCAATTTCCCGGACCTCGCCCGCGTCTGGCACGACCGGCTGGTGGCCCAGGCGCTGGGCGCGCTCGCCGATGCGGTGACGGCGGCCCAGGCCCGTGGCGAGGTCAGGGGCGGAGACGCCAGGATCTACGCCCTGCAGCTCATCTCCCCGCTGCTGATCAGCGTCATC
>NZ_DATIMC010000087.1:0-17039 GCF_035475775.1 Phenylobacterium sp. | reverse complement strand
CGGGCCGCCTTGCTCATGAAGACGTCGTTGTTGGCCCACGCGGCTTCGATGGCGGCCTCGCCGATGCCGATCGGCTCACCGCCGCGCGTGAGGGCGCCGGACTCGTCCATCAAAACGACATCGATCGCCGGGGAGGCCCCGGCGATCGCCGCTTCCAGACGTCGGAAGGAAGGTTCGTAGATCAGAAGGCGCATGACGTCCCCGGCTTAGGATCTGCCGGGGACGCAGGCTAGCGCCTTATTTCGTGCTGCCCTTCTCGGCTGAGGCAAAGGCCTCGGCGGAGGTGGACGGCGCCTTGCGACGGTTGCCCATCAGCTTCTGCGCCTCGGTCAATTCGGCCATGCTCAGCGTGCCGTCGTTGTCCTTGTCGAGGACCGCGAAGTACTTGCCGAGCATGTCGCCCATCTGGCCCTTCAGCTCGGCCTTCTGGAGCTTGCCGTCGACGTTGTCGTCGAGCATGCCCAGCATGCGCTTGCTGTTCAGGTCCTCATCGTACTTCGGCAGCTGGTGGTCAGAGGTCTCGTCCAGCCAGCGGTAGCGGATGGCCGTGTAGAACATCTCCTGCCAGGACTGCTCGCCCCAGGTGATGGTCTTGGTCGGATCCGGGTTGGCCGGGTTTTCCTTCGAGTTGTCGTAGATCCAGTGGGCGATCAGCTTGGAGCCCGCCGGAACCTTGAGCGGCTCGGCGAAGGTGTAGTCGCGCTGCCAGTTGAAATCGTAGCGCGGCAGCGAGATCAGGAGCTTTTCCTTGCCGTCCGGATAGCGGATCCACAGGTCCGCCGCGTAGCCCCGGTAGTGGGCGTGCGGGAAGGCCGAGTAGAGCAGCGCGTCGTGCGGGAAGGTCAGGTAGGCGATCTCGTGGTGGCGCGGCTCGTTCGGCGGGATGGTGATGGTGTTGTCCACCACCACGCCCCCGTGCATCACGTACTTGGGCGTCTCGCCCGGCTTGTAGAAGTAGACCCCGATCTTGGAGTGGTCGGTGGCTTCCTTGCCGAACGGCGTGTAGTGCGCCTGGATGCCGATCGCCCCGCCGGGCGGCAGGTAGGAGCCCACGTCGGGCGGCGAGATCTCGGATTCGGCGCCCACGGCATAGCCGCCGACGGAGACGCCCCACCTGTTCTCATAGGCCGGCTCGCCGGGCTTCGGCACGTCCTTCATGTAGCCGGTGAGCAGGTGGTGCACGCCCTGGCGCTGCTCGACCTTGATGGTCGTGGCGCGGATCCAGCGGCCCTCGGTCAGCGGGTTCTGGACCCAGGGATGCTTGTAGTCGACGACGCCAGTGGCGGGGATGGTGAAGGCGGGCACGTCGAGCACCAGGTCCGGCTTGCCGAGCGGCCAGTCCTGGGCGACGTGCTGATGGGCGGCCAGCGGGTCGGCCCCCTCGCCGCGCGGCGCGCCGGCCTCCACCCAGTGGACGATGGTCTTGAGCTCCTGCGGGGTGAGGTTCTTGTTGTCGGAGAACTTGCCCACGTGCGGGTCGGCGTTATAGGGCGGCATCCGGTGGGTCATCAGGACCTCTCGGATCATCGGCGAGAAGCCCTTCACGCGGTCGTAGCTGTCCATCGCGAACGGGCCGATGCCGCCCTTCTCGTGGCAGCCGACGCAGTTCTTCTCCAGGATCGGCGCGACGTCATGGACGTAGGTGATGTTCTGCGCCTGCGCGCGGGCCGGGAAGTCGATCAGGCAGCCCTTGGCCGGCAGCGAGGCCTGCTGCACCGGCTTGCCGGCGAGGACCGCGTCGATGGCGTCGGCCGCGTAGCGGTGCTCGACCGGCTTCTGGCCGCCGCCGTAGTCGCTGCGGTCGTCCACCGGGCCGTGGTAGACCACCTGCCAGGTCTTCGGGTTGATCACGATCACCTCGGCGGTGCGCTTCACGCCGAGCGCTTCGCCGACCAGCTGGTTCTGGTCGAGCAGGATCGGCATGTCGAAGCCGGCGTCCTTGGCCTCCTGCTGGATCGCCTCGCGGTTGTCCTGCGTCGCGGAGTTCAGCATCAGGAACTGCACGCCCTTGCCGGCGAAGGCCTGCTCGAGCTCCTTGTAGGCGGGCGCCTGGCTGCGCGAGATCGGGCAGCCGTCCATCTGGGTGATCAGCACGATCGCCGGCTTGTCCGCCATGCGGTAGAGCTCGTGCGCATTGAGGTTCTCGTCGACCAGCATGAAGTTGCCGACGGTGGTCGGCTGGGCGGCCGCCGCCTCGGCTGCGATCGAGCGCGCGCCATGCGTCGACAGGCCGTCGCTCGCCAGGCCATAGACCAGGGCCGCGCCGCCGAGCGCGGCCAGCAGGCCAAGTCGTGCAGCTTTCATCCGAAATCTCCTCCCAGCGTCGGACCCGCGGAGGCGGGCGAATCCGGCAGCCTGATGTGTGAGCGCAACTTAACGCCGTTCAGGGGCGGTTTCCAGCATACCCGTGTTGCATCAATGTTTCGATGACTCAGGCGTCAAGATCGTTTCCGTTCCGCTAATGCCCGAGCCGGGGATCCTCGCCCGCCCGCCCCGCCAAAGCTTGTCCGGGGTCGCCTGCGCCCCCATGCTGCGCCAGGCAGGCCGGGGATCCACCCCGGCGGGGGGCCGTGCACATGAGCTTCGTCACGCGCCGCAAGCCGATCGCGCTCGCCCGCGAGGGCGTCGAGGTGCGCGAGCTGCGCCGCACCCTGTCGTGGCCGCACCTCGTCGCGCTGGGCGTGGGGGCGATCATCGGCACCGGCATCTACACCTTGATCGGCGTGGGGGCCGGCCAGGCGGGTCCGGCGGTGATCCTGTCGTTCGCCATCGCCGGGACGGTCTGCGCCTTCGCCGCGCTCTGCTACGCCGAGATGGCGACGCTCATCCCGCAGGCCGGCTCGGCCTACACCTACGCCTACGCGGGCATGGGCGAGCTGGTCGCCTGGGTCGTCGGCGTCAGCCTGATCCTCGAATACACCGTGGTCTGCTCGGCCGTGGCGGTGGGCTGGGCCGGCTACGCCCAGGGCTTCCTGGCGAGCCGCGGCTGGGGCCTGCCGTCCGCCCTGGCGGCCGGGCCGTGGGGCGAGCCAGCGGGCCTCGTCAACCTGCCGGCCGTCGTCATCATCGCCGTGGTGGCGGGCCTGCTGCTGGTCGGCACCCGTGAAAGCGCCACGCTCAACACCGTCCTGGTCGGCTTCAAGGTGGCGGCGCTCGCGGCCTTCGTGGCCCTGACGCTGCCCGCCTTCGACGCCAGCCATTTCCAGCCCTTCATGCCGTTCGGCTTCAACGCCCACGTGGGCGCCGACGGGACCAAGCGCGGGGTCATGGCGGCCGCGGCGGTGATCTTCTTCGCCTTCTACGGCTTCGACGCCATCTCGACGGCGGCCGAGGAGGCCAAGAATCCCTCGCGCGACCTGACCATCGGCATCGTGGGCTCGATGCTGGCCTGCGCGGCGATCTACATGATCGTCGCCGCCGCCGCGCTCGGCGCCTCGCCGTTCACGGTGTTCGCCCGGAGCGGCGAGCCCCTGGCCTTCATCCTGCGCCAGGGCGGCCATGGCGGGGCGGCGGTGCTGATCGCCGCGGCCGCGGTCATCGCCCTGCCGACGGTGATCATGGCCTTCATGTTCGGCCAGAGCCGGGTGTTCTTCGCCATGTCGCGCGACGGGCTGATCCCCACCTGGCTGTGCGCGGTGAACGGCCGCGGCGTGCCGGCGCGGGTGACGGTGTTCACCGCCCTCGTGGCCGCCGTGATGGCCGGCCTCGTGCCCCTGAAGCGGCTGGCGGAGGTGGCCAACGCCGGCACGCTCGCGGCCTTCATCGCCACCGCCGTCGCCATGATGGCGCTGCGCCGCCAGAGGCCCGACCTCGTCCGGCCGTTCCGCACGCCGCTCTGGTGGCTGGTGGGGCCCCTGGCCGTCCTGGGCTGCCTCTACCTGTTCTCCAGCCTCGCCAGCTTCACCCAGCTGTTCTTCCTGGGCGCCAACACCGTGGGCCTGCTGGTCTACCTGCTCTACGGCCGCACCCGCAGCGCGCTGGCCGCGGCCTGACTACTCCGCCGGCTCCTCGGCGACGACCAGGCCGTCGGCGAGGGCGCGCAGGTACTGGCCGTACTCGCTCTTGGCCTGCTGGCCGGCCAGCGCGCGCAGGCCCGGCGCGTCGATCCAGCCGTGGCGGAAGGCGATCTCCTCGACGCAGCCGATGCGCAGGCCCTGGCGCTGCTCGACGGTGCGGATGAACTCGCCGGCCTGGATCAGGCTGTCGTGGGTGCCGGTGTCGAGCCAGGCGAAGCCGCGGCCGAGCAGCTCCACCGAAAGCTCGCCCGCCTCCAGGTAGACCTGGTTGAGCGCGGTGATCTCCAGCTCGCCGCGCTCCGAGGGCTTCAGCGACCTGGCGAACTCGCTCGCCCGGCCGTCGTAGAAATAGAGCCCGGTGACCGCATAGTTGGACTTCGGGACCCTGGGCTTCTCCTCGATGCCCAGGGCCTTGCCGCCGGCCCCCAGCTCGACGACCCCGTAACGCTCCGGATCCTGCACCAGGTAGCCGAACACCGTGGCGCCGTGGGCGCGGGCGTCGGCCGCCTTCAGGGTCTGGCTGAAGTTCTGGCCGAAGAAGATGTTGTCGCCCAGGACCATCACGCTGGGCTCGCCGGCCACGAACGACTCGCCGAGGATGAAGGCCTGGGCCAGGCCCTCGGGGCGCGGCTGGGCGACGTACTCGAAGCGCACGCCGAGCTGGCCGCCGTCGCCGAGCAGCCGGCGGAAGCTCGTCTGGTCCTCCGGCGTCGTGATGATCAGGATCTCGCGGCAGCCGGCCAGCAGCAGGACCGACAGCGGATAGTAGATCATCGGCTTGTCGTAGACCGGCAGCAGCTGCTTGGAGACCGCCAGGGTCAGCGGATGCAGCCGCGTGCCCGCCCCGCCCGCCAGGATGATGCCGCGCCTCATGCCGCCACCTTCAGCTCCGCCACGATGTCCCTCAGCGCCTCGCGCCAGGGCCGCGGTGAATAGCCGAAGAGGGTTTCCAGACGGTGCGTGTCGAGGGCGCCGCGCGCCGGCCGCCGGGCGGGAGTCGGGAACTCGGCGGTGGCGATCGGGGTCACGGCGGGCGCGGCGTCGCCCAGCGCCTCGGCCACCGCGGCCTCGGCCAGGCCGCGCCAGGTGGTCTCCCCGGCGTTGGCGAAGTTGCAGAGCCCGAATCGCGGATCGCCGGTCGGCGCGGCGGCGAGCGCGGCGGCGTTGGCCAGGATGAAGCCCGCCAGGTCGGCCGCGCTGGTCGGCCGTCCGGACTGGTCGTCGACGACCCGCAGCGGCCGGCCCTCGGCGGCCAGGCGCAGCATGGTCTTCACGAAGTTCTTCCCGTGGGCGGAGACCACCCAGGAGGTTCGCAGGATCAGCGCCCGCGAGGCGCCCTCCAGCACCGCCTGGTCGCCCAGCGCCTTGGAGGCGCCGTAGGCGTTGGCGGGCCGGACCGGATCGGCCTCGGTGTAGGGCGTCCCCTTGGTCCCGTCGAACACGTAGTCGGTGGAGAGGTGAACCACCGGCGCGCCGATCGCGTGGGCGGCGCGGGCGATGGCGCCCGGCGCCTCGCCGTTGATCCGGTTGGCGAGCTCGGGCTCGGCCTCGGCGCGGTCGACGGCGGTGTAGGCGGCGGCGATCAGCACCAGGTCGGGCCTCGCGTCGCGGACCACCTCGGCGCAGGCGGCCGGCTCGGCCAGATCGCACTCGCGGCGGGTGAGCGCCATCAGCTCCACGGGGCGGTCGGCCGCCTGGCGAAGCATCTCGCTCGCCACTTGGCCGGTCGCGCCGAACTGCAGGATGCGCAGGCTCACGCCTTGACGAGCCCCAGGCGCTCGGAGTGGAATCCGCGCTCGCGGATGCGCTGCAGCCAGTCGCGGTTGTCCACGTACCAGCGGACGGTCTCCTCCAGCCCCCGCTCCAGCGGCGTCGCGGGCGTCCAGCCGAGCTCGCGGCGCAGCTTCGCCGCGTCGATGGCGTAGCGGAAATCGTGGCCCGGCCGGTCGGGCACGAACTCGATCTTCTCCGCATGCGCCGTGTTGGCCGGCGCGATGCGGTCGAGCGCCGCGCAGAGCCGCTGCACGATCTCCAGGTTCGCCCGGTCCGTGCCGCCGCCGATGCAGTAGGTCTCGCCGGTGCGGCCCTTGGCGAGCACCAGCAGCAGGGCCTCGGCGTGGTCGTCGACGTGCAGCCAGTCACGCACCTGCAGGCCCTGGCCGTAGACCGGGATCGACTTGCCCTCCAGCGCCCGGCTGATCACCGTCGGGATCAGCTTCTCGGGGAATTGGAACGGGCCGTAGTTGTTGGCGCAGTTGGTCAGCACCACAGGAAGCCCGAAGGTGCGGCCCCAGGCGCGCACCAGGTGGTCGGCGCCGGCCTTCGAGGCCGAGTAGGGCGAATTGGGGTCGTAGGGCGTCGCCTCGTCGAAGGCGCCGTCGTGGCCCAGCGCCCCGAACACCTCGTCGGTGGAGACATGGTGGAAGCGGAAGGCGGCCCGCTTCGCCGCGGGCAGGCTCGACCAGTGCGCGCGCGCCGCCTCCAGCAGCACGGCGGTCCCCATGACGTTGGCGCGCACGAAGGCCAAGGGCGCCTCGATCGCCCGGTCGTTGTGGCTCTCGGCGGCCAGGTGCATCACCGCGTCGGGCTTGTGGCGGGCGAAGATGGCGGCCACCGCCGCTTCGTCGGCGACGTCGGCGTGCTCGAAGGCGTAGCGCGGGTCCGCCGCCACGCTGGCCACGTTCTCCAGGTTGGCCGAATAGGTGAGCGCGTCGAGGTTCACCACCTCGTGCCCGTCGGCGATCGCGCGCCGCACCACGGCCGATCCGATGAAGCCGGCCCCGCCCGTGATCAGGATCTTCATGCGGTCTTTCGCAAAATGCGGGACGCGCCCCCCAAAGGCGATCCTTCCGTCCGCCCTCTTACAACGAAACCACCCCGGCTCAAGCGCACCCTGGGGCGCGATCTTCGGCCGCACGCTTGAAGCGCGGCCGGCCCATACCTACCATTCCAGGCTCCTGCCATGACTCGCCGTTCGTTCCGGACGGGCCGGCGACGGGCCTGCGCGCACGTGGGCGGAGAGGGGACGCCAGTTCGTGGAGCCCAAGACCGCCAACGCCGGACGAGCGGGCCCAAGCGCCCCCGGGCGTCCTATGGGCGGCCCGCCGGGCGGCGGGTTCCGGGGTCCGCCGGGCCGGTTCGCCGGGCGGCGGGGCGGTCCGGATCTCACCGCGGGGCCGATCGGCAAGACGCTGATCCTGTTTTCGCTGCCCGTGCTCGGCTCGAACATCCTGCAGTCGCTGAACGGCTCGGCCAACATGTTCTGGGTGAGCCACGTCCTGGGCGAGGCCGGCGTCACGGCCACCAACAATTCCAACCAGATCTTCTTCATGATGCTGGGCGCGGCCTTTGGCGTGACGATGGCCGCCAACATCCTGATCGGCCAGGCGATCGGCGCCGACGACGAGCCGCTCGCCCGCAAGGTCGTGGGCACCTCGACCACCTTCTTCCTGGCCGTCTCGATCGTGATCGGCGTGCTGGGCGGGGTGCTGACGCCGCACATCCTCGACGCCATGAAGACGCCGGCCGACGCGCGCGCCGACGCCATCGCCTACCTGCGGGTGATCTTCGGGGCGATCCCGTTCTTCTTTTTCTTCAGCTTCATGATGATGGCCCAGCGCGGCGCCGGCGACAGCCGCACGCCGTTCTACTTCGCCTTGGTGCAGGTGGGGCTGGACGTGGTCATGAACCCGCTGCTGCTGATGGGCCTGGGGCCGTTCCCGAAGATGGGCATCGCCGGCTCCGCCACCTCCACGCTGATCGCCCAGACCATCACGCTGGCCGCCATGCTGGTCTATCTCTACCGGAAGAATTCGATCCTGGTGCTGAAGCCGTCCGATTGGCGGCTGCTGGTGCCGGACCTGAAGATCATCTGGACGCTGATCGCCAAGGGCACGCCGATGGGCATCCAGATGATGGTCATCAGCCTGGCCGCGGTGACCATGCTCTCGTTCGTCAACCGCTACGGCGTCCACACCTCCGCCGCCTACGGGGCCGGCGCGCAATTCTGGACCTATGTGCAGATGCCGGCCATGGCGCTGGGCGCGGGCTGCTCGTCCATGGCCGCCCAGAACGTCGGCGCGCGGCGCATGGACCGGGTGGAGCGGGTGGCGCGCATCGGCAGCCTGCTCGCCGTGCTCTTCACGGGCGTTCCGGTCCTGATCCTGGAGTTCGCCGACCCCTATGCGCTGCAGGCGTTCCTGCCGGCGACCAGCCCGGCGCTGGCGATCGCGACGCACATCAACTCGATCGTGCTCTGGGGCTTCATCCCGTTCGGCGTGGCGTTCATCTTCTCCGGCATCGTGCGGGCGACAGGCGCCGTCTGGCCGCCCCTGCTGGCCATGATCATCTCGCTGTGGGTGGTCCGCATCCCGGTCGCGGTGCTGCTCGAGCCGCGGCTGCACGCCGACGCCATCTGGCTGGCGTTTCCGATCGGCAGCCTGACGACGCTCGTGCTTTCGGGGCTCTACTACTTCTACGACGGCCCGTTCGGCTGGCGCAGGGCGCGCATGCTCGACTTCACGCCGAGCTCCGATGCGCCCGACACGGGCCTGGGCCAGCCGATGTTCGAGGAAAGCGAGGCGATCGTCTCGGCCGAAGAGCGCGATGCTAGCCGTTCGTCTCCTCGAGCGCCGCGTACGCCAGCGTCCGAAGCTCCCGTCGAATAGGATAGGTCGACGACGGCAGAAGCTGGGTCATGAACACCGCCGTCACCTCCTCCAGCGGATCGACCCAGAAGGCCGTCGAGGCCGCGCCGCCCCAGTAGAACTCGCCTTTCGAGCACGGGATCAGCGTCTTCGGCGGGTCGAACACCACGGCGAAGCCCAGGCCGAAGCCCACGCCGGCGTTGGTGCTCTCCGAGAACAGCGAGCGCGACAGCTCGGTCAGGTCCTTGTCCCCGGGCAGGTGGTTGGAGGCCATCAGCTTGACGGTCTTGGGCGCCAGGATCCGCACGCCCTCCAGCTCGCCGCCGTTCACCAGCATGGTCGTGAAGCGCAGGTAGTCGGCGGTCGTGGAGACCAGGCCGCCGCCGCCGGACTCCAGCTTCGGCGGCTTCAGGTAGGGGCTCGTGGCGGGATCGTCCTGCAGCTCCCTGGCCCCGCCGGGCTTGGCGTTGTAGCAGGCGGCGAAACGGCTGCGCTGGTCCTCGCGGACGAAGAAGCCGGTGTCGACCATCTTCAGCGGCTCGAAGATGCGCTCGCTCAGCACCTGCGACAGCGGCTTGCCGGCGATCTTCTGCACCAGATAGCCCACCACGTCGGTGGAGACCGAGTAGTTCCAGGCCTCGCCCGGCGAGAACTCCAGCGGCAGCTTCGCCAGCATCTGGATCATGGCCTCGAGGTCGTGCTCGCCGTGCATGGCCTCGACCTTCAGCTTGCGGTAGGCGGCGTCGACGTTGCTGCGGTTCTGGAAGCCGTAGGTCAGGCCCGAGGTGTGCCGCAGCAGGTCCACCACCTGCATCGGCCGGGCGGGCGGCGTCACCATGAAGGCCGGCGTCACGCCCGCCGAGAAGACGCCCAGGTCCTTCCATTGCGGGATGTGCTTGGCGACCGGATCGTCGAGCGCGATCAGCCCCTCCTCGACCAGGCTCATCAGCGCCACGCAGGCGATCGGCTTGGTCATGGAGTAGATGCGGTAGACGGTGTCCTCGGCGAGCGGCGTCCCGCGCTCCGGGTCCTGCTGGCCGAGGATCGTCTGGTGGGCCACCTGGCCCTGGCGGGCGAGCACGAAGTGGGCGCAGGGCAGCTTGCCGGGGCCGACGTACTTCTCCTGCAGGAAACGATCGATCCTGGCGAGCCGCTCGGCCGAAAAGCCCAATGACTTGGCCCGGGTCATCTGGTCCATCGCATCCTCCAATCACGCGCCCGCCATTAGTCCTTGCCTTACCACCCGCCGCAAGGGCGAGCATGGACGCGTGCGAGAGGGAGCAACGAGATGTCCACCATCAGCATCGAGCGCGAAGGCCGCACGGCCGTGGTCACCATCGAGCGCCCGGAGCGGCGCAACGCGGTCGACGGGGAGACCGCCTGGGCGCTCTACGAGGCGTTCAAGGCCTTCGACGCCGACGCGGGGCTGGACGTGGCCATCCTTCAGGGGCGCGGCGGCCACTTCTGCGCAGGCGCCGACCTCAAGAGCGTCAGCACCGGCAGCGGCGACAATCCGGTGAAGCCGGAGGGGGATCTCGCGCCCATGGGCTGCACGCGCCTGGCGCTCGGCAAGCCGGTGATCGCCGCGGTCGAGGGCTATGCGGTGGCGGGCGGCCTGGAGGTGGCCTGCTGGTGCGACCTGCGGGTGGCGGCCGAGGGCGCGGTGTTCGGCGTGTTCTGCCGGCGCTTCGGCGTGCCGCTGGTGGACCTGGGAACGGTGCGGCTGCCGCGCCTGATCGGCCATTCGCGGGCCATGGACCTGATCCTGACGGGCCGGGCGGTGGATGCCGGGGAGGCGCTGGCGATCGGCCTCGCCAACCGTCTCGCGCCGAAGGGCGGAGCCCTGCAGGCGGCGCTGGCGCTCGCCGACCAGCTTTCCGCCTTCCCGCAGCTCTGCCTGCGCAACGACCGGCTCTCGGCGCTCGCCCAGTGGTCGCTCGACTGGGACGCGGCCCAGGCCCACGAATACCGCCTCGGCATCGAGACCCTGCGCTCCGGCTCCGCCCGCGAGGGCGCGGCGCGCTTCGTCGCCGGCCAGGGACGCGGCGGCGCGTTCTGAGGCTGGCTACTTGATCTTGACCGTGGCCGAGCCCTGCGGGCCGGTCACCTCGAAGCTGTCGCCGGACTTCTTGCCCTTCGGATATTCGACGCAGTTCTCGGCCTGGTCGTAGTTGGACGTCGTGCAGAGCTTGTCGCCGTCGATGCGCCAGACGCCGAAGACGTCGCCGCCGCCGCCGGCCGTGAATTTCCCGTCCGGCGTGAAGTTCACCTCGACCGGCATGTCGCCGATCATGAGCACCATGCCATGCGTGGTCACTTCCTGCAGCGTGTCCGCCGCAGCCGGCGTGGCCAGGGCCGCCACGAGGGCGGCGGTGAGGATCAGTGTTCGCATGGGCTCCCCCCAGGTTCATCCAGCTCCATCATACCCGGGACGCGCGGTTGCGTAAGTCGAACAGGCGTTTGATAATGGGCGAGCGACAAAAACATACTGATAATTCGAACTTTGCAGCCCAAGGGAGGCGCTCATGGCGTGGGATTTCGAGACCGATCCCGAGTTCCAGAAGAAGCTGGACTGGATCGAGGAGTTCATGCGCGAGGAGGTCGAGCCGCTCTCCCACCTGGGCATGGCGGTGCACGGCCCGCTCGGCCGCGAGAAGTTCATCAAGCCGCTGCAGGAGAAGGTGAAGGCGCAGGGCCTGTGGGCCTGCCATCTCGGCCCCGAGCTCGGCGGCCAGGGCTACGGCCAGCTGAACCTCGGCCTGATGAACGAGAAGCTCGGCCGCAACGGCCTCGCGCCCACGGTGTTCGGCTGCCAGGCGCCGGACAGCGGCAACGCCGAGATCATCGCCCACTACGGCACCGAGGCGCAGAAGGAGCGATACCTCTGGCCGCTTCTCAATGGCGAGATCCGCTCGGCCTTCTCGATGAGCGAGCCGACCGGCGGCTCCGATCCGCTCACCTTCAAGACCCGCGCGGTGCTGGAGGGCGACGAGTGGGTGATCAACGGCGAGAAGTGGTTCTCGACCGGCGCCCGCTGGGCCAAGGTGCTGGTGCTCTATGCGGTCACCGACCCGGACGCCAAGGACCCCTACAGGCGCACCTCGATCTTCCTGGTGCCGACCGACACGCCGGGCGTGGAGATCATCCGCAATGTCGCGGTGGGCGCAGGCGGCGAGATCGGCGGCGGCAGCGAGGGCTATGTCCGCTACAACAACGTGCGCCTGCCCTACGACGCGCTGCTGGGCGACCGCGGCGCGGCCTTCGTCATCGCCCAGGTGCGGCTGGGCGGCGGGCGCGTGCACCACGCCATGCGCACCGTCGGCGCCTGCAAGAACGCGCTCGACCTGATGTGCAAGCGGGCGGTCTCGCGCACCACCCGCGACGGCAAGCTCGCCGACCTGCAGATGGTGCAGTCGGACATCGCCGAGAGCTGGATCGCGCTGGAGAGCTTCCGCCTGATGGTGCTGCGCACCGCCTGGCTGATCGACAAGCACAAGGACTACCAGCTGGTCCGCAAGGACATCGCCGCCATCAAGGTGATGATGCCCAAGGTCTACAACGACATCGCCCAGAAGGCGGCGCACCTGCACGGCGCGCTCGGCGTCTCCAACGAGATGCCGTTCATGCACATGGTGACCTCGTCGCTGGTGATGGGCATCGCCGACGGGCCCACCGAGGTGCACAAGGTGACGGTCGCCAAGCAGGTGCTGAAAGACTACCGGCCCGACAACGACCTGTTCCCGAGCTACCACATCCCGAAGCTGCGCGAGGAAGCCGAGAAGCGCTACGCCAAGGAGCTGGCTGAACTGAAGAGCGCCTATTCCGCCCGCCGCAAGGAGGCCGAGCCGGCCTAGGTTTCCGCGGCGCATGCCGTCTATATTTCCCGTCACCCCGGACGGCCGCGACGGCCGCTCCGGGTTGCAACTGGAGAGCGCGCGATGGCCACCCGGCCGCTGATCGTCGGCATCGGCGGCACCATCCGCCCGGGATCCTCGACGGAGCGGGCGCTCAAGGTCGCGCTCGAGGCGGCGAAGGGCGCGGGCGCCGAGACGAAGCTGCTCGGCGGCGCGTTCCTGGCGCGGCTGCCGATCTTCGATCCCCGGCCGGCGGGCCCCAGCCCCGAGCAGGCCGAGCTCGCCGAGGCGATCCGCGCCGCCGACGGGGTGATCGTGGCGAGCCCCGGCTACCACGGCTCGATCTCGGGCGTGATCAAGAACGCGCTCGACACCCTGGAGCTGACCCGCGACGAGGCGCGGCCCTATTTCCAAGGGCGGCCGGTGGGGACGATCATCACCGCCGACGGCTGGCAGGCGGCCGGCACGACCTTGATGTCCTTGCGGGCGATCATACATGCGCTGAGAGGCTGGCCGACGCCGTTCGGCGCGGCGCTCAACGCCGGCGGCGCCCTGTTCGACGAGGCGGGCGAGTGCCGCGAGCCGAAGGACGCCTGGCAGCTCGCCACCGTGGCCGAGCAGGTGGTGGAGTTCGCCCAGCTCAGGGCGACCAAGGAGCCGGTGGGCTGATGAAGCGTCCGTATCTCATCCCGCCGTCCGGCGCTGCGCCCGACCTGGACGAGTCGGTGCATGCCGCGATCTCGTCGATCGAGGACATCCTGGAGGACGCCCGCAACGGGCGGCCCTACATCCTGGTCGACGCCGAGGACCGGGAGAACGAGGGCGACGTCATCATCCCGGCCCAGTTCGCCACGCCGGAGCAGATCAACTTCATGGCCAAGCACGCGCGCGGCCTGGTCTGCCTGTCGATCACCGGCGAGCGGGCCCGCCAGCTTCGCCTGCCGCCGATGGCCAGCGAGAACCAGTCGGGCCACGGCACCGCCTTCACCGTCTCGATCGAGGCCCGCGAGGGCGTGACCACCGGCATCTCCGCCCACGACCGCGCCCACACCATCGCCGTCGCCATCGATCCCACCAAGGGCCCCGACGACATCGTCTCGCCCGGCCACGTCTTCCCGCTGGTCGCCAAGGACGGCGGCGTGCTGGTCCGCGCCGGCCACACCGAGGCGGCGGTCGACATCAGCCGCATGGCCGGCCTCTACCCGGCGGGCGTGATCTGCGAGATCATGAAGGACGACGGTTCGATGGCCAGGCTGCCGGACCTGGTGGCCTTCGCCCAGCTGCACGGGCTGAAGATCGGCACCATCGCCGACCTGATCGCCTATCGGCGGCGCACCGAGCGCCAGGTGGAGCGCGTGCTGGAACGGCCGTTCGAGTCCACCTACGGCGGCCGCTTCCGGCTGATCGTCTATCGCAACGTCCTGGACCAGACCGAGCACGTGGTGCTGGCCAAGGGCAAGGTCGATCCGGACGCGCCCACTCTGGTGCGCATGCACCGCGTCGACATGGCCGCCGACATGCTGGGAGCGGTCGAGACCCGGCGCGAGTACGTGCCCCGGGCGCTGAAGGCGATCGCCGAGCATGACGGCGCGGGCGTGGTGGTGTTCATCCGCGATCCCAATCCGCACTGGCTGTCGGAGCGCTACGGCGGCCCGGAGGGCAACCAGAGCGCCAACATCCTGCGCGACTACGGGATCGGCGCGCAGATCCTCCTCGACCTCGGCGTGCGCGACATGATCCTGATGACCTCGTCGAAGACCGTGCTCCCGGGCTCCGCCGGCTACGGCCTGAAGATCCTCGGCCGCCAGCCGCTGGACTGACGAAACCCGAGCGCTCGCAAAGTGCTTTCCGTCATGGCCGGGCTTGTCCCGGCCACCCATGGACGCCGGCGCTGCAGGTCTGTCTGGGACGTCGGCGCACCTGGGTTCCCGGGACGAGCCCCGGACGACGGAATGAGAGGAAATGAGCCAACTCCGCATCGGCTGCTCGGGTTGGGCGTACAAGGACTGGACCGGGCCCTTCTATCCGCCGGGGACCCGGGACAAGGACCGGCTGGAGCACTACGCCGCCTGCTTCGACACCGCCGAGATCAACGCGAGCTTCTACCGCCTGCCCTCGGAGCAGACGGTCGAGGGCTGGGCGAGGCGCGCGCCGGCGGGCTTCGTGTTCGCCTGGAAGGTCTCCCGCTTCATCACCCACAACAAGAAGCTGAAGGACTGCGAGGCGCCGGTCGCGCTGGTGTTCGGCCGCATGGCGCCGCTCGCCGAGCACCACGGCCCGGCGCTGATCCAGCTGCCGCCCCAGCTTCGCCGCAACGACGCGCGGCTGGCGGGCTTCCTCCAGCTCCTGCCCAAGGGCCGCCGCCACGCCGTCGAGTTCCGGCACGCGAGCTGGTACGCGCCGGAGGTGTTCCGGATCCTCGCCGACTTCGACGCCGCCCTTTGCCTCTCCGACCATCACGCCGCGCCCGCACCCTGGGAGCGGACGGCGAGCTGGATCTACATCCGCGGCCACGGCCCCGGCGGGCGCTACTTCGGGCGCTATGACCGGGCGGAGCTCTCGAGGTGGGCGGACCACATCGCCCGCTGGCGCGCGGAGGGTCGCGACGTCTACGCCTACTTCGACAACGACGTGAAGAGCGCCGCCCCGTTCGACGCCCAGGCGTTGATGGCCCTCACCGGCGCGCAGGCCTATCGCGGGGTGGCGCCACGGCCGGCCGCCCGCTCCGGCGCCGCAGCCCCGACAATCCCGTTTTCTCTTCAGCCCAACCGGCCTATATGACGCTCAATCCCCCGCCCGGCCGCAAGGCCGGGCGCCTTTGTTTCCGAAGCCCGGAACGCCGACTGACCGGAACTGCGCCATGACCGACATCCTCATGCCCAAGGCGACCGCCGTGTGGCTGGTGGACAACACCTCGCTCACCTTCGACCAGATCGCCGACTTCTGCGGCCTGCACCCTCTGGAGGTGAAAGGCATCGCCGACGGCGAGGTGGCGCGCGACATCCGCGGCGCCGACCCGATCGCCAACGGCCAGCTGTCGCGCGAGGAGCTCGACCACGCCGAGCGCGACGCCAAGTATCGCATGAAGGCCCAGAAGAGCCGGCACGCCGAGTACCTGAAGCCGCAGAAGAAGGGGCCGAAGTACACCCCCGTCTCCCGACGCCAGGACCGGCCCGACGCCATCGCCTGGTTCCTGCGCAACCACCCGGAAGTGCCGGAGAGCCAGATCGCCCGCATCCTCGGCACCACCAAGGCGACCATCGATGCGGTTCGCAACCGCACCCACTGGAACTCGGCCAACATCAAGCCGGTGGACCCGGTGACGCTCGGCCTGATCACCCAGCTGGAGCTCGACGAGGTGGTGCGCAAGGCGGCCGAGAAGAAGGCCCGCGAGGACGCCCGCCGCGGCGTCGCGCAACCCGAAGGGCCCACCCTTCGCCCGGCGTCAGAGACGGGCGTGTTGGAAGAGGAGGCCGCTGTCCTCGAGGACGAGACCGAAGACGCGGAGGATTAGGTCTGCCTCCCTCCCCTTCGCGGGGGGAAGGAAAATCTCAGTGCAGCGCGGCCCTGAGCGCTTCCAGCTCGTCCTTCAGCCTGAGCTTCTGTCGCTTCAGTTCCTTGAGTCGGTCTTCGTCGGCGGCGGGCCTTCGCAGTTCGTCCTGTATGGCTTTTTCGAGGGACTGGTGGCGAGCTCCAAGTTCGCGGAGCCTGGCTTCCACGGCCATGACGAGTAGCCTCCTTGCGGTTGGACGGCTCTTTAGTGAACACCCGCTGTCCTCGACTGTCAGATCACATATGTTTGCAGACGGCGGGGCATGGCTCGGCCGCGGCTTCGCGCGTTTAGGACCTTCCGCATGGCGAAAACCGAGCGGCCCCGGCTGGTGGTGGGCGTCTCCGGCGCTTCCGGCGCGGTCTATGGCCTGAGGGTGCTGGAGGCCTGCCGGGCGCTCGAGGTCGAGAGCCACCTGGTAATGAGCCGCGCAGCGGCGCTGACGCTCGCCGACGAGACCGGCCTCTCGCCCGCCGACCTGCAGGCCAGGGCCGCCGTGGTCCACAAGGTCGCCGACGTCGGCGCGGCGATCGCCTCCGGCTCGTTCCCGACGCTCGGGATGATCATCGCGCCATGCTCGGTGCGCTCGATGAGCGAGATCGCCACGGGGGTGACCGCCTCGCTGCTCACCCGCGCGGCCGACGTGACCCTGAAGGAGCGCCGGCCGCTGGTGCTGATGGTCCGCGAGACCCCGCTGCACCTGGGCCACCTGCGCACCCTGGTGCGGCTGGCCGAGATGGGCGCGGTGATCGCCCCGCCCATGCCCGCCTTCTACGCCAAGCCGCGGACCCTCGAGGAGATGGTGGATCAGTCGGTGGGCCGCGCGCTCGATCTCTTCGGGCTTTCCTGGCGGCCGGTGAAGCGTTGGGGCCAGGATGTGGGCCCCCTGAAGAGCGAGGAGGCCTGAGCCGATGTCGCTATGGGAATGGACGCTTCGCGCCTACGGGCGCCCGGGCGCGCCCGAAGCCTGCCT
>NZ_DATIMC010000086.1:0-12330 GCF_035475775.1 Phenylobacterium sp. | reverse complement strand
GCCTGCGGCGCGCGGGGGTTCGCCGGCTAGATCTCGGCGAGGCCGGCGCTGCCGTCTTCGTCGCCCCAGGCGAGGCGTTTGGCGTCGGGGGTGAGGGCGAGGGCGGTGATCGGCGGGCCTTTCTCGGCCTTGAGGTCGAGGATCTTCTGGCCGACCAGGTCACAGGCCTTCACGCGGCCGTCGTCGAGGCCCCAGGCGACCCAGTTGCCGCCGGGCTGGCCCGCCACGCGGGTGGAGATGGCGGTCTCCTCGTAGCCGACTTCCGCCGCCTGCTTGCCCATCGGACCGGTGGAGCCGGCGAAGGGCCAGACGACGACGCCGTTGGCGCCGCTGGTGGCGAGCAGGTTGCCCTTGGCCAGGAAGGCCAGGCTGCGGACCTTGGCCGGGTAGCCGCCCATGCGCATGTTCTTCTCGTCGGCGACGCGCCAGCCGTGCAGCTGGTTGTCCTGCATGGCCGAGACCAGGAACCTGCCGTCCGGCGAAAAGGCGCAGGCCACGTGGCTGCCGGCCCACTTCAGCATGGCGGGCTTCTGCGCCTCGATGCGGGCGTACCAAAGGGCGACCCCGCCATAGGTGGCGGCCGCGATCCGCCGGCCCTTGGGCTCGAAGGCGACGTCGGCGATCGACCGCTCGTGGGCGAAGGCGCGCGCGAACTTCGGGTCGGCCGCGTCGCGGACGTGCAGCTCGCGGCCGGCGGAAAAGGCGATCAGCCCCGAGGCCGGAGCGGCGGCCAGGGCCTCGATCCAGCGGCCGGGGAGCGCCGCGATCTCCTGCAGCCCGGCCGGCCCGGCCCACATCACCCGCCCGTCGTCGCCGCCGGTGACCAGGCCCTGACCCGAGGGATGCGCCGCGGCGGCCAGCACCGCGCCGTCGTGCGCCTGCTGCGTCTCGCCGCTCTCGAACCTCACCGTGCCGTCGCCCAGCGCGAAGCCCGCGCGGCCGGCGGCGTCGAACAGGGCCGCGGTGACATAGGCGTCGAAAGCGTAGGCGGGCATCAGGCTCTCTAGTCGTTTCCGCGCGCCTTCGTCATCCCCGCAGCGTGAACGGAGTTCTCGGACTCGCGCGCGATCGGGCGGAGGGACGCCGGGTCGCGCCTGCGGCCCATGCCAAGGCGCGCTTCGGACTTTACTTTCGCAAGACGGCTTGCCAAAGGTCTGGCGACTTGAAGCTCAGGGCGCGGAAGACGCCGCCCAAGGGAAGGACGACCACATGGCTGCAAAGCTGGGCGGCAAGGGGGGCGGACGTTTCGACCTCGGCCAGAACAGCGACATCAACGTCACGCCGTTCGTCGACGTGATGCTGGTGCTCCTCATCATCTTCATGGTGGCGATCCCCGCGGCCACGGTGTCGATCAAGCTCGACCTGCCGCCGGCCATCCCGCCGCCCCCCGGCACCAAGGTGAAGGAGCCGGTGCTGATCAACCTCCAGCAGGGCGGCGCCATGTACATCGGCGACCAGTCCACCAGCCTGGACAACCTGATCCCCGACCTCACCCGCAAGCTCGCGCAGAACGATCCGGCGACGCCGCCCCTGCAGCAGCGGGTCTATATCCGCGCCGACAAGAGCGTGCGCTACGGCGACTTCATGGCGGTGATGAACACCCTGCAGGGCAACGGCTTCTACCAGGTCGCCCTGATCAACGAAGAGCTCAGCTGAGGCCCGACCCGGCCGAAGCCGCCCCGAACAGCCCGCCGGAGACCCTCCGGCGGGTTTTTTCGCGGCTGGCGCCCAGGCGCCGCTTTTCTGGAACAAATAAAGAACATATGCTCGGCGGATGGCCCCGCCTCCACGCCCCTCCCGCGCCGGCGCCTTCCGCCCGGTCCCCGGCGACAGCGCCACCGCCGTGCTCGGCGACCATCGGCGATATCCGCTGTGCCGGGTGCTCGTCACCTGCGCGCTCTGCGGCTGGGCCAAGGGCTACGATCCCGAGCGGCTGATCGCTCGGCTGCAGGCGCTCCGGGCGGGCGGCTACGACACGCCGGTGGGCGCGGTCGCGGCGCGCATCGCCTGGCCCTGCCCGATGTGCCGCCGCGTCAAGTGGCGGACCGACCTCGCCTGGCCGGCCGACGCCGACCCGCGCGACATCCGGCGGCTCACCGCCATGATCCGCAACTGAGGCGTGCGCCGCCGCGGCCGGACAAGGCTCCATTAACCATATCGGCGGAGGCTTCGGCGGAAGGAGCCTCTCGCGTGGCGATGATTGCGATTCCCCGGCTGTCCGCGCCCCGGCTGGGGCCGATCCGGCTGGGCGCGCTGATCGCCAACCGCTACGTGGGCCTGGTCGGCTCGGCCGCCCTGTTCGTGGCGGCGCTGGTCGGGGTCGCCGCCCTGTTGCCGAGCCCCGGCGGACCGCATGTCAGGATCCCGCTGGCGGCGGCGTTCCGGCGAGCGCCGCCGGGCTGGCGCGAGTCGCTCATCGCAGCGAGCGGCCCCTTGAGCGTCACCGAGGACGTGGTGCGGCTCTCCGCGCACCCGTTCGGCGCGCTGGGCGGCGTCACCTGGACCGGGCCTTCAGGCGCGCGGCCGAGCTCAGGCCCGCTGCCGCCCGCGCCGATCGCCGGCCTCTATGCGCCCGGCCCCGGCGGGCCCCTGCCGATCATCGCCCCGGACGGGCGCACCCCGTTCGACGGCTACCGGCGGCCGTTCACGCCGAACGGGCGGCCGAAGATCGCCATCGTGATCGGCGGCCTGGGCCTCAATGCGCGCGCCACGCGCCAGGCGATCGAAACCCTTCCCCCGGAGGTGACGCTCTCCTTCGCGCCCTACGCCGAGGGCCTGCAGGGCTGGATCGACATGGCCCGCGCCGCCGGCCACGAGGTGCTCCTGGAAACCCCGATGGAGCCGGTGGATTATCCCGACAACGACCCCGGCCCCTACACGCTGATGAGCGACGCCTCGCCCCCCGAGATGGTCAGGAAGCTGGAGTGGGTGCTGTCGCGCGCCACCGGCTATTTCGGGCTGACCAACTACCTGGGCTCGAAGTTCCTGAACAACGACGCCGCCTATGCCGCCTTCGCGAGCGCGGCGGCGAGCCGGGGCCTGGGCTTCATCGACGATGGCGCGGCGGCGCTCAAGACCTCGGGCGGCCTGCCGCGGGCCTCCGCCGAGCGGGTGGTCGACGACACGTTGAACCAGACCGCCATCGACCAGCAGCTGCTGGCGCTGGAGGCCGGCGCCATGCAGCGCGGCCAGGCGCTGGGGGCGGGCTTCGCCTATCCGGTCACCTTGGACAAGGTCGCGCACTGGGCCTCGGGCCTGAACGACAGGGGCTTCCAGCTGGCGCCGGCCTCGGCGCTGGCGACGCGCAGGTAGATGACCCCTTCGCGCTATCGGCCGAACGTGGGCGTGGTGCTGTTCCACCCCGACGGGCGGGTGTGGCTGGGCAAGCGCGCCCAGACGCCTGGGCCCTGGTGCTGGCAGTTCCCGCAGGGCGGCGTCGATCCCGGCGAGGACCTGGAGGCGGCCGCCCGCCGCGAGCTCGGCGAGGAGACCGGCGCCCGCAGCGTCACGCCTCTCGGCCGCATGGACGGCTGGATCACCTACGATTTCCCGGCCGAGGCGCAAGGCGCCAAGACCGCCCGCGGCTGGAAGGGCCAGAGGCAGGCCTGGTTCGCCTTCCGCTTCGAGGGCGAGGACGCCGAGTTCGACCTCGCCGCCCATGGCGAGCCCGAGTTCGAGGCCTGGCGCTGGGGCTACCTCGAGGAAGCCCCCGAGCTGGTCGTTCCCTTCAAGCGGGCGGCCTACGAGCAGGTCGCCAAGGCGTTCGCGGGGTTCGCTGCCAAGCGATCCTAATTCCGGAACACCGCCGCGAGCGATGAGTCGGCGACCTCGCGAAGCTGCTGCAGCTCGTTGCGGCCGACCACCATGTGGTGCACCTCGTCCGGCCCGTCGGCGATCCGCAGGGTGCGGGTGCTGGCGTACATCCGGGCCAGAGGCGTGTGCTGCGAGACCCCCAGCGCGCCGTGCATCTGGATCGCCTGGTCGATGATCTTGCAGACCCGCTCGGGCACCATGGCCTTGACCATGTGGATCCACACCCGGGCCTCGCGGTTGCCGAGCACGTCCATGGCCTTGGCGGCCTTCAGCACCATCAGGCGCATGGCCTCGATCTCGATGCGCGCGCGCGAGACGATCTCGAGGTTGCCGCCGAGCTGGATGATCGGCTTGCCGAACGCCACCCGGCTCATGCCGCGCGTGACCATCAGGTCCAGCGCCTTCTCGGCCGAGCCGATGGCGCGCATGCAGTGGTGGATGCGGCCCGGACCCAGGCGCAGCTGGCTGATCTCGAAGCCGCGGCCTTCGCCCAGCAACATGTTCTCCTTCGGCACGCGGGCGTTGTCGAAGATGATGTGCATGTGGCCGTGCGGCGCGTCGGGATCGCCGAACACCTGCTGGCCTTCGATCAGCTTCACGCCGGGCGTGTCGAGCGGCACCAGGATCTGCGACTGCTGCAGGTGCGGCGGCGCCTCCGGATCCGTCTTCACCATGGTGATCATCACCTTGCAGCGCGGATCGCCGGCGCCGGAGATGTAGTGCTTCTCGCCGTTGATCACGTACTCGTCGCCGACCAGGGTGGCGCGGGTGTCGATGTTCTTGGCGTCCGAGGAGGCGGTGTTGAGCTCGGTCATGCAGTAGGCCGAGCGGATCTTCCCCTCGAGCAGCGGCTTCAGCCACTTCTCCTTCTGCGCCGGCGTGCCGACGCGCTCCAGCACCTCCATGTTGCCGGTGTCGGGAGCGGCGCAGTTCATGATCTCGGAGGCCAGCCGGACCTTGCCGAGCTCGACGGCGATGTAGGCGTAGTCGAGGTTCGACAGGCCCTCGCCCGTCTCGGCGTTCGGCAGGAAGAAGTTCCACAGGCCCGCGGCCTTGGCCTTGTCCTTGGCCTTCTCCAGCACCTCGAGCTGGCCCGGCGCGTACTGCCAGATATCCGGCCGGCCCTCGCCCAGGCGGTGGAACTCCTCGGCGGTCGGCTCGACCACCTCCCTGATGAACGTCTTGACCCGGTTGAGCAGCGGCACGGCCTTGTCGGACATGCGCAGGTCGTTGATCTCGTCCTGCGGGTTCAGCCCAAAGCCGGTTTCCGGCCGTTCCGCGGTCATCGTCATCCTGGTCGCTCCCGAGGTTCTGTGGCGGCTCCGGCCAAGCCGTCGGCCGGTCCCCTGAGGAAAGCTTTGGCTCACTGCCCGAGCCGAGTCAAACGTGCGTTTGAATCACTCAGGCAAGCGGCCGGGAGCGCATGTTGCGCTCAGGTGTAGAGCGGCGGGGCTGCGCCGAGCAGCACGATCGCGACCGCGCCGGCCAGGGCGACGAGCGCCGGAACAAGTTTGAGCCACCATCCCATGGCCGCGCAGATAGGAATCGCCCGCGCGGGGTTCCAGTTAAGCTTTCGTCATGCTCAGCCGGGCTCGTGGCAGACGGCCTCGATGTTGTTGCCGTCGGGATCGATGACGAAGGCGGCGTAATAGCCGGGGTGGTACTGGGGCCGCAGTCCCGGGGCGCCATTGTCGCCGGCCCCAGCCGCGAGCGCGGCCGCATGGAAGGCCTTGACGGCTTGCCGATCGGGCGCAGCGAAGGCGACGTGAGCCGGCCCCCCGTCGCCCTGGCCGATCCAGAAGAACGGCCGGCCGGGCACCCCGTAGCCCGCGAAGTGCGCGCCGTCGCCCATCTGCCGGCTGAAGCCGAGCGGCCGCAGGGCGGCGTCGTAGAAGGCCTGCGCTCGGGCGTAGTCGGCGACCTTCAGGCTCACGTGATCGAGCATGGGCGGCTCCCCTCCAGGCGAGGCGCTCAGTCCAGGCGCCCGCGGCGTCGCCGCAGGCGCGCGGCTACTTCACCGCCAGCTTGCCCGCGCTCGGGCAGACCGCGGCCATCAGCTCGGGCTCGGCCTTCTTCGGCGTGCTCTCGCGCCACTGCGGATTGATGGCCAGTTCGGCCGAGGGCTTGTAGGAGCCCATCAGCAGCGTGCTGCCCTTGGCGCAGTCGATGGCCTCGACGAAGCCGACGCCCGCGCCCGGACCGCCCGGGGCGATGTTCGCGGACGGCTTGGAGATCGCCTTCATCACGACGACCCGGCCGGTGGCCTTGTCCCGGTAGCTGTAGTCGCTGTTGTAGGACCATTCGGTCCCGTTCTCGCCGTTGGCGTACTTCTTCCAGGTTTCGGCCGAGGCCGTCGTGGCCGCGGTCAGGGCGATCAGGCCGGCAAGCGCAAGGGCGCGTCGCATTTCATCGGGTCTCCAGCAGCGTGTCCCGTATCCCTTCAAACAGACGTTGGGCCCGCGAACAAGGGGCCGCGGCGATTTCGCCGCTCGGCTCGCAGGTTGCAGAGCCCGCGTCCGCGCCCCTAGGGTGGCGCGCCATGGCCAGCTTCACCACGCCCGACGGCGTCACTCTCGCCTATGACGACATCAGCCCCGCCGGCGGAGCCGAGCGGAGCATCGTGCTGCTGCACGGCTTCACCTCGAACCGGAACGAGGGCTGGCGCAGGACCGGCTGGTACGGCGCCTTCGAGCGGCGCGGGATCCGCGTGGTCGCCCTCGACCAGCGCGGCCATGGCGAGAGCGAAAAGCTCTACGAGCCGGAAGCCTATGCGCGCGCCCGGCTGGCGGCCGACGTAATCGCGCTGCTGGACCACCTCGGCCTCGCGCACACGGACCTGTTCGGCTACTCGATGGGCACGCGCACGGCGATGCAGGTGGCGATCGAGGCGCCGGAGCGGATATCGAACCTGATCCTGGGCGGGGTGGGCGGCAAGCTCCTGGACACCGCCGAGCGCCCGGCCGGAAATCCGATGGCCGAGGCCATGCTGGCGGACGATCCCGAGAGCATCGAACAGCCGATGCTGCGCAGCTTCCGCCAGTTCGCCGACGAGCAGGGCGAGGACCGCAAGGCGCTCGCCGCCTTCGTGCAGGCGCAGAACCCCCCGCTCGATCTCGAGGCGCTGCGCGCCTTGCCCATGCCGGTGCTGGTGATCGCCGGCCAGCGCGACCAGGGCGCCGGCGACCCCGAGGACCTGGCCCGCCTCTTCCCGCAAGGCCACGGGCTGTCCGTCGCGGGCTGCGACCACTTCTCGGCCATCCCGCACGCGCTCACCAAGGCAGGCGTGTTCGACTTCCTGGATGGGCTGCTGGACGACCCGTTCCCGGATCGGCTTTAGCCGGCCGCCGTGAAGATCCAGCCGTCGGGCAGGGTCGAGAGCTGGACGTTGCGCAGGATCATCTCGTCGCCCCCGTTCATGTCGATGACCGTGTCGGCGCCGACCTGGCTCAACGTGTAGCGCGTACCCGCGTCGAGCAGCACGTGGTCGCCCTTGGCGGCGTTGAAGCCCAGGACGACATCGAGCCCCGCGCCGGAGAAGGTGTGGAAGGTGTCGGCGCCCGCCCCGCCCTGGATGGTGTCGGAGCCGCGGTCGCCCGACAGGAACTCCGTCCCCGAGCCCGCGACCATCGAGTCGTCGCCCTGCCCGCCGCGGATGATCTCGCCGGAGCCCGCGCCCACCAGGGTGTCGTTGCCGAGGTTGCCGTAGAGGATGTTGTTGTCGGCGTGGCTGGCGATGGAATCGTCGCCCTGGCCGCCGACCAGCCATTCGCCGACCAGCGAGTGGCCGATGATGGTGTCCTCGCCCTTGTTGCCGTTGATGTCGTTGAACCCGGTCCCGCTGGTGATCGAATCGTCGCCGTCGCCGCCGCGCAGGAAGTTCGAGCCATCCGCGCCGGTGATGGTGTCGGCGCCGGCCAGCGCATCGATGGTGTCGCCGCCGCCCTTGCCCAAGAGCACGTCGTCGCCGCTGGTGGGCACGTCCTGGGGCGCACTGCCGGCCTGGCTGAATTGGACCGTGTAGCTGCCGGTGTAGCCGTCGGCGAAGCCGCCGGCGTCGATGAAGTAGGCGCCGCTGGAGGGCGCGGTGAAGACGATCCGCGAGTCCGGCTGGCTCCCGTCGACGATGTCGTCGTTGGAGACGATGGTGAGCCCGGCGGAATCGTGCAGGCGCAGGAAGGGATCGGCCAGCGTGCCGCCGCCGCCGAAGCGGCCCACCAGATCGATCGTGTAGGTGACGCCCTGCTGCAGCGAGACCACGAAAAGATCGTGGTCGCCCGCCTGCTGCAGCGCCCCGCTCGCCGAGCCGTTCAGGGCCACGTGGCCAAACGGCGTGCTGTCGGAGACGCTGTTGGCGAAGTCGTCGGGGGCGGGCGTGAACGGCGTCGAATTCCAGCCCAGGATGTCGAGCACCTGCAGGTCGGTGGCCGAGAGGGTCCCGGGCGAGCTCGGCCCGCCGGGCCCAAAGGCGTCTCCGAAGGTGTGGTCCCAATCGCCGAGGTCGAAGCCGTCGTCCTTGCCGGTCGCATCGACCGAGTTGTGGAAGGCGAAGCTGGTCACATGGTTGGCGTCGACGCCGAAGAAGGTCGGGACGCCGTCCGAGCCGCCGGTGAAGTCGCGCACGCCCTGGGCGTTGAAGCGGAACAGGTCGAGCGGCGCCCAGCGCGTGCTCTCGATCCCCAGGCTGCCGACCCGGCCGAATGCGCCTTCGGTGACCTCGTGCTCGATCGCGCCGATCGCGTCCTGTCCGAAGCTCCACGCAAGGTCGCTGTTCAGCATCACCGTGACGTCGAGGCTGTTGGTCTGAGGCGCGAGGCCGAGGATGCGCGCCTCGCTGGTCGGGATGGCAAACCCCACGCCGCTGGACGGGTCGGCGGCCGGAAGGCCGTTCACCGCCAGGAGATCGTCAGGGCTCGCCGCGTGCAGGCGCAGCGCCGAGACGAAGGCGTCGTAGCTCACCGCGACGGTGTCGAAGTCGTTCTCGGCGGAGAACTTGGCTCCCAGGGACTGCAGGCCGAACGTCACGCCCACCGTAACCGAATTGGTGAAATGGCTCTGCAGTTCGTGCTCGGCGGCGATGATCGCGCCACGGTAAGCCTGGCTGACGCCGTCGTCGTAATAGTTGATGAATACCAGGCCGCTGCCGGCCAGGGTCACGCTCTCCGGCGCGATCGCCATCGCTCACTCTCTCAGCCCGACGTCCCCTCGGGCGCAAAAGGACGGCCGATCGGTCACGCTTGTCAATTGCGACGGACGAACCGCCGCAGGCCTCAGGCCTGGACGAAAGAGTAGGCGCCGCCCTTCTCGAGCGCGGTCCTGTAGGCGGGCCGGGCCTGGAACCGCTTCACCCAGGCCTTGATGTTGGGATAGCCGTCGAGACGGCTGAACGCGCCCATCACCTCGCCCACGAAGCTCATCTGGATGTCGGCCGCCGAGAGCTCGCCGAGCAGCCACTCGCGGCCGTCGAGCGCGCCCTCCACATAGCCCATGTGATTGGCGATCTCGCTCTCGATCCGGGCGTGCAGGGGCTGGCCCGCTTCGCCGAGCCGGCTCACGTACATGAACATGAGGAGCGGCAGCATGGCGGAGCCTTCGGCGTAGTGCAGCCATTGCAGGTAGCTCTCATAGGCCTCGGACCCGAGCGCCGGGGCGAGCCGGCCGCCGCCGTGCCGGCGGATCACGTAGTCGATGATCGCCCCGCTTTCGTGGACCACGCGCTCGCCATCGGTGATCACCGGACTCTTGCCGAGCGGGTGGACGGCCTTCAGCTCGGGCGGCGCGAGCCGCGTCTGGGGATCGCGCTGGTAGCGCTTGATCTCATAGGAGACGCCCAGTTCCTCGAGCAGCCAGAGGATGCGCTGGGACCGCGAGTCGTTGAGGTGGTGGACGACGATCATGGGCTGAGCTCCCGCAGAACGGCGTCAGCAAAGCTCCGCCGGACCGGCGATGGCAAGCGCCGATCTCAGCGCGGGCGCAGGCCCTCGACGATCAGTCCGATGCGGCGGTCCATGGCCTCGGTCATCCGCTTTGCGTCGGCCCCCTCCGTGATGACCAGCCGGTAGGTCCAGCCATAGGCGGCGAGCAGGACGTCGATGATCTCCTGAATCTCGCGCGCGGGGTCGACCTCGCCCTCGGCGACGCCCCGGATCAGGCACTCGCGCAGCAGGTCGGTCAGACGCTGATTGGTGCCGAATGGCCGGGCCGTGGGCGGCAGGGTCCAGTCATAGGCCGCCGCGATGTGCGAGAGGAACAGCTTCGAGCGGGGAGCCTCGAAGGCGAAGAACACGCCGAAGATCGAGCGCAGCCGGTCGGCGGTCGTGCCGCGGATGTGCGGGACCACGCGGTCGAGCTCCGCGTAGAGCCCATCGAGCCGCGCGGCCATCACCTGGCTGAGAATCTCGCCCTTGGAGGCGAAATTGGTGAACACGCTGCCCACCGCGACGCCAGCGTAGCGGGCGATCTCGCGGATGGTGGCGCCCTGGTAACCCTGGCTGTCGAACAGCTCGCGCGCGGCCTCCAGCACGCGGTTGCGCGTGGCTTCCTTCTGCGTCTGGCGCAGGCTGGGCGGTCGAGACTCCGCCGCCGGGCGGCGGGGGCTCGTTCCGGCAAAGCGACGGGGCTGGTCGAACTCCGTGGTCATGGACGGGGGAGCGGGCCTACCCGCGCCGGGCTCCCGCCAGGATGATCCGGATCTGGTCGCGTGCGCGCCCTTGCAGGGCCTCCAGGCTCCAGCCTTCGAAGATCGCCTGCGGATAGTTCGACAGGTAGGCGTCGAACAGCATGTGGGTGCGCAGCTTGATCTCCGCCTCCTGCCGCAGTTCGCCGCGCTCGATGGCCAGCGCCAGCTGCTCGGCGATCAGCTCCAGGATCTCCTGCACCTTGGGCGCGCCGCGCAGCGCCGGGCCGTCCTGGGTGCTCCAGGAGACGCTGAACGCCGCACGCGCGAGCGGCAGCTGGGATTTGTAGAAGGCGTAGCCGGCGGCGAACATCTTGAGCAGGGCGTCCTCCACCCCACGCCCGCGGGCGGCGGACTCGCGCATGGCGACGGCGAGCTGCGCCATGTCCTGGGCCATGATGTCGCGGAACAGGTCCGACTTGTCGGTGAAGTTGGCGAACACCGCGCCTGTGGACATGCCGGCGGCTGCGGCGATGTCGCGGATGGTGGCGCCTTCGTAGCCGTGCTCGGAGAACAGGCGCCTCGCAGCGGCGAGCACCTTGGCGCGGGTTTGCTGCTTGGCCAGCGCGCGGCGCGTCGGCATCTTCACCGTCGTCTCGCCGGCAGCTTGGATCGGGGAGATGTGCTTCATTCTCATCGACGGCCGGAGCCGTCCTCTCGCCTCGTCCACGCGACCGGACGAAGTCTGTTGAACGTGTTCAAATACCCGGTTACGCGATTCCGGGCCGACTGGCAGATCTGCGCGCGACGACGGGGAAATGTCAGCAATCATGCACAGGGTTGCGGAGTCCTTGGCGGCGTCTGGCCCGATTCGGTCAAACATTGACGCGAGTCGGCGAATGGCGGTTGTTGAACATGATCGGCGAGCTCCCCGTCAAGCCGAAAAGGCCCCAGTCTGGTGGCGGCCCGCGCCGCGCGGGCCTAAGTTCGGAGCATGGACGTCTTCAGCTATCTGATCCCGGTCTCGCTGGGCGCCGTGGCGATCGTGCTCGCGTTCGGCATCTACACCCTGTTCCGCGGCGGCGACCTCGGCCGTTCCTATTCCAACAAGCTCATGCGGCTGCGGGTGCTGATGCAGGCCATCGCCATCGCCGTCCTGCTGGCGGCCTTCTGGTGGCGGAGCCGGACCTGACCCGCTCATGGTGACGCTCAACCGCATCTACACCCGCACGGGCGACGCCGGCGCGACGCGTCTGGCCGACGGGCGCAAGGTGAGCAAGGCGGACCTGCGCGTGGAAGCCTATGGCGCGGTGGACGAGACCAACGCCTGCCTGGGCCTGGCGCGGCTCAGCACGGGGGGCGAGCTCGACGCCATCCTGGCGCGCATCCAGAACGAGCTGTTCGACCTGGGCGCCGACCTCTCGACGCCGGCCAGGGCCGACGAGGCGCCGGGCTCGGTGCTGCGCATACTGGACAGCCAGGTCGAGCGGCTGGAGGGCGAAATCGACGCGCTCAATGCCGAACTGCCGCCACTGGCGTCGTTCGTTCTGCCGGGTGGCACGCCTGCCGCCGCCGCCCTGCACCTGGCGCGCACCGTCTGCCGTCGGGCGGAGCGCGAGGCGGTGCGGTTGGTCGAGGCCGGCGAGCCGGTCAGCGGCCCGGCGCTGCGCTACCTCAACCGGCTGTCGGACCTGTTGTTCGTCGCGGCGCGCTACGCCAACGACAAGGGCGCGGCCGAGGTGTTCTGGAAGTCGGGCGCGACGCGCTAGCGCTTGGCCGGAAGGCTGGGCGGGACAGGGCGCCCGATGGCCTTCAGCGCTTCGGCGCGGGCTTTGGCGTCGGTGATCACCCGGCCGGTGATGTCGGAGGTCAGCACGGGCGTCGCGCAGACCCGCTGGTCGCCG
>NZ_DATIMC010000085.1:0-3075 GCF_035475775.1 Phenylobacterium sp. | reverse complement strand
CGCATCCGACGAGAGGCTAGAGTTTCCGCGGCTTTCAGGGCTGGCGGAGGCGGCGGATGGCATCGGCGGACGGGTTGCGGCGCGCGAACGCGAGGAACGACCCGTGAGAGCTTGTCTGAGAATGGAAGTATTCACGCTGCGGCCAGTCTCCGCAACATCAGCCGCGTCATGGCAAGGTAGATCCAGGTCTCGGTCGTCCCGCACAGCCGCTCGTAATCCTTCGACAGCCGGCGGTTGCGGCCCAGCCGCGCGAAGGTCCGCTCGACGACCGCCTGTACGATCGTGCCAGCAGGGGGGATTGGCGCCCGTTGGCTCGGGCCGAGTTGAGCTGTCATCGTCTGCGGGCGGGGGAACACGGAAGACGACCTCGATGTGCTCGCCGTCGATTTCGACCCGCCGGACCAGCGTTCGGATGATCTCCCGTGTACCGTGCCAATCGAGCCTGTCGAGACTGTCGCGCACTCTGGCCGCGAAGTCCTCGACGCGGCCGATGACGAGGGTGAGCTCGCGTTCGGCGTCGACCGCTTCAGCGGCCGCACGCTGCTGGTCTCGGAGCTGGGCGACGCGCGCCTTGAGCGCGGCGACGCGCGGCTCGAACTCGGGGCGATCGATCACGCCCGCGGCATAGCTGTCGATCAGCCGACCGATCCCGCGCCGAAGAGCCGCCAGCTGGCGCTCGGATCGAGCCAGCTCCTCTGAGCTGGGGCCGCTGTCGTGCGCCTCGTGCAGGCGGCGGCGGTACTCGACAGCCAACCTGTCAGGCTCCTCCAGGAGAGTGCACACGCGGTCCCACACGGCCTGCTCGAGATGGTCGCCCCGCACGGACCGGTTGCTGCAGACCGCGACGCCACCGAAGCGGTGCCCGTCGGTGCCGATGCAGCGATACTGGTGGTACTCCCCCTTCGAGGGGTCCTTGCCCGATCTCGGGGTGGTCTTGCCGTAGTAGGCGTACCCGCACCGGCGGCAGACGGTCAGCCCCTGCAGTAGCCAGCGGGGGCCACGCAGGCCGTCCCGTTTGCGCTGGCGGTTCTCGGCGAGCTGGGCCTGGGCCGCCTCGAACACCGCCTCGTCGACCAGGGCTGGCACGGGCACCTCGATCCACTCCTCGCGCGGCACGGCGACGCGCGCTGTCGGGCGTGCGGAAGGGTGGGGATGGCCACGGATCGGTCGCAGCCGTGGCCGGGCCGGCAGGTAACGCGAGTGGCCGTAGATGGCGCGCCCGATGTAGGCGGTGTTGGTCAGCATGCCGCGCACGGTGGAGGCGTACCATCGCGCCCGACCCCTGCGGCTCTCGCATCCGGCCTGTCGCAAGCGACGGCAGACCTCGCGCAGGCTGAGCCGATCCAGGCCGATCCAGGCGAAGATGAGCCGCACGACCCGCGCTTCCTCCGGGATCACGTCGAAGCGCGCGACCCCGCCGCCTTGATCCTTGGGCACGTAGCGGTAGCCGAAGGGGGCGGTGGTGAACGCGCTCAGCAGTCCCGAGCGCGCCGCGTGGCGGCGTCCCCGTCGGCTGCGCTCCAGGATCTTCGCCCGCTCGTACTCGGCGATCACCCCTTGCATCTGCAGCAGGAGGTCGTCCTCCGCCGTGCCGCCGATGGGCCGGTTCAGGAAGACCACCTCGACGCCGGCGCGGCGGAACTCTTCCATCAACAGCGCCTGGTGGGCGTGGCGGCGGGCGAGCCGGTCGGGGGCGTGCACATAGAGCCTCTCGACGGCCCCGGACGCCACCACGTCGCGCAGCCGCTCCAGCGACGGGCGGACGAGGGTGGAGCCGCTGAAGCCCTCATCGGCATAGGCGTGATCGGGCTCGAGCTGTCCGCCGTCGGCAGCGATCCGCTCGCGTAGCGCCGCGACCTGGCTCGCGATGGTGTTGTCGCGCGCCTGACTCTCGCTCGAGACACGCGCATAGAACGCGACATGACGCTCAGGCATGCTCACCTCCGCTCCTGCGGGCCGGCATGTCCGCTTGGTCCCGACCACCGCTTCCCGCCTTGCGCACGCCGCCTTGCCGGATCGGGACCAAGCGGGCGTAGGCCTTGATCAGGCACTGCGGGCTGAGCCGGGTCGTCTCGAACGAGACCCGAACATCCAAGCGGGGGCGATCCACACGCCGGACCATCCGCTCCTCCATGGGCACACGCCCCTGGTGGGGGCACCCGATGGAGCTTCAGCCCCGCACGGCCGTCGTCATAGCCCAGCGGGCGCAGCCGCCTTCGCTCGATCGCCTCGGACCACTCGAACCCCGGTTTGGCAACGCTGTACAGGCGATCACCACCCGCCGGCGCGGCAGCACCCGGAACCCGGCCGGGCGCTCCGGCGGCTGGCCGGCGGCGGCCCACACCCGCGTGCCGGTCCACCAGTGGCGCGTGATCTCCAAGGACCAGCCCAGGGTCCCGGCGAGCCAGTCGCCCAGGCCCGCGGTAGGCGGTGTCGGCCCGGACCAAGCGAACCCCCGGGAGATGCCGGTGCAGGCCCGCCAGCACCGGCTCGGCGGCGGGCCGGTCGTGCAGGTCGGCCGGCAGGACCTTGGCCTTGAGCGGCAGGCCCCGCGTGTCGACCACGAGGTGCCGCTCGCGGCCGTTCACCTTCTTGCCGCCGTCGTAGCCGCGCGGCCCGCCCATCTCCGTGGTCTTGACCGACTGGCTGTCGATGATCGAGGCGCTGGGCTGGGCGGTGCGGCCCATCCCCTCGCGCACGCGCTCGCGCAGGGCGGCGTTGGTCGCCTCCCACAGGCCGCTCAGGCGCCACCGCCGGAAGTGGTGGAAGGCCGTCTTCCAGCACGGGAAGCCGTCCGGCAGCATCCGCCACGGCACGCCGCCGCGCAGGACGTAGAAGATCGCGTTGAGGATCTCGTGCATAACGGCCGAGCGGGGACGCCCTCTGGCCTTCCCAGCCGGAAGCAACGGTTCGAGGATGGCGAATTCCGCGTCGCTCAGGTCACTGTCGTAATGCTTGGTGCTCATTCATCATATATTTGCACCTTACATTCTCAGACAAGCTCTTATACCGAATCCGGCTGATCAATGCGCAGGCGGGCTGGTGGGGGTGACGGCCGGCCACCAGGCGAAGTGG